>CAZLXE010000109.1:0-8087 GCA_964563005.1 uncultured Isosphaeraceae bacterium
CGGTCAGCGGTCAGCGGTCAGCGGTCTGGGGCTAGCGGGCTTCGAAGATTCTTCTGGCGGTGCCGTGGGGGCCTATTTTTGCACGAACTGTGGCGCCACAGCGGGGGCAATGGCCCTGGTAGGCGGTTTCGGTTTTGTTTCGATAGAGTCGGCCGTAGGTGTGGCAGCAGCGGAACCAGATGGAGAGGAACCGGCGGGAGGGGAGTTTGGGTTCTTCGGTCGATTGTGATTCTTGGGGTTTGGGGAGCCAGGAGAAGTCGATGATGTCTTCGGGATCGGCCACGGTTGAATCATCGGCCAATTGGGGGAGCAGTCTTCAGAGAGTGGGAGTGCAGGCCAATTCAATCTCCTGGCAGAGGTCGGCTGATAGTTGGAGATCGCGGATGAGAGAATGGTCGTATTCGCCACGAACGGAGTCATCGGATACAAGGGGGAGGTTGATGCGGATATTCCATGCTGCGGAACGAGTGGCAGCGTCGGCGAGGATGGCGGCGATGGCGAGATCGCTGGCGAGGTGGGGATTCGTACAACAGGCCAAAGATTTGAGTTTGTTCAGGAAATCGAGCATGCAGGAGACAACCTGGCGGGGGGCGTCGATGGCGGCGGTGACGGCGGCGGCCCAGTGTTCTATCCGGTGGGGGTCGTTTTTGTCCAGTTTCCAGAGTTTGTTGAGTTGGGCGTAGGCCTCGGCATCGGCGCGGGCGAGGTTGAGGGATTGTTGTTGGAGTTGTTGGAGTTGGGGGAGGGACTCTTCGAGAAGATTCTGGTGGCCGGCGAGGGATTTTTTGCCGAGGGAATAGTTGACGACCATGCGGGCGAGAGCAGCGCCGAGAGCGGCGGTGATGGAGCAAACTGCGCCCCCGCCGGGAGTGGGGGATTTTTCTCCCACGGCGTTTAGGAAATCATGGAGGGATTGGTTTTCCAGGTTCACCGTCGATTATTTCCGGATTTCGGCGTGGAATGATGATTTGAGTGATTCCATCAGGGTACTCATCTGGGGATCGACTTCATCGTGGGTGAGGGTTCGATCCGGAGCGCGGAATTTTGCGCGGAGGGTTAGGGATTTCTTTCCGGCGTCGATCTGTTTTCCCCGGAATACGGTGATGAACTCGACTCCTTCAAGTTGATCGAGATTGAGGGAGTTGACGGTGTCCTGGATGGATTTCCAAGAAACTTTTTCTTCGATGATGGCGGAGACATCGCGCTCTATAGCGGGGTGACTGGGGAGGGCGTGGGCTTCGGTTTCGGGGGGATATTGGGCGTAAAATTGAGCGAGGTTTAAATCGGCGGCGAGGATGGGGCGATCGAGGGAGAACTTTTTGAGGACAGATGGGTTGAGGATTCCGGCCCAGCCGAGGTCATGATCATTCAATCGAACCACGGCACCGGAAGAGAACCAGGGGTAGGCATCGCTCGGTTCCAAGTGCAGGGAAGCGTCATGGCCCTTCAGGAGTTCTATGATTCGCTGGAGGACGCCGCGCAGGGGGCGGAGGCCGTCTGCTTCGGTGTCCATATCCATGATGAGTCCGAGCCGTACTTGTTCCTGATGTTGGTCTTTTTCTTTCCAAAAAGTGGCGCAGGACTCGAAGAGTTTGAGGTGTTCGACGCCGTTGTCGTGATTGTAACTTCGGACACGGAGGAGACTGGGGAGGGCGGAGGGGCGGAGAATGGGAGTGGATTTGGCTCGATCGTCATCCACGCGGAGGCATAATTCGGGGGGCAGGCCCAGGGCCTGGATGGCGGATTCACTGATGAGGGAATGGGTGGTGGTTTCTATAAAGCCCATGCCGGTGAGTTCATTGTGGACGGCCTGTCGGGCGAGTTCGGTGGATTGGGGGGGGGCGATTCGGATGTCGAGCGAGTCCGCGATGGGGATGCGGTCGTGGCCGTAAATGCGGCTGA
Source organism: uncultured Isosphaeraceae bacterium (assembly GCA_964563005.1). Taxonomy (GTDB): domain Bacteria; phylum Planctomycetota; class Phycisphaerae; order Phycisphaerales; family SM1A02; genus CAZLXE01. The sequence continues at coordinate 1,903 of CAZLXE010000109.1, forward strand.
CTTCTTCGATGAGGTCGATTTCGCGTTCGATGTCGAGGCGGTGGTTGGGGACGGTGCAGTGAATTTCGTCGTGGGTGAGGGTGGGGGAGAAATCGAGACGATTCAAGAATGACACCATGTCATCATCGGGGATGTCCACACCGATGATCTGCCGACAGCGGGCAGGACGCAGGGAGACTGTTTTGGGTTTGGGCAGGGGAGCGCCGTCTTCTACCGTGCCGGTGCAGAGTTCTCCGCCGCAGAGTTCGAGAATGAGGGAACAGAGGCGATCGGCGGCGGAGTCGAGATGGGCCGGGTGGACGCCTCGTTCGAATCGATAACAGGAATCGCTGGAAATGCCGAGGCGACGGGAAGTGTTGCGGACGGCGAGGGCTTGGAAGGTGGCGGTTTCGATGAGGATGTCGGTGGTGGAATCGGTAACAGCGGTTACGGCTCCGCCTTTGACGCCGGCAATGGCTACGGGGCGGTCGGCATCGGCGATGACGAGATCGGCGGGGGTGAGTTTGACTTCTGATTCGCCTTCTCCGATGGGGAGGAAGGGTTCGTCTTTTTCGGCACGGCGGATGATGATTTTCGGGCCGTGGAGGGTGGAGAGATCGAAGACATGGGTGGGTTGGCCCATTTCGAAAAGGACGAAGTTGGTGGCATCCACGAGGTTGTTGCGGGGGATGTCACCTCGGGCGCGGAGACGGTCGGCCAGCCAGTCAGGAGAAGGGGCGACGGTGACGCCCCTGATGATGCGGGCGGTATAGCGGGGGCAGAGTTCGGGTTCCTCGTTGGTGACAGAGACGAGGGAAGCGGCAGGGGGGCCGGTGGGGTTCAGGGAGACGGCTGGGATTTTGAGAGCGCAATTGGAGAGGGCGGCGATTTCCCGGGCAAGGCCGATGTGACAGACGCAATCACCCCGGTTGGAGGTCATTTCAAAGTCCTGCCGAATGTCACCCTTTTCGACCGGCTCGGTTCCCTCGAGGGGAAAACCGGCGCGGGTGAGGAGGTCTCCCTGCTGTTCGGCGGAGCAGGGAGGATCGAGATAGTCGTTGAGCCAAAGGACGCTGGTGAGCATGAGGGGGGCAGAATAGCGGAGAATGGGCAAAGTCGGAAGGGGATGCGATTTGCTTGGGGGGGCGGGTGTGTCATACACTCAGGGGATGAGGACATTGGAATTGATCATGATGATGGGAATCATTCTGGGAATAGCAGGATGTCAGGCGAATCAGGGCGTCGGACTGGGACAGGTTGAATCTCGGCCGATGGATTTTTCTTTCGATCTGGTGGCGCGTTCTGCATCGGGTGAAATGGAGCGGGTGGTGGTGTTTCCGGATGGGGCGCTGCATTATGGACGGGGGCAGGTTGAAGATGAATTGCCGCCGAGGGTGCATCGATTGGATCAGGAACAGATGGATTGGTTGTGGGCTTCGTTAGGGGAATGGAGGTTGAATCAATCAGCGCAGGAATTCTCACCGGGCGTTGAGACTGGTGATGAGGGTTATCGATTTACCATTACGAGCCGGGGAAAGCGATGGGTGGTGGAGGGGCCGCCGGAGGATCGGGCTTTTGGGAATCTGCTTGAACGATTGAAGGCGGTGGCGTGGGTTGAAGATGAGGCGAAGCGGGATGGTCGCTTGGCTCATCGGCGTTATGATCTTGGTGTGGATCCATATGATCGGTATCGTTGACCATGAAAGATGTTGTATTTTGTCGATGGGGCTTGGGGTTGGGGATGATTATTTTGATTTGGGGAGCGGGATGTGCCGGGATATCACAAAGTGCTGTTGGTAAACCGAGTCGTACTGGTGGGATGTCTTTGGAAATGTTGGTCGATCGGGGAGGGGGCAGTGTGGTGCTGTATCGAGTAAGACAGGATGGGATGTTTGAGTTTGCAGGAGGGTTGGACGCCCGGCTGGGGAAGATATCCTGGACGGGGACAATGACGGATGAGGAGATTGTGCGGGTGCATGAGTTGCTTCATGAGATGAATTGGTTTCATTCTGCGCCTGAGTCTTCGCATCAGCCGCCGGAATTAAAATACAGCATTCAGTGTGATGGATCATGGGGGAGAATCAGGTTGAAAGTGGAGGGGGAAAATTCGAGGGTGCGGCCGATGCAGGACTTTCTGGCGGGCATTTCCGAACGACGGTTGGAGGAGTTTATGAAGGGATTGCCGAAACCGGGCGTGCAGGAATCGCGAAGATGAGAGAGGGAGGTTGTTTCGATTACGCCGAACCACAAGGAATCATCATGTTGAAATCCATTACCCGAAACGGCTTTTCTTTGGTGGGATTGTTGATGGTGCTGGTCATTATGGTGATTCTGATGTCTATCTCCTTTACTTCGATGAATAAGACAATGACAGGTGAGGGATCCGCGAAAGAGTTGACGGTGCGGTCGATGGAGGACAAACTCAATCTGTATGCGTTGGCGCAGTCGCTGATGGTGGAGGCGATGAACGAGGGGGGACGGTTTCCTGTACCCAGCGCGATTGCGGCAAAGGGGCCGGGAGATGAAGAGTGGGACGGATCTGGGCGCGGGAATAGACGCGGGGGTAGAGGGGAGCCGGAGGGAGATGTTTCGTTGAATACGACGGCGAATTTGTTTTCGGTTCTGGTGATGAAGAGACTGATTAATCCTGAACAACTCATTTCGGGGAATGAGTTCAGCGGGTATGTGGAACCGTATGAACATTACAATTATGGTGCCTATCGGCCCGGGGAGGGGGTGTTCTGGGATCCCGGGTTTCGGGCGGATCTGGCGTATCTCTCTCATACATCTTTCGCTCATGTTCCGTTGCGGGGAGAGCGATGGCGGAAGTATTGGTTGGCGCACGGAAGCAGCCGCTTTCCGATTCTGGGCAACCGGGGGCCGAAGGATGGGGTGCTCGAACCGAATTCATACACCATCGGACGCAATGGGGAATGGGGAGGACATCTGGTATTTGCAGACGGGCATATCGAGTTTCAGGCGACCACGGAAATGAGTGGACTGAATTACACTCAGGAGGGGACGATGATTCCTGATAATCTGTTCCGAATGGAAAAGGGTTCAGATGGGACAGATGCGATTCTGTCGTTTACGAAGGCGATGAAGAGGGAGGGAGTGGAATTGCAGTTCGATTAGTTTAGTAAGAAGATGGATCAGGCAGGACAGGTCAGGAGGGGGTGCGCTTTGTTCAGTCCATACTTCGGACTCTATACTGTTTCAAATGGTTGAACATCGACCCTTCAGGCAGCCCTTGATGCTCCCTCGACCCCTGATTTTTCTGTCCTCATTGTGGCTGATCGGATCGTGGCTGATTTCACTTGGGGTGCGCACACCGATTCAGCCAACGGCTTCGGGGTTCATGCCGGGGGTGCGATTGTTATTGTTGTGTGTGGCGGTGGGGCTGATGATCGGCTGGCCGCTGTTGCGGTTGTCGCAAAAGCCGGCGTGGTATCCGATTACGCAGACTTGGCTCGATCTGATTGTGTTGCTGGGAATGATGCAGGTGGTGATCTGGCCCCTGCGGCTGGTGACAGATTGGTCGGTGGAACGCATGGCCGCGATTGATGCGACGCTGACAGGCTGGACGATCCTTGCTGGAGCCGCCATAGCCGCCCCCGGAATTGCGGCGAAGTATGTCAAAGGGAATAGGTCTACCAAGAATGAGGGTGGAATCTCTGAGGAATATTTCGGGGTAGGGCCGAGGAATCTGGCCATGTTGACCTGCCTGGGCATGGGGCTGCTCGGCCCGGCATTGGCGTGGGTGGGGGCGTTCTCAGGGGTCGAAATCGGAGAATCCGGGGGAGGTCTTACGATGGAACTCATTTCTCTGGGGCCGTTCATGGCGGTGCGGACGCTGGTGGAGTCGGACATTGCCGGGTCGCGGCTCACTCCGGTGCAGTGGCACTGGATCATTCTGCTGGGCGTGGCTGGATGGCTCGTCTGGACGGCCCTGATCATGACGAACACCTGGCTGAACCCCCGGAACCACCCCCGCCCCCGGAATAGGTGACAGGTGGCAGGCTCGGGGTTGGCTTGATATTCCGGGGGGCGGTGGTGACACTGTGGGGATGCCTACGGGATTCTGGCCATGGTTTGTGGTGGGGGGGGAGGTTGCCCTCAAGGTGGGGATGATTGTGGTGGTATTGTTGCGAAGGCGGGCGCGGCCTGCCCCGACACTGGCGTGGATTGTGTTGATCCTTGCCGTGCCGGTGGTGGGGGTGGTGGCGTATGTGATGGTGGGGGAGATTCGACTGGGGCGGCGGCTGGTGGTGCGACACCGGGAGATCACGGAGAGGATTCAACAATTGAGGGCATTGCACAAGTCGGGCCTCGCGATTGCCCATGCTCAAATTCACGAGCGGTTTCAACATATCGCGACGCTGGCGGAGAGTGTCCGCGATAATATTCCTCGTCCTGGCAATGCGTTGTCTCTGCTCGGGGCGACGGATTTATTTGTGCAGTCGCTGGTGGAAGATATCGACCGGGCGAAGGATCACTGTCATCTTTTGTTCTATATTTACAGCGCGGATCACAGCGGGCGCATGGTGGGGGAAGCGCTGATGCGGGCGGCATCCCCGGTGGAATCCGGGGGAAGAGGGGTAACTTGCCGGGTGCTGGTGGATGCGGTGGGGTCGAAGCATTTTACAGGTTCATCATTGCGTCGGGAGATGGAAGCAAACGGGGTGCAGGTGGTGGAGGCAATGCCGGTGCGTCCATTCCGTATGCTGCTGTCGCGCATCGATCTGAGAAATCACCGGAAGATCGTGGTGATTGATGGAAGGGTTGGATACACGGGCAGTCAGAACCTGGCGGATGCGGAATTTGCCATCAAGAAGAAGTTTGGGCCGTGGGTGGATGCGATGGTACGGGTGGAAGGACCGGCAGTTCATGATCTGCAGATGCTGTTTGTGGAGGACTGGTTTCTCGATACGGATGAATCACTGGAAGGACTTTTGGATTTGACTCCGGAGCCATTGCCGGACGGAGCCGGAGGTATCCCTGTGCAAGTGGTGGGGACGGGGCCAAATGCGTATAACGAAGCGATGCGGCAACTGGTGCAGACCGCTTTGCACACGGCACGGGAGGAATTGATTATCACCACACCGTATTTTGTGCCTGATGACACCACGGTGACGGCATTGTGTTCGGCGGCCCGGCGGGGTTTGACCACAGCCCTGGTGGTGCCCGCCCGGAATGATTCGCCGTTTGTCGCCGCGGCCAGTCGCAGTCATTATGAAACGCTGCTGGATCATGGAGTGACCATTCACGAATATCAGAAGGGATTGCTGCATACGAAGACGCTGACCATTGATCGCGATCTGTCTCTGGTGAGTACGGCGAATCTGGATCGGCGGAGTTTCGAGTTGAATTTTGAGGTGAGCATGGTGGTGTATGATCGAAATTTCACCAGCCGCCTGCGGTTTCTGCAGCGTTCGTATATGGCAGACTCGAAAGAAGTCGATGCGGGTGAGTGGCGAAAACGGGGATGGCCTCAGCGATTGTGGCAGAACGCAGCGGGAATGCTCAGCCCGATTTTGTGAAATTGTTCGGCAAATCCCTTACTTATTCTCTCCATCATGAAAATTGGGGGAGCATGACGCCCAGGAGATGGCCGTGGTATGCTGCTTCCTCTCAGGATAAAATTACCTGATGGACGGAAATGAATTTATGACCCAGAATGACCCCCCTGAACCAAGCGAATTGACCGAACAGGCCCGCAGTGAGTTTGCTTCGCTGGTGGAATCGGTAGGAGTGAAGCGGTTTTCCCGATCTCTGGGGTTGTCCACGCGGCAGGTAAATCGAATTCTGGCTGGTGCTCAGCCCAATCCCATCGAGCGGATGATCCGGACGCTACAGAGTGCGGATGGCGAACAGGGTGATCGGGTATTGGACTATATCTGTCAGGAATTGGGGGGATATTTCGTTCGTCACGAAGCCCTCGATGATGCGACGGTGAATGCGGTGAAGGAGTGTGCCGAAGCCATTGCCGCAATCAGCGATGGGGAGATTTCTGCTCTGGATGTGCGGGAAATTCGCGAGGCGATCAGCGCGTTGCATGGATTGATTCTGGCGTTGGAGCGATCTCGAAAACCATCCTCGTTTCCTTCCGCCGAGGATTAATCGCGGCATGAGCGACTTTCTCGATCAGATTCTCTGTGCTGATTGTCTGGATGTACTCGGTGAGATTGAACCGAGGGCGAATTCGG
>CAZLXE010000110.1:0-8083 GCA_964563005.1 uncultured Isosphaeraceae bacterium
CAGCCCCCCCACCACGAATCCCCCCGCCGCCATCCCCGCTTACCGCCAGGCCAGCCAAATCGCCGTCCTCCGTGTCGAAGGAGTAATCGATGGTATCACCCTCCGCTCTCTGGAAAGAAGAATCAAGCAAGCCCGGGATGATGGCGCCGATGCCATCGTCCTCGACATCAATACTCCCGGCGGCGACCTCCTCTCCACCCTCGACATCTGCAATCTTCTTAAAGACCGCAGCGAAACTCCCGCCAATCTTGTCGCCTGGATTCATCCACAGGCCTATTCCGCTGGATCCATCATCTCCCTGGCCTGCCGCGAAATTGTGGTCGCTCCCAACGCTTCATTCGGCGACGCCGCCCCCATCCAGATTTCCCCCTTCGTCGGCTTGATGCAGATGGAAAAAACTGAGCGGGCCAAAATGGAAGCCCCCATCCTCACCGAAGTCATCGATTCTGCCCGCCGAAATCACTATGACGAAAACCTAGTTACCGCCTTCATCAGCGTCGGCATAGAACTCTGGCTGATCGAAAATACCAGCACGGGCCGCAAAATCTTCGTCAACTCTGATGAGTACGAACAAATCTTCGGGGAACTTCCGCCTGCACAAATGTCATCCGTAACCCCCTCCGTCAGCGCCCAACCTGTCGGTCCCCGTGAGAGTTCACTCTACAATCGAATCACCGGATCCCAAAACACCTCTCCAGAGGAACACACGCTCACTCCAGAACAAATCGCCAAAGAAATCCAAATTGCCCAGTCCCTCCCCCCCTGGCAGGAACTCCCCACCGCCGATGAGCGGGACGACTGGAAACTTCTCGGTCAGGTCATCTCCAATGACCGACTCCTCACCATCAAGCCCGCCGAAGCCATTTTTTACGGCCTGGCCACTCAGACCATTGCGAATGACACCGAACTTGCTGCCTATTTCGGCGCCTCCCCCACTGGCATCATCCACTACGATCGTTCGTGGTCGGAATCCCTCGTCCGCGTACTCGTCAGCACTCCTGTCCGGGGCGTCCTTATCGTGATCTTCCTTATCGCCCTCTTCATCGAACTCGCCGCTCCCGGCATGGGCATATTCGGAGCCACCGCCCTCGTCGCCCTTCTGCTTCTTATTGGAGCACCGGCACTTGCGGGCATGGCTCAGTGGTGGGACATCCTTCTGGTCGTCGTCGGCATTGGTCTCATCGCCGCCGAACTCTTCGTCATCCCCGGCTTCGGCGTGGCCGGGCTGGCTGGGGCTGCGTGCCTTCTCATCGGCATGGTCGGCACCTTTGTTTCCGGGGACATTGGCTCCACTCAGGGACAAGACCAGATCCTCACCGGCCTCATGACCACCTTCCTCTCCCTCTTCGTTTCGGGTGTGGGAATCTGGATCCTTTCCCGCTGGTTTCATACCTTCTCCATCTTCCGCCGTCTTATCCTCGCCACCGAACTCCAAAGCAGCCACGAAACCGGCGGAATCCCCTCCACCATGACTGCCCTGAACAGAGAAACCGGAGCCGGAGAGACCAGGGGTGGTGGACTCATCGAAGCCATGGGCCGCCCCCAACACGCCCTTTCCCCCGGCGACCCCGGCATCGCCCACACCGATCTCCGCCCCGCCGGTCGGGCGAATTTCAATGGCCGCATTGTCGATGTACAATCTCTGGGAACTTACATTGAAAAAGGCCGTCCCATTCGCGTGTACAGCGTTGGCCGCCATGTGATTGAAGTCGAGGAAACCGAAACATGATCTCACTGCTGGCTCAGGCCGCTCAAGTTCCGGCGAATGCAGACCCCGAAGCGACCTTCCTCATCTGGGGCTTGATCCTCGTCGGGGCCACGGTTGGTTTCCTCCTTCTCGAACTCTTCGTCCCCTCCGGCGGCCTCATCGGTGTCCTCAGCGGCATCTCCGCCATTGGCTCCATCGTCTCCTTCTTCAAATACGATCAGACGGTCGGTGTTGTCGCTCTGGGCCTGTACCTCTTCCTCGGCCCCCTCGCGATCTTCTATGGATTCAAATTCTGGCTCAACTCGCCCCTCGGCAAGAGAATTGTCCTCGGCGGGACCGTCACCAATCCCAATCCCGATGAAAATTCCCCCGAATTCACGGGCAGCGAAGGCGTTCAGGCCTCCGAATACGCCCGGAAACAGCGGATGGACGAAATGCGCTCCCTGATCGGCGCCGAAGGCATCACCATCACCGCCCTTCGCCCCGTCGGCACCGTCAAGATCGCCGGCCGTCGCGTGGACGCCCTCGCCGAAACCGGTGTCATCGAAGCCAAAATCCCCATCATCGTTACCGATGTCTACGACAACCAAATTAAAGTAAGACCCGCCGGAGAATGATTCGAGGTCACCACGGCGGAGATACGGACTACTTGCTACCATCCGGCAATATTTTTCGGGTTTGTTCCGATTGATCCACGAGGCGACTTGGGCGTATGACGACCGGAGATTTCATGATGCGGCAGCGAACGGCTTTGCGCGAGTTGCGCGGAGAAACGCTCCATCGATCGGAAGAAGAGGTTCGGATCAAGAAGACATATGACACTGTGCGAGGGGATACGGAGCAACGGCACGATGAGGCGCGGGAAGAATTGGAGGCAAGTTCCGGCCGGGCAATGGGGACGATTGAATCTGAACATCGGCGGGAGATGGACAGGATCGCCGGGGCGTTTTCCCGGGAGTCATCACAGATCGAGATGCAGGCGGCAGCGAACCGGGAGCGGATCACCGATAAGGCGGACAAAAACGAGCAGATTGCCCGGAAGCGCCTTCAGGATGCGATCTGGGCCACCGAGACGGTGTTTGAGGCAACGGAGCATCAGCCGGAGGAGCAGTTTGAGCAAATCAAGAAGTTGGTGGAGGAGAATCAGGAGGCGCTGGGGGAAGTCGAGGAGGAGATGGAGAAGTTACTGATACGGTATCGATTGGGTGGACTTTTTCAGGAAGACTCGGGATCTGAGGGAAACGCACCGGAGCCACCGGAAGAAGATTATGCTGAATATACGGGCCGGGCCGAGGAGGAATTAGAGAAGACGCGGCAGATTTCTTCGGCTCGATGGTTCATCGGGATCCGGCCTTTTGCCCTTGGACTGGCGCCGGTGATAATTGTGGTGGGGATCACCGGATGGTTCCGGGAGTGGCAGTGGGATCAGGGGATGGCGATGGCCGGAGGTGGGGCGGTGGTGCTCTCGATTTTGCTGGTGATTGGCCTGCGAATTCTGGGGAGGGGTCGGGTGCGGCAGGGACTGGCGGCATTTCGGAGTCAGGTGAAGCGAGGGCGGCAGGTGGGTGAACTGACGCTGCGGCAGGCATTATCAGAGCAGAAGGAGGCGGAGCGGCGCATTGGGGAGCAACGGGATCGGGAGATTACCGAGGCCAAAGACACTTACGAGCCGGTCATTAACAAAATCATTGAGCGGCGGGAACATCATCTCGACAAGATACAAAAAGAGTTTGATGAGCGATTGCAGGAGATTACGCAGCGCCGGGATGAGGATAGAGCCGTTGCCAAGGAGGAATATGAGGGAAAGAAAGCAACGGCTCAGGAGGTATACGACCGGGATTCACAAGCAATTGAAAAACAGTGGGATGATGAAAAGAATAGTGCGGAAAAGATTTATCAGAGGGACTGGAGTGCGCTGGAATCGCGTTGGAAGCAGGCGATGGGGCGAGTGGATGAGGCGCTGGGCGAAGTGATCGGGCGAACGGAGGAGATGTTTCCGCGCTGGGATGATGAGGCATGGACGGGTTGGTCTCCACCGAGGGAGTTTGTGCCGGTGATCAAGGTCGGATCTTTTGGCGTGGATAGGCGGGAATTGGAGGGTGGACTGCCGGAGGATGAACGGTTGGCCACCCCGGGACCGGAGGAGTTTCGGCCGCCCGTGTTGCTGGAGTTTTCCGGAAAATGTTCGTTGTTGTTGCGGAGCGATGATGCGGGACGGGAGCGGGCGATCAGGACGCTGCAAACGGCGATGATTCGCCTGCTTACGGCTCTTCCCCCGGGCAAGGTGCGGTTCACCCTGATCGATCCGGTGGGTCTGGGGCAGAACTTCGCCGGGTTCATGCATCTGGCGGATTATGAAGAGGCGTTTATTCTCGACAAAATCTGGACGGAGTCGCGGCATATCGAGCAGCGGCTCACCGATCTCACCGAGCACATGGAAAATGTGATCCAGAAATATCTTCGGAATGATTTTGAAACCATCGACGCCTATAACGAGCAGGCGGGAGAGATTGCGGAACCGTATCGATTTCTGGTGATTTCGGATCTCCCCGCAAATATCAGCGATCAGGCGGCAAAACGGCTGGCCAGCATTGTGAACAGCGGGCCTCGGTGCGGGGTGTTCACGCTGATTCATCACAATTCACATTTGCCGCTGCCGAAGGGATTGGAAGCGGCTGCACTGGAACGGAGCAGTGTTTCCCTGGAGTGGAAAGACGGAAAGTTTGTCTGGAAGGATGAGGATTTTGAGCCGTACCCCCTGACTCTGGATGATCCTCCCGATGAAGGAGTCATTACCCAGTTACTGCACTCGGTGGGGGAAGGGGCGACCACGGCGGGTCGGGTGGAGGTTCCGTTTGATCTGATTACGCCAGCCCCCGGAAACGAGTGGTCAGGGAATGCCGCGGGGGATATTCGCATTCCTCTGGGCCGGGCCGGGGCGAAGAAACTTCAGGAGATGGTGCTGGGACGGGGCACTTCACAGCACATGCTGATTGCAGGCAAGACCGGTTCCGGAAAGTCCACGCTGCTGCATGCTCTGATCACCAATCTCGCTCTTCATTACAGTCCGCATGAAGTTCAGTTTTATCTGGTGGATTTCAAGAAGGGAGTGGAGTTCAAGCCGTATGCGACGCACTCGTTGGCCCACGCGCGGGCGGTGGCAATTGAATCAGATCGGGGCTTCGGTTTGAGCGTGCTGCAGCGGATCGACCGGGAATTGAAACAACGGGGCAACCGCTTCCGGGAATTAGGCGTGCAGGATCTGGCGGGTTTTCGAGAGGCGGCTCCAGATCATCCCATGCCCCGCATTCTCCTCATCATCGACGAGTTCCAGGAATTCTTTGTCGATGATGACAAAGTGGCCCAGGACGCTTCTCTGCTGATGGATCGACTGGTGCGGCAGGGTCGGGCGTTCGGCATTCATGTGATCCTCGGCTCGCAGACGCTGGGCGGGGCATATTCGCTGGCCCGCAGCACCCTCGGGCAGATGGCGATTCGGGTGGCTCTGCAGTGCAGCGAAGCGGATGCGTATTTGATTATGAGCGATGACAATGCCGCGGCCCGTTTACTTTCACGGCCCGGCGAGGCGATTTACAACGACGCCAGTGGTATGGTGGAAGGGAACAGTCCCTTTCAGGTGGCGTGGCTTTCTGATGAGAAGCGGGAAACTTTGCTCATGCAGATTGCCGATCTGGCGGACACCCGGGCGATGCAATCCGAAGAGCCACAGGTGGTGTTTGAGGGGAATGTTCCGGCGGATATCGAGCGGAATCACCTGCTGAAGATGGCGTTGACCAAGGAAGAATTAACAGCGCCGACTTCGTTGCAGTGCTGGCTGGGGGAGGCGATTGCCATCAAGGATCCCACCGCGGCGGGATTGAGACGGCATAGCGGAAGTCATCTGCTTATTGTGGGTCAGCAGGATGAGGCGGCTCTGGCGATGCTGGTTGTCTCGGCGGTTTCTCTGGCGGCCCAGAATCCACCGGCAGGAAATGGCGATGCCGGTGCGACCTTCTTTCTGTTCGATGGCACCCCACCTGATGCCCCCAATGCGGATTATTGGAACTCGGTGTCTGGGGCCATTCCCCAGGAAATGAAGATGGTGGACTATCGCGAAGTGGAATCCGTGCTGGGTGATATTGCCGCGGAAGTGGAGCGACGACAGGATGCCAATGCCACGGATCAGCCCGCCATATTCCTGTTCTTTCAAGCCCTCCAACGCTATCGCATGCTCCGCCCGACGGACGATTTCGGTTTCTCCATGGATGAAGATAAACCGCCTTCGCCGGACAAACTCCTCACCGCCATTCTCCGCGACGGGCCGGTGGTCGGCGTCCATGTCCTCGCCTGGTGCGATACCTATAACAATGTCAACCGGTCGCTCGATCGACAGGCCCAGAAGGAGTTTGAGTTGCGGGTGCTCTTCCAGATGAGTGGTACGGACTCGGCGGGATTGATCGACTCCCCGGAGGCGGGAAAACTGGGCCTCAAGCGGGCGTTGTTTTTCAGCGAGGAGCAGGGGACGATGGAAACTTTCCGGCCCTATGCCCTGCCCGATGAAGCGTGGCTGACGAAATCGGGGGAGAAATTGCGGGCGAAGTGCCGCGAGAAAACTGCCTGATCGGTTTTTCCGCATGGGCAGGATTATCGGTCGAAATGGGAGCGATTCCGGGGTGATGGTGGTCAATCCGACCTCGCGAAATTCCGATGAATAGAGAGACGGGTTTTTCCTGGTTCGCTCTGCGCTCTCTCCCCGGATATTCATCATGTCATGGTGCATGCTTCATCCCAAACGAACGGCGATTCATCCTCGACGAGGAATGGCGGCGGTGATCATGGTGGTGTTGCTCGCCCTCATCGGCATGATGGTCATCGGAATGGTGCTCACCGGAGCCAGGGATATGAACCTGACCGGCCGCCGCATTGAAACCGTCCAGGCGTTCTACGCTGCCGAGGCGGGCATGAATCTTTCACTCCGGGAGATGATGAAAAACTCGGATGAAGACGGCGATGGAACCATCGGCACCATTTCCGATGATGGCAATGCGGGGAATGACCCCACCATCGGTTCCGCTCAGGTCAGCGTAACGGCCGTGGTGGCCGGTACCCAAACTACGCTTACGAGTAAAGCTCGGGCTGGCTCGGCAATTCGCAGCATTAAAGCGGTGGTTTCGCAGTAATTCTCAGGAGATTCTTCTATGTCATTGTCAAAGGGAAAGATAATTCGGATCGTCAGCGTGCTGGTGTTGCTCGTCATTGTGGGCTTGCTGGTGCGCCCGGAAAAAGCCAGAGCCATGTTTGCCACCGGCATCATCACCACCATCGCAGGCAACGGCCAACCGGGATTCAGTGGCGACAACGGCCCGGCGGTGGATGCCCATGTCGAATCGCCCCATAGCGTTACGGTGGATGCTAATGTCAATGTGTACATCGTGGACAAAGAGCACGAGCGGGTCCGCAAGGTGGACAGCGCCACCGGCATCATCACCACCATCGCGGGAACCGGGGTGGCGGGCTTCAGTGGTGATGGCGGGCCGGGTGATACCGCCCAGATTGACAGCCCCGATGGCACCGTCGTGGACAGCGCGGGCAATGTTTTCATTACCGATCGGGGAAATAACCGCATCCGCAGAATCGACGCCTCCACCGGCTACATCACCACCATCGCCGGAACGGGCGTGGCCGGATACGGCGGCGATGGAGGCCTCGCCACCGCCGCTCAAATAAACGGCCCCGAACGCATCGCCGTGGACAGCGCAGACAATCTCTACTTTGTGGACAAGGGAAATCATCGGGTCCGCCGCATTGATGCAACAACGGGAATCATCACCCTGGTTGCGGGAACCGGCGTGGCCGGGTTCAGCGGCGATGGTGGCCCGGCGACAGCGGCTCAATTGAACGGCCCCTATGGGGTTGGAGTGAGCCGGGATGGTCATGTGTATATTGCCGACAAGAAAAACGAGCGGATCCGCCGGGTGGACGCCTCCACCGGAATCATCACCACCATCGCCGGCACCGGGACCAAGGGATACAACGGCGATGACATCCTCGCCACCGCGGCCCAGATCAACGGGGTGAAAGATGTGGAGTTCGACCGGTCGGGGAATATCTATCTCTGCGATGGAGGCAATCACCGCATTCGCCGCATCGATGCCATCACCGGAATCATTTCCACCGTCGTTGGCACCGGGCAGGCCGGGTTCGGGGGAGACGGCGGGTTGGGAGTGGATGCCCTGCTCCAGAAGCCGGCGGGGCTGGCCGTGGATGGGGGTTGGGATCTCTACATCGCCGACACGAAAAACAACGCCATCCGTTTCGTGGATATCGGCGATGCGGGGGTCAACATCGTCACCTGGCGGGAAGCGGAACCGGAGT
>CAZLXE010000111.1:0-1822 GCA_964563005.1 uncultured Isosphaeraceae bacterium
AAGGTATGATCGTCCCATGTCCCCCGATGCTCTCTCGATCGCCCAACAATTCGCCCATGCCCTCGACTACGAGGATTATGAAACCGCGACGATGTTGATTTCTCCAGAATGCATTTATCGCATCGGCGAGAAGACTATCACCGGCTCCGAAGCGATCATCGCGTCCTACCGGGAAAGCGGCGACTGGGCGAAGGCGAATCTCGACCGCATTGAATACGAAAGCCGGGTAGAAATAGATGATGATGGTCGGGCGGTCATCTCCTTTGTCGATCATCTCCAACACGAAGGTGAATCCCTGACGCACACCTGTCGCCAGATTTTGACTGTGATGCCTCAGAAATCCCCGGCAGAGGACCCAAAAAACCATCTCCCATGCCTCATCACCTCCATCGAACACCACGACCTCCCCGGCGAGCGCGAAGCCGTTCGGGCGTTCAATGATCGCCATGGGATCGTGCGTTGAGCACATAAAATCAGGAAATGGCCTGACCTGAAGCGTACTTTCTGTCATCATTCCCCCGTGAATCTCGGTATCCCCATCACCTTCCTCCATCCCTGGCTCGCCCTGCTGGCGGGGGGGATTGCCGTGCCCCTGCTCCTGGCTCTCTATTTTCTCAAATTGAGGCGAGCCGCCCTGCGTATTCCCAGTACCCTGCTCTGGCGGCAGGCGTATGAAGACCTTCAGGTCAATACGCCCTTTCAGCGCCTGCGCTGGTCATGGCTGCTGCTGATCCAACTCCTCCTGCTCCTGCTCATTGTGGTCGCCATAGGTCAACCGGTTATGGAAGGAACAGACGCCACCGCCGACCGCACTATCCTCATCATTGACCGCAGCGCCTCCATGAACGCAATCATCGATGAGCAAACCACCCGGCTTGATCTGGCCAAAGAACGCGCCCGGAAATTGATCGATCATCGCAGGCGGGGAGGTGCCGACGGTGCGAGGGAGATGATGATTCTGGCCATGGGAACCAAACCCGAGATCATCAGCGGTTTTGCCAGCAACCGAACTGCCTTGCTCGAGGCCGTGGAATCCATTGTCCCGACGGATGAAGAGGCGGATTTCGCCCGCACCCTCGAGATTGCCGGAGCGTTTGCTGCTGGTCGCCGTGGTGCCGAGGAATCTGCCCAAACAACCACCGACATCGTGCTCATTTCCGACGGCGGGGTAGGCGACGATCCCGGAACAGAGTTTTCCCTCCGCGCCGGAACCTTCCGCTATCTCCGCATTCCCGATGAAGAATCACCCGCATCATCCTCACCCCGAAACTTCGGCATCACCGATTTCTCCGCCCGGCGCGATTACGAAGACCCTTCCCGCATTCTGGTTTTCCTGCGGGTGATCGGAACAAATACCAAAGAAACCCCGATGGTGATCACTCTGCTCGTAGATGGTGAACCAATCGCCACTCGCCGCCTGCTCGTCCCTCCCGCCTCCGCTGCTTCTCCAGGAGAAATCACCACCACCATGACCCTCAATCTGCCGGGCGGAGGTGTCATCATCGCCCGCCACAATCTCGAGGATGACCTCCCCGCCGACAACACCGCCGCCCTCATCATGCCCCCGCCGAAGAAGCTCACACTGGCTCTCGTCCACGATGAACAAGGGCCGGATCCTTTCCTCCACGATCTCCTGACCTCACTGGACCCGACCCGAGTCTCCGTGATCACCACCACGACTTATCCCCTGCCGGACGACACGGCAAGCGGCCCCATTGATTTCTATGTCTTCGATCGAGTAACCCCGGCCCTGCTTCCCTCAGTCCCTTCTCTTTCCTTCGGCGGAGGATCTCCGGATTCCGGGGGCCTGGATTCCGGGGGC
>CAZLXE010000111.1:1922-7992 GCA_964563005.1 uncultured Isosphaeraceae bacterium
TGGATTCCGGGGGCTTGGATTCCGGGGGTGGAGGTCGTATTCTGAGTTGGGATCGCCTCCATCCCCTTCTGCGCCATGTTTCGCTCGATACCCTCGTGTATGCAGAAGCAGCAGATCTGAATCTCCGGCAGGCGGGCGAATTCCACACCCTCGCTTCCGGCCCGGGTGGCCCGGTAATCGCAATGGTGGAAACCCCGACTGCCCGTCATGTTCTCGTCGGGTTTCCCCTCCAACAGAGCAATTGGCCCACTCAAGTGGGACTGGTCATTTTTCTCCAGAATGTGATTGAATATCTCACCCTTGCCGGTTCGGGACAGACGGGACTGGTTTTCAGGCCCGGAGAGACGATTCGGGTTCAAGCGAAAATGGAGACCATAAACATTCCCGGTGTGGGTTCAGTGAAGGCGGATGGGCAGGCCTCGGTATCGCTCCCCCATTTGCACCGGGCGGGGGTATATGTGGTGGAAGGAGCAGCGGCCCCACTTGATCGCGTGGCGCTGAGCGCCCTCAGCGCAAGGGAGACCGACCTCCGGCCGCGAGAATCTGTCCGGGTGAATGCCGAAAATGCCTCCTCCTCCTTCGTGGCCAATCTCTCGACCCGCGAACTGTGGCCGCTGGTTATCGCCCTCGCCCTGATTCTCGCAATTGTGGAGTGGCTTCTCTACTGTGTCCGAATCAAGGGATACTGACTTTGCCAGGCGCAGTATGTGCGCATTGACCTCGGAGATTCCTCATGAAACAACTCGCTTCTATCATGCTGACCATTCTATTCCTGTGCTCCCCGATAGCGGTGGCTCAGGATTCCGACTCAGATTCCATTCTCCCCCCCGAGCCAAACCAGGCCAATCCCTGGGCCTTTACCTTCGAAACCGGCGTCGAAAACCGGGGCGATGGCGCGTTGAAAAACGGCGGAGATGTTGCCAGCAATTTGTTTCATTTCGATCTTCGGGCCATCAAAAAAATGTCCCCCGATCTCACCGTCGATCTGAAATTCACCTATGGCTTCGAGCAGTACGATTTCGACGGAGCCACCGGTTTCGGCGCTCTGGCTCCCTGGGAAGACATTCAAACCATCGATTTCTCAGCCAATTTCCAATACCAGGCCACCAGCGACTGGATTCTCTTCGGCGGACCGATCCTCAAAGTTGCCCGCGAATCCGGTTCCAACTGGGAGGATGGCATCATGGGTGGCGGCTTCTTCGGAGCCACCCATATTCTCAACAAAAATCTCGTCCTCGGGGCCGGTCTCGGAGCCATCTCCCTCATTGAAGACGATGCCCGAATTTTCCCCGTCATCGTGGTCGATTGGCTCATCATCGAAAACTTCCGCCTGAACACCACCAACTCCGCTACCCGCAACGGTGTTGAATTGGTGTACGAGGGCTTTCCGGATTGGGAATTCGGGGTGGGTTTCGCCCTCCAGTTCAGACGCTTTCGTCTCGACAACACCGGCGTCGCTCCGGGCGGTGTGGGTGAGGAATCCGTAACCCCCCTCACCATCCGTATCACCTACCAACCACGCGACGACTACAGATTCAATCTCTATGGCGGATTCTTCAGTGATGGAGAACTTGAGTTGGACGATGCCGCTGGAAATGCAATTTCCATTCAAGACTTTGATGATCAGGCCTATGTCGGCCTGAGCATTTCCATTCAATTCTGATCCGTTCTGGAAACGGGCGCATCCTCCCAGAGGGTCAAATCCACGGCGGCATAAATAGGGTTTTTGCGCCACGGGGCAGTCGCTCTGGGCCCATATTCCACCTGGTCGCTCCCCCTGTGCGTTCGCCAGGCCCGAAACTGTGTTGGCAGCAGTGGATCATGACTGAGCCAGCCCTCCGGCAGCACCACCCGGCAATACCATCGATCCCCATAGGGCTGTTCGTTTCGATGCACTTCCAGTGTGCCGTCATCAAAACCATCATAAAGGCGATATGCTCCATGCTGAGGAATGGCCAGGGTCACCCTTCGCTTCATGCCCTCCCGCTGTACCTCAATTTCCAGGATCACCGCCTCGATTCCCCGAATATCCTCCGCCTTCCGGTACTGATCGACGCCGGCCTCATCAATCGCATCGTCTTTCTCCTTATCCGGATCGAAAAAACACTCGAAAAACGCCTCCCAACGATGATCCCTTCGCCGCAGATGAAAATTGGTGCGTACCGCTGGATCGATGGCTTCCTGTCGCCTTTGGGCTATTTCACCAAGTGTCACGGGTGGAGCGAAAGGGGGAAAGAACAATCCCGGAGGGACTGCAGCCCGGGCCGATGCGTCGATTGCAAACAGACGATGCAAAGCGCCCACGGTCAAGCGTACGACCTGCGGCCCGCTCCCCGTCGTCGGTCGATACAGGGGAACTGCCTGGAACAATCTCGCCGGCACCCGTACTGCGGTTGGAATCGGCGTATCAGTTGTCCCCGGTGCAATTGCAGTATCCAACTCATCCTCGGCATTCCAGGAAAATACCACCGTCTTTGATCTGGAATCGGCATTCACCAAAATGAGATCAATTTCCTCTGATCGCTCCCCCTCCGGCCAGGCCAGCAGCGTTTCCGAGCCGTCCGCCCACGCCAGAGCATCCTCAGCCAGACGATCAGCGTTCCGGTCAAAGTCCAGCAGGATGCGGAGCAGGTCGGCCGTATGTTCGGGAACACTCTGCCAACACGCAAGCGAGTGTTTCCCATCCCAACATACTTCCGTCAGCATATCCCGGCACTGCGCCGCCACTCCCGGATTCCCCTGAGCGAGACGCGACACCCCGACCCGCCACAGATCCGCATAATGTCGGGCCAGCATCGACTCGATGGCTCCGTCATACTCCGCCCGGGGAGGACGAAGTCCCTGACGATCGGCCAACAGAACCCAGCGCCAATACTCGAAGGGTGAATCCGGATCGGGATGGTCATCCGCACGGGTTCGGTGCAGCATCGACTCCGCCGGGATAGAGGGAATTTCGGGATGGGGAATCAGCGGCCCTTGTTGCAAAGTGCGCCAGATCGGAGACAAAACCTGATCGCCCAGCATGAGAAGACCCCCCCCCTCCTGAGATAATGACGCCAGCAGAAAAGGGCGGCCCGCTCCCTGACGGGATGAATCGTCTTCGCGTTGAATCAACCGCACCCGAAGGTTCCGGGGATCATCGGTCCAATGGCGCACCCTTCGCGGAGAAGCCCGCTCAATCCATATCACTTGTCCCTTGATTTTCTCTCCATTTTCAAATTGCAAGGTCAGGGTCTGAGGCCAGTTTCGCCCCGGTTTCTCCGCCCCCAATGGAAGCAACAACACCCCTCCCCTCACGGCGACCGGGCGCCTCAGCCGACTCCCCACTCCCTCCACCGAATCCCCCCAAACCGCCTGACCCGTCAGGATCGATATTACCAGCCATATCCAGAGAAACCCGCTCAAGACCCTCTTCCCTCCCGCCGAAGATAAGTCGGGGTGGCATCGTGGAGTTGGATACAGGAGAAAGTTCACCATGGTCATCATAGAAGAAGACGGCTCACTGCTCTTCCGCATCACATTACCCGAAGCCCGGGAGGTCCTTGTCGTGGGAGCGTTCTCCGGGTGGCACGAACAGCAGTATCCCATGATGCGGCAGAATGACGGAGCATGGGTCTGCGCCATTGATGTCGGGCCGGGTGAATACCTCTTTCGCTATCTGGTCGATCAGCACCACTGGATACTGGACGACCTCACCCCCGCCACCGATCCTCAGCCCGAATGGGGCAAAAGCAGAATCTGTCGACCCCTGCTTTATCAAACGCCCGATTCCCTCGCCGCCTGAATTCACCATCACCCGCTGGTTTGTGAAGCATTTCGCCGATTCTCAATCAGCGAAATCGCCTCGGCAATTGTCGTCTCCAGGTCATCGTTCACCAGAAAATCATCAAAACATCCACTTTCGTTGGCGAAGGCGATCTCCTTTTTGGCCTCTCCATATCGCCGTTGGATGGCCTCCTCATCATCCCGCCCCCGCTCCCGCAGTCGAATGAGCAATTCTTCTTCGCTCGGCGGCAGAATAAACATCATATACGCCTCCGGCATCGACTCCCGCACCTGCCGCGCCCCCTGCACATCAATATCCAGAATCACCATCGTCCCCGATCCCAATGCGGCTTCCACCGGCTGGCGCGGCGTGCCATACCAATGCCGACCGAACACCTGAGCATGCTCCAGAAATTCCCCCCGGTCAATCATGCCCTGAAACGACGGCTCATCCAGAAAATAATAATCGACCCCCTCTTCCTCCTCCGCCGTGCGCTGCCGGGTCGTGGCGGACACGCTGAACGAAGCCCCGAAATGATCCCGCACCCCCTGCATAATCGAAGTCTTCCCCACCCCCGAAGGCCCGGCCAAAACAAACAGCAATCCCTGCGCTGAGGATGGAACGCTCATGTCGCACAGTGTAGTGGAGGAGCCAAAATTCACCTACCGAATCTCGATCACACTCGCCTTTGAGGTCAAAAGTTCGTACACCAACTCGATATCCTCCGGCAAAAGGCGGATGCAGCCCATGGACTCGTTCTTACCGATGGAATCGAGGTCGATGGTGCCGTGGATGCCGTAGTGGGCCATATTCTTGACCGGTTCACTGAGCCCTTCCAGCCCGATCCAGCGTTCACCGATGGGGTTGAGGGGGTCATCGCGCCGGAATCGTTCTCCGGTGCGCGGATTGACCCATTCCGGATTGATGACCTTTGAGTTGGACCGAACCTTGAAAATGCCCACCGGCGTGCCGTTGTATTCGCCCAGTCCCACGGGAAAACTGCACACATACACCCGATCCGCTCCCTGGCCGAGGTGAATATCCATGCGGAATTCTCGCTTAGAGATCACGGCATGGAACGGTCCGGTAATGAGTTTAATGCTCTGCCCCAGGCGAATGCGCCCGGGATCGGAAACGCGATTGATGCGCTGCAAAAGGCGCCAGTCGATGGCCAGATCGTTCTTCTTCGGCAAGGTTGAGAGAGAATCATTTTTCTGAATGTTATACGCTCGGGCAAAGGGGTCGCCGGGGATAATCTGGGGGCTGAACACCAGCAGATCATTGACCTTCATGAGACGCTGGCGAATATCTTCCTGCTCCCCAGAGGAAAGAAGGCCGGTTTCCAAGGCATCGGTGAGCAGTCGTCGCCCCCGGAGCGGGTCATTCTGGTCAATGGCGGCAATTCCCTCTTCCCGAAGCAGGAGAGCAGGTCGCCGGGCCGCCGGTTCAACCAGGGATGGCTCGGGGATTCCCATAGGAGGGAGATTTTCCTCATCAATCTCCTCTTCTTTCGGCGTGCTGTTCGCCATCGCCACAAATGCCTCATCCGGCGTGGCAATATGAGGACTCTCATCTGGAATATCAGTATTCGTTGGAGCAACAGCAGTGAGCGTTGAATCGGTAGCCACGAAGCCGCTGGTTTTGGAATCCAGAGTCGAAGGCGGGGTATCCTGAACGGCCTGCTCGGAAGATGGCGGATCGACATTTTTGGGAACCGGGTTCTCCGCCTCTCCCCGCCACGGCCCCCACCAGAATACTCCCACCACCGCAACCAAGAGTGCAATCACCATGAGCGGACGGCGACTCATTCGCTTCCGACGGAACATATGGCTGCGATGAGAAGAGCTGCGGCCGGTTTGACTGGGCAGGGGCATGAAAAAATTCCTCGATTCCTAAGACACAGAGAGCAATTCAGGGATCGAGGGATTGTCGCACAACCGCCCCGCCCTGACCAGCAATCCGGGAACTGGGGATGAATTGGGGATAGCAACGAGGCGACCGGATGGCTTAAGAGTTGCCGGAACACGAGGGGTGGGGGTGCGTGGTGCGCCGCTCGGTGATAATCATGTCCACGGCCATATCCCGCTCATTGACAGGGATGGAATCGATGATCTGACGATCGAAACAAAGACCGATGGTGGTCGCATTTGCGGGGAGCCGGGTGAGGAAGCGGTCATAAAAGCCGCCACCCCGTCCCAGCCGATTGCCGTGGGTATCGAAGGCGAGGCCGGGTACGACGACCAGATTGATGGTGGAGGGCAGAACCAGGCGGCCACCCCGGGGAGTCCGCAGGCCGTGATCGTC
>CAZLXE010000112.1:0-7836 GCA_964563005.1 uncultured Isosphaeraceae bacterium
AATCACCGCCCCTTTGAAATCAACACATCCGCCTTCACCTGAATCCCCCTCACCACACTCCGCAGCGCTTCCGCGTTGGGGGCATATTTAATCGCCGTGGCGAGATCAACCCAATCCCCTTCCACGAGTTTCGCCAGGGACATCGTGAAATCGTGCATGCCTTCGTGTTCGGAGCCAGCCATGATCGCAGGCAGATCCTTGTCCCCCCCTTCGCGGATACGGTCAGAAACAGTGACTGAATTAAGAAGCACTTCGGTTGCGGGAATGCGATCGACATCCGGCTTGACCGAAGGCAGAAGTTTCTGAGCCATCACCGCCCGCAAACCCACGGCGAGCGATGACCGAATGAACTGATGATCCCGCGTGGGAAAGAATTCCAGAATTCGTGAAAAGGCCTGCATGGTGTCCGCCGTGTGGAGGGTAACAAAAACCAGATGCCCGGTTTCCGCGGCCTGAATGCCCGCAAGCATGGTTTCCCGATCCCGGAGTTCGCCGATCATAATGATGTCCGGATCCTGCCGCACCGCTCCCCGCAAAGCCCGGGGGAACTCGGGCACATCAATCCCGATCTCCCGCTGACTGATGTAGGACTTATCCGGCCTGAAGAGATACTCGACCGGGTCTTCAATCGTAATGATGTTCGCAGGCCGGGTATGGTTGATGTGATCGATCATTGCCGCCAGCGTGGACGACTTCCCGCTCCCCGTCACCCCGCACACAATGACCAGACCTTCGTGGGAAGAGTCGGAAACCTGCTCATAAATCGGGGGGAGGTGAAGATCGTCGAAATCCGGAACCTTGGGATTCACCCGCCGGATAGCGCAATGAATGCCGCCCCCGGCATGGTAAACAGCGCAACGGTAGCGATCCGTAGGCGTGGTGTGATGAGAAAAATCAATGCCCCCGAATTCGCGGAGTTCCGGAACCAGATGCTCGGGAATGATGGGAGCGAGAATGGCCTTGGTGTCATCGGCGGAAAGCGGCGGAACCTCGATCGCCAGCAGTTTGGAGGCGATGCGGAGAATGGGCGGGGAGCCGATTTTGAGATGAAGATCCGAGGCCTCAACCTCATTCATTTTGGTGAGAAGCATGTCGATCGTGATGGCTTGCTGCATGGGTGGCTCCGGGAGCAAAAGCATTGTGGCGGTTGATATTCGTAGTATATGATGAGACGGAGCAGAAAGTATCAAAACATCAAAGAATCAAGGTCTGACACGAAAGGGAGCGTTTCGTTTATCCTGATTCACTATGGCACCAACGGACGCATCTTTGAAAACGGTTGACGAACCGGAAACCAACCAATTGAGGGCGATGACTGCGGAATATGTGGCGCAGGCAAAGGTGATTCGGGCAGGGGGGGGAGAAAAGGGGATCGCCCGGCAGCATCGACACGGAAGACTCACCGCCCGGGAACGGATTCACCAGTTGGTGGATTCGGGATCGGGAGGGGATGTCGCGGGGGATATGAGGAGTTCCGGGGACGGTGGGAGTTCCGGGGGCGGTGGGGCTTCAAGGGGCGGCGGGGATTCCGGGGATTCCGGGGTTTCCGGGGAATCCGGGGGTGGGGGTTTTGAGTGTGGGTTGTTTTGTGCGTGGAACATGTATGCCGAATATGGGGGTGCTCCCTCGGCGGGGGTGGTAACGACGATCGCCCCGGTGGGGGGGAAGTTGACCATGATCATCGCCAATGATGCCACCGTGAAGGCGGGGGCGTTCTTCCCCATGACCTGCAAGAAGATTATCCGGGCGCAGACGATTGCTCAGCGGGCACGGCTGCCCCTGATTTATCTGGTGGATTCCGCAGGCGTGTTTCTACCCCTGCAGGAGGATGTGTTTCCCGACACCGATGATTTCGGTCGCGTGTTTCGGAACAACGCGGTGATCAGCGCGCAGGGGATCACTCAGATTGCCGCGATCATGGGAAACTGCGTTGCCGGAGGCGGATATCTTCCGGTACTGTGTGACACGATTCTCATGACCGAGGGATCGGGCTTGTATCTGGCGGGTCCGGCTCTGGTGAAGGCAGCCATCGGACAGGAAACGGGTAATGAGGAACTGGGAGGAGCGGCGATGCACGCCCAGATTGCCGGGACCATCGATTTTCACGAGCCGGATGATGAATCGTGCCTGAAGAGGGTGCAGGGTCTGGTCCATGCGGATATGTCGGTGTCGCCGGTAGGAGCGCCGCCTTATGAGCCGGTGAAGTCGAAGCGAAAACCGGGTGAAGTGTATGACATCTTCGAAGGAGACTCAGCAAAACAATATGACATGGTAGAGGTGTTGGCGTGTGTGGTGGATGATGAATCGTTCAATGAATACAAGGCCGATTTCGGCCAGTCGATGGTGTGTGCATACGCCCGGATCGGAGGTCGTCCCTGTGGAATCGTAGCCAATCAGAGGCAACTGACCCGGCAGAAAATAGCGGGAGGCAAAGCGGGGCCGCACCAGTCAGTCAATATGCCTGCGGTGATTTATACAGAAGCGGCGGACAAGGCGGCCCGGTTCATCATGGACTGCAATCAGAAGCGAATTCCCCTTATCTTCGTCCACGACACCACCGGCTTCATGGTTGGTCGGGATTCGGAGCAGGCGGGGATCATCAAATCCGGGGCGAAGATGGTGAACGCCATGAGCAACTGCATCGTGCCCAAAATCGCCCTCATCGTCGGCGGGAGTTATGGGGCGGGAAATTACGCCATGTGCGGCCGGGCCTTCGATCCCCTGCTCACCCTCGCCTGGCCCGGAGCAAAATGCGCCGTGATGGGGGCTGGCTCTGCAGCCGGAACCCTCCTCCATATCGACCTCGCCGCTCGCGAACGCCGGGGAGAAAAAGTGGATAAAAAAGAACGGGCGGAGTTGTTGGCGGCGGTAACGGCCAGTTATAACGAGCAGCAGGACATCCGCTACGGCTCAGCCCGGGGCTGGGTAGACAGGATCATCGAACCCCACCGGACCCGGGAAGAATTGATCACGGCGTTGCAGGTGGCATCCACTTTCCCGATAGAAGGGGACTATCGGACCGGGGTTTTGCAAACCTGAGGATTTAGGGACAGGAATCCGGTTGTGCAGGGGAAGAGACGAGCAGTAGCCATTTTGCTTACGGGTTGTTTTGAGGTAAGCGAATGGTAAGTCGAAGGAATGTACGGGGTTATCAATCGAGCCACGATGCTCACCTTGTATGCGTGGCTGAGTGATTTTTGGTGAGGCATGGTTCTATGAGCAAATGTGAGCATCGAGAAAGTTTCGGGGTCGTGGTGGTCGAGCGCTCGGCAGTGGTGCTGAAGGTGCTGGAGGAAGTCTGCAACTCCCGGGGGTTGCGAATTCGGGCGGCGGGCTCGGTGGGGGAGGCGCTGGAGATGGTGGAGGAGGAAATGCCGGGGGCGGTGATAACCTCGCTGGAGTTGCCGGGATTTTCCGGCTTGTCGTTGATTGCCGCAATGAAGAGTTGTCCCCAACACCGGGCAATTCCCGTGGGCCTGGCAACCTCAGAAGGGGGGATGAATCTGAACGCAATGCTGCTGAAGCCGGATCGCATCCTGAAAAAGTGCGGCACCTTTGCGGCATCGGTCCACGAATTTCTCGAGGTATACGGGTTGGGTGAAGTGGCGGAAACCTCCACGAAGAAACAGGGGGAATTGTCGGGACGAATCCTGCTGGTGGAAGATTCGGTCATGGTGCACCGACTGATGAATATGATGCTGACCAAAGCCGGGGCCGAAGTAACCATTGTCGAGAATGGGCTTCTTGCCCTCAAAGCGGTCGAAGAGCAACAGTTCGATCTGGTGCTCATGGACATCGAAATGCCGGAGATGGACGGCCGGGAAGCCGTGAAAGGGATTCGGGCGATGGGATTGCAACTACCGGTGCTGGCCTTGACGGCCCACACCGCAGATCAGTTCCGGGAGGAAGCGTTGTCGCTGGGATTTAATGAAATGCTGACCAAGCCCGCAGATCGTCGGGTGTTGATCAGTGTATGCCGGAAGTTCATGGAATCGGGCCGCCAGGCCAGGGCCGCGTGAACCGGGGCTTATTCTGAATCAGAAGTTTGATCGTCAATCACCCAGTGCCCATGTGTATTCTTGGTGATGGGGAGATGATCCTCGTATGAGCGGGTGATGACCCCGAGATTTTCCGCCAGCCACGCCATGAGAATCCAGTCCCGGCCGGGGTCATGATCATGAGCAAAAGATTCGGGATAAACCTCAGGAATGGGCTTCCCCTGAATGAGATGTCGGTAAAGCAAAACCAGGGAGGTCGTTCGTTGCGCTCCCGCAGCGCAGTGAATCAGCACCGGGTGATTATTTTCATCCGCAACCAGTCGAAGGGCGGCCACAAACTCGTTGGGGTCGCCCGTGCCATCGCCTTCCAGATGGCGAAAGGAATACCGGGTGATGCCGACTTCTTCGCACATGGATTGCTCGGCTTTGTCTTCATCAGACCCCTCATGAAACGCCCCGAGATCAATGATCGTCTTCAGGTCATAGTCATCATGCAGTCGTTTCACCATCAACGACAGGAATCGTCCAGATCGGTAGATATGATCCGGCTCCACCACCCCGAAATTCCGGATGACGAAATAGTGACGCACCACCTTATGCCAGGTGATCCAACTCCCCGCAATCAGAACCACAAAGAGAAGAATGAAGTTATTGCGACGCGACCCGGATCGGGCCGCAGGAGCAGTGGGGGGGTCAGGCGTCATGGGAAAATCTCAACAACCGTACCGGGCGTGGTCTCCCAGATCCTCGGCGATCCGCAGGAGTTGATTGTATTTCGCGTTCCGATCGCTGCGACATGGAGCACCGGTTTTAATCTGTCCGCAATTGGTGGCCACCGCAATGTCGGCGATGCTGGCGTCTTCGGTTTCCCCGGAGCGGTGGCTGATCACCGCTCCATAGCCGTGCTGTTTGGCGAGGTTGACCGCATCGAAGGTTTCGCTGAGGGTCCCAATCTGGTTGACCTTGATGAGAATGGAATTGGCGCACCCCTCATCAATACCGCGCTGCAGGAAGGCGGGGTTGGTGACGAACAGGTCATCACCCACCAGTTGAACTTTATCCCCCAATCGTTCCGTAAGTTTATTCCAGCCTTCCCAATCCTCTTCCGCCAGCCCGTCTTCGATGGAGCGAATGGGATAGCGATCGCACCAGTCGGCCAGCAGGTCGATCAACTCTTCACTGCTGACCAATCGTTCGGGATCGCTGGAGAAGAAGCAGTACCCCTCCTTGCCCTTTTCCTTCGCGGCATTGGCCAGTTCGCTCATGGCGGGATCGAGAGCGATGAAAATCTGCTCGCCAAAGGTGTAGCCGGATTTGCCCACCGCTTCCTCGATCACCTTGAGAGCATCCTCGTTATCCTTGAGGTTCGGAGCAAAACCGCCTTCATCCCCCACCGAGGTGGAAAGCCCGCGATCCTTCAGCACCCCCTTGAGCGTATGATAAATTTCCACTCCCGCCTTCAGTCCATCCTCATATCGTTCGAATCCGACGGGCTGAATCATGAACTCCTGGAAATCAACCGTGTTGTCGGCATGTTGCCCCCCGTTAAGAATATTCATCATGGGCACCGGAAGCGTCTTTGCTCCCGCCCCGCCGAGATATCGATAAAGCGGCTGGTCGGTGGCGTCAGAGGCCGCATGTGCCACCGCCATCGACACGGCCAGAATGGCGTTGGCCCCCAATTCCGCCTTGGTGGGCGTGCCGTCCATTTCGATCATGAGGTGGTCAACGGCCAGTTGATCGCGGGCGTCGAGTGTGAGCAGTGCGGGGGCGATCCGCTCGTTGACATGAGCCACCGCCTGCGACACCCCCTTCCCCATCCATTCCTCCTTCTTGCCATCCCGCAATTCAACTGCCTCGTGCTCCCCCGTACTCGCTCCCGAAGGCACGGCCGCCCTCCCCGTGGCGCCCCCCGCCAGAGCGACTTCGCACTCCACCGTGGGATTGCCTCTCGAATCCAGAATCTGACGGGCATGAATAACTTCGATTTCGCAGTGCATCGGCGTAGAATACGCACGATGACTCAGAGCTGCAAAGTGAAGCCCCACGCCGGCTCAAATTTCCTGATAATGAATTTCCGGCGCCTCGACTTTCGGGGGCAATTTAACGCTTCCATCTCTCATGATGCATAGATCACCGGTTCCGGTGTGCCCGCGCACAAATCGGGCTATCGCCATGAGCGGAAAATACAACCGATAGAGGTGATAGCGAAGGTAAAAAACCTTCGGAAAGCCCGTCCCGGTAAACCACGGCTCGGCCCAACTGCCCGCCGGATCACCATCGGGATTCATTCCCGAATCAACCGCATCACGATCCGAAAGTTGGGTCTGACACAACCACTGAATGGCCCGGGCCAGGTCGGGATCATCCGGCCCATAAATCTCCTGCAGCGTCATCGCCGCCCACGCCGTCTGCGATGCAGTAGAAGGCCCACTCCCAATCAGCAGAGGATCGTCATACGAATTCGCGGTCTCCCCAAACGAACCATCCGCCTTCTGCACCGATTTCACCCACCGCCCGGCCCGCTGAATCCACGGCTCATCCCGCGAAACCCCACAACGAATCGGCCCGATCACCGCCTGCCAGGTGCCATACAAATAATTCACTCCCCATCGCCCGAACCAACCCCCAATACCGCCATCCTGCCTCTCCCGAATATAGCCCACCGCTCGCTGCACCGCCGGATGATCCAGATCAAATCCATGCCACGCCAGACACTCCAGCACCCGGCCCGTAATATCCGGACACGAAGGATCCTGCATCGCATTATGATCCGCGAAGGGAATGTACTCC
The DNA here is from genome assembly GCA_964563005.1 of uncultured Isosphaeraceae bacterium. Taxonomy (GTDB): domain Bacteria; phylum Planctomycetota; class Phycisphaerae; order Phycisphaerales; family SM1A02; genus CAZLXE01. The sequence continues at coordinate 6,792 of CAZLXE010000112.1, forward strand.
AGAATCTGCCGATGCTTCGTCTTATCAAACGCGGCCCAGCCCCCATCGTCATTCTGCATCGCCAGCATCCACGCCACCCCTCGTGCCGCCGCTGCTTCATTGTCCTTCCCCCCCGCCCGCTTCAAGGCCATCGCCACCATCGCGGTGTCATCCACATCCGGATACCACGAATTATCAAACTCAAACCACCAACCACCCCCGGAATTGCCCCCGCTCCCCGACTTGCCCCCACCCCCGGAATTTGGACCTTGAGCTATGGATGTGTCGCGTAGATTGTCCACCCAGTCTCCCCGCGTCGTACATTCTTTCCGCCTCAACCATGCCGCCGCCTGTCGCACGGGTTGATCCTGCTCATCCATCCCCGCATCGGCCAGAGCATACAGAGCAATACCGGTATCCCACACCGGACTGAAGCAGGGCTGAATGCGGATGGCCTCATTCTCCTCAATAAACAAAGCATCGAGTTCCCGCTCCGCTTGCTGCCTCACCGCATCCTCGCGCTTATACCCCAGCGCATGCAGAGCGATCTGCAGATAAACCATGGGCGGGAAGATCGCCCCCAATCCGCCCGTAGTCGCCCGCTCCAGTAACCACTGCTCCGCCTTTTTTATCGCAATGCGCCGCAGCGGAGTTCCTCCCAACGGATGAAGCAATTTCAGAATTCGATCGACGGCTTGAAAAAAGAATCGCCAGCCCCCCGGGGCAGGAACGGTCGTCGAGAGTTTTCGCCGCTCCACCGCACTGAGATACAACTCGTCAATGTCGCAATTCGGCTTCCGCAGCGGACGCAGCGTCACCACCAGCGACAGCGGAACCACCATCGTCCTCGTCCACGCGCTCATCTTGCCCAAATGAAAAAACGACCACGAAGGCAGCAGCATGATCTCCGGCGGAATGGCCGGAACCGATGACCACGGCGTTTGCCCCAGACAGGCCAGATAAAAATTCGAAAAAGTATTCACCCGCTCCGCTCCCCCGGATGCCCGGATGATCCGCCGGGCGTTGCGCAATTGCTCTGAATCCGGGGTTTCTGATTCCGGGGGTT
>CAZLXE010000113.1:0-7783 GCA_964563005.1 uncultured Isosphaeraceae bacterium
TACGCGCAACTCAAAACAATCATCACCAGAAAAGTCGCCCCGAACACCCCGAACGCATGCCGACTCGGCGCCTCCTGCCGCGCCCGATGAAAAGTCAAATCCAGATACGGCGAGGCCAGAAATCCCAATCCCAGCATCGGAACCATCCACCCCAACGAAGCCAGCGATTCACTTCCACTCCACTCAATGTCTCCCAGCGGCTCCACTCCTATCGCAAAAAACACATATAAAGAAACCGCATAAACCGCCGCCGCCAGCCCCGGCCAAACCCGCGTCGGCAGCAAACTCAACCCCCACGCCGCCCCCAAAAGCAACGCTGGAAATCCATAGACGATCACCAAATTCGCTCCACTTTCCCCAACTTTCTCTCCAAATTCCCCAAATTCCGGCACAAAAAACCGCCCCAGAAACCCCCAAAAAAATAAATGATAAGCCACCGTCACCACCGAAAACCACCGCATAGCCCCTCCATGGGCCAAAACCAGCGATTTTGATCGCTCCCGCGACCGAATCACATATCCAAATGCCGCACACCCTAAAACATTCGGAATTGCAAATGCGATGAACCCCCACCACCCATATCGATCCAATAGGATCAATGGTAAAAACATCCCGATACACCAGGTCCAACTGCACGCACAATAAATCCCCCATCCCGCAGTTAAACCAAATGCTGACAACCTGTTACGGCCACTCACCGCTTCGTCTTCACCCGCTGCTTCTTCTCCCGCATCATCACCTTCGGGGTGCAATGAAAGGTAATTTCACATCGACCGACCCGAAAACCTTTCCCCTGCTTCTTCAGTTGCTGATGGATATTCAATCGTAGATCAATATTGAACTCTCCCCCCGCCTCGATCATCGTTTCCAGATCTTCCGTCTCCACCACATGATAAATAGCCGGCCCGAAGCACGGCCGTAAGAACCGATACCGCATGTCTTTACACACCACAATATAGTCCGACCCACACCGCGAAAACAGAAACATCCCGCCCGCCACCTCCGAATTCCCCAGCAGAGCCGCCCCTGCCATCGCGTTATACCAGTTCCGATTCGCCCGCCGAAAAGGCAAAACCGCACTGAACCGATTCGCATCCAGCCGCTTCATCGTAATTCCCGACCGGAACGCAAACGGCAGCCAGATCAGCGAACACACCCGATGCCAGAAGTTATTTTTCGTACTCAGGCGGCTTATAAATGCTTCCACCCGCTCGGATAACGAGCGCGGTCGCGTATCCATCCGCAGTGCGCCGGGAAGCTCATTCAGTTCGTGTTTGATGTTCGCCGTGGACATCGATTAAATCCTCGTAAATACGATAGTTCCCTACCATCACTATGATACCGGGAACTGCAGAGCGAAGATTCTATCCACTCCGCCTCGGCAGATCGATCCGAATTTCATAAAATTTTGCCCTCCTCAGGCGGTCGGAAAAAATGTCAAAAATCATTCCCCAAATCGGATTCTGTAGTTGGTCGGCGAACCCCGAAAATCCCCAGAAACTGGCTTTTATCGCCCAAAAACTGGACATTCCCTCCATCCAGCTCGCCCTCGTTCCTCTACTGGATCACCCAAAAATATGGATGGATACAGGCCGATTGCTCCGTGAGCAAGGCATCAAAATCCTCAGCGGCATGATGAATACCCGCCAGGAAGATTACTCCTCGCTCAAATCAATCGCCCAAACCGGCGGCGTGCGGCCCGACGAAACCTGGCCCGAAAATCAGGAAATCGCCCGCCGGGTGGCTGAATTGGCCGCCACCCTCGAACTCTCTCTTGTCACTTTCCATGCTGGTTTTCTGCCGGAATCACCGGATGATCCCCAACGGAAAAAGATGCTCGATCGTTTGGCAACCATCGCTGAGATTTTCACCAGTCAAGGAATCACTCTGGCCCTTGAAACTGGCCAGGAAACCGCTTCTTCACTCAATAACTTTCTGGCTGGTGTGAATCTTCCGGGGATTGGCGTTAACTTTGATCCGGGTAATATGATTCTATATGGCAAGGGTGATCCCATCGATGCTCTGAAAATGCTGGCTCCCCACATTCTCCAGATTCATATCAAGGACGCCTTGCCGACCGATCAGCCCGGCACCTGGGGGCAGGAAGTCCCGGTCGGGGAAGGAGTTGTGGACTGGTCTGTATTCTTTGCCAGCGCATTATCGCTACCGCATCCCATCAATTACATCATCGAACGGGAATCGGGCAATGATCGTCTCCGTGATATTCGTCAGGCCGCTCGTTTGGTTGAGCGCCACATCAAACAGGAGGCCGCATTATGAGATGGACTCTGAGCGCCTTTATCGCTTTCGGATTGTGGATGACCTCGTGTACTTTCAATCCGTCGGCTCACGAACTACGAGCAATCGATGAACCGATCTACGCCCATGCCGTTGTCGCCTGTGATCATCCGCTCGCTTCTCAAGCAGGGTTGGAGATGCTCAAACAGGGAGGCAACGCCGTCGATGCTGCAGTGGCTTCTTCCTTCGCCTTATCCGTGGTCCGGCCTTATTCCTGTGGCCTCGGAGGAGGGGGATTCATGGTAATTCACATTCCCGCTGCAGAGGAGTCCGCCGCCCGATCCATCGCGCTCAATTATCGTGAAACTGCTCCCGCCGCTGTGGGACCGGACTATTTCCTCAACCTCAATGATAATTCCTTCGGCGAGTCCGCCTCTCGCGATGGTGTTCATGCCGTAGGTATTCCGGGAACGGTCGCCGGTCTCCTTCATGCCCTTGAACACTATGGCACACTCGACCGCACTACCATTCTTGCTCCCGCCATTCGTTTGGCGGAACGGGGATTTCCTGCGGACAAGAACCACATCAAGTCCGCCCGCAGTCTATCTCAGAAGTTAGCCGCTCAACCCTCTTTGCAGGATGATGCTGAATACATCTGGACCCAACTTTGCCACCGGGGAACCATAGAACTTGGGGATACCATCACCAATCCCGCTCAGGCCCAGGCCCTCCATCTCATTGCTCAGGAGGGGGCGGATGCCTTTTATCGAGGAAAGATCGCTGGCGCCATTGCCTCCGTGATGCAAAAGCGAAACGGACCAATCACAAAAGCGGATCTCGCGGGTTATACGATTCGCACTTTGAAACCACTCCGAGGGCGCTTCCTCGATCGTGAAATCCTCACCATGCCATTGCCGAGCAGTGGGGGGGTGACAATGCTTCAGATACTCGGCCTTCTCGAGCGAAAGTACGAACAATTCGGTCGCCCGTCATCCGGCACTGCCGCGTATATTCACCTTGTTACCGAAGCCATGAAGCACGCCTTCGCCGATCGGTCCCGGTTCCTCGCCGATGACGCTTTTGTTTCAGTTCCCGTGGACGCTCTTCTCGATCCGAAAAATCTCGATGAACTTGCTGCCCGCATTGACCGGGGAAGAACATTCTCTCCTGATCATTATGGATCCTCCCCGAGGGTGGCGACCCCCATCCCTGAAGATCACGGCACGAGTCATATCTCTGTGATTGATGAGAATGGCATGGCCGTCGCCTGCACCGAAACCATTAACCTGAATTATGGCTCGCTCGTGGTTGTTCCCGGATTCGGCTTTGCTCTGAATAATGAGATGGACGACTTCACCACCGACCCTCAAAAAGCCAACGCCTTCGGATTAACGCAATCCAAAAACAATCTTCCTGCCCCCGGGAAGCGACCGCTCAGCAGCATGAGCCCCACTATTGTTCTGGAAAATGGAAAACCCGTTCTCATTGCCGGGGCCTCCGGTGGGCCGCGCATCATCACCGGTACCCTTCAGGCGATCCTCAACTGCTTATTGTTTGACATGACTCCCGGACAGGCCGTCGCCGCGCCCCGCTTTCACCACCAATGGCGTCCCGATCAACTCCGCTTCGAGCCCTCGTGGCCGAATGATGGTACGCGCGAAGCCATGCAAAAATACGGCCACGACATCGGCGTTCAGGAAGTTGTCGGGCAGGTCCAACTGATCCGGGTAGGCAAGCAGGGCATGATGGCGGCGAGCGATCCCCGTAAGGGAGGGAAACCCGCCGGATATTGAAGTGCAATACTCTTCTCTCCTTGACGGCTGAGTCGGCCCTCCAACTCTTTTATCCTCCGATGGCGCTCATTGACCGCTCCGGCGGGGTAAAACCATCTTGCCCGATTCCGTGTCCCGCCTGCTTCGTCCACACTGCATTCGTAATGAATTGAGCCAGATCCTCATCCGATGCACCGCTCCGTAACATTGGTCGCAGATCCCATTCCTCATGGCTGAACAGGCACGGTCGAATTTTCCCATCCGCCGTGATTCGCAATCGGCTGCAAGCCCCGCAGAATGGGCGCGTGACCGAGGCGATGACTCCGATCGAACCCGGCGCTCCGTCGGAAAACTGGAAGTTCATCGAGGTGCTGTGTGCATCATCGTTTTTCATCGGAATCAGATCGTGGCGCATCCGAATCAACTCCAGCATTTCCGAGGCCGAAAAAACCCTCCCCCGCGACCACGCATGTTCCGAATCCAGAGGCATGAACTCGATCAAACGCATGTTCACATCATGATCGCGAGCAAAATCCGCAAAGTCCGCCACTTCATCGTCATTCACTCCGCGCACGATCACGGCATTGACTTTGATCGGATCGAATCCCGCCTGCTTGGCCAGGTCAATCGCCTGAATGACTCCCTGTGATGATTGAGCCGTTCGGGTGATGGCCGCTACCCGCTCCGCCCTCATGCTGTCCAGACTCAGGGTGATTCGATGCAGCCCCAGATGTCGCCACTTTTTCAAGGGCATCCGATCCAGGCGCGACCCGTTCGTGGTCAAGGCCACATCCTGATAAGAAAGTTTCCCTACTGCGGAAATCACTTCATCAATTTTTCCATACAGAGTCGGTTCGCCACCTGTAATCCGTAGTTTGTCGAGCCCCAGCCCTGCACAGACCCGGGCAACGGTCAGGTATTCCTCCAGCGATAGCAATTCCCTTTTGGGCATATACCGATAGTCGGGGTCCATGCAATACACACACCGGAAGTTGCACCGATCGGTGATGCTCAAGCGTAGATCACGAATGACCCGGCCATGACGATCGAACAGCCGACCCTCCCGCCGGGCCGCACTCGGGGCCGGGGCGGGGGTCAAAGGGGTCTGCATGGCCTCCGGAGAGGGCATGTCCATGATGGGGAGGGTAATACTCATACGAAACAGGTTTTCAGTATATCACGCAAATTCCAGAAAAACCAGTGTGAAATTCTAGTTATGTTATGCGCAAAAATTGTCTCCACCCGAGCATCTTTCCCGGGAATACAATTGCATGGAGGGGGTCATAATACTGTGGGTTATGCAAGAATCATGCTCAGGAGGCCAGTCATGAAGAAAACCAGTTCCCGATCCCCCCGATCCCGCCACATTCTCTCTGTCGCCCTCGTCGGATTCCTCTGGCTGACGGTTTCTCCTGCCCTGGCAACCCCATTCCATGACCACTTCAATTCGTGCTATGGGGTGCGTGGGGAAGCCGCCCGCCAACTCCGCCGAATCTACGAAACCCAGTACCGCAGCCGCAATGTGTATCGCTCCTCCCGGCATGCCGACCCCTGGCAGAATCCGTATCGCTCCTCCCGCCATTATCAGCGCGAACTTGCCCTCTCTCACGATGGATACATCGTCCGTACTATTGTCCACGGCGATCATGGTCATCATGTCCCACATTCTGGACTATCCCCCTGTCTGCCCCCTCCGTGCACTTACGCGGCCTGCCCGTTCCCCCGCCATCTCGCTCATGAACATTTTGATCCCGTACCCCCACATGAAGAAATCCCACCCCCGCCCTCACTCCATCAATCTTCTCCACCCTCAAAGTCAACGGCTCAAGAACCCACGCAAGAGCCGGTGCTGAAGCAAATCACTCTTCCCGGTGGCCGAATCAAAACCATTATCACCAGCGTTCCCGTGGAAGTTCCTAAAAAGTCAACTCAGCCCGCAGCGTGAACACCAGGGCATCAACCCCGCTTCTCCCATTGAAGCCATTGTCGACGCCGGTTACTCCACCCGGGTTCATGATGAATTGAAGGTCTGGCTTCAGTGAGAAAAATGGAGTTACTTCCACCCGGTAATACAACTCCACTGCCGTTTCGTTTTCCGTAAATCCCGAACCGGTCGCACTGCTCATAATCGCCTGACTTACATACAACCCCGCCGTATCTTGCTCTCGATCGGCGAAGGTTCCCCTTAGGAAAACACCGCCCGCCAGATGGTGGTTGGCTGCGCTCACCTGGGCATCTGCAAATCCATATTGGGCAAACCCCCACAATCCCCGCTCGCTGTCCTCGTCCGGCGCCCAAATCTGCTGCTCGGCCAGAGCGTAATACCCCTCCGTTCCACTCTTCGTGCCTCCATCAAATCGAGGATGGTCGCCAGTATGATTCCATACTCCCACGGCAAACCGTCCCGGTCCGCGCTCGAAGAGATCATCCCACGACATGCCGTATTCCCCGATAAAAAAGTAATCATCGGATCGATTCGAACTGAAAAATGATGCCGGCCCCCGACGGCCCGTAGCCAGCCCGTCCACCGTGGTTGCTCCGTCATACACTCCGAGTCCAATGGACGAATGATCGGTGGGATACAAAAACAAGTTTACGCTCATCGCCGGGTCGGGATACGAAGGCAATGGAAAAATAGTCGGACTGAACCCGGCTGACTTGTTGATGAACTCACTTGCCGATTCCACAAAATCGAATTCGCGGTTCGCCTCCACTTTGCCGATTTTCACCCGCAGCAATCCGTCCATCATCCATTGCTCATACCACAATTCCGCGATGGTATGAATATCGGGATCGATTTCGATGTTGGAAAGACCCTGAAAATCACCGGCATCATTGGAAATACTGTCCCCGTTGGTTGAGAGCGCATCGATGAACAGCGTGGCCTGAGGAATTCCCCAGAGTTTGTCGAGATCGAGGGTCAGGTTGATATCCCTCAGGTGCCGATTCGAATTGGCAGCCGCCACCCCACCATCGATGACATGCCCCCATTCCACGATGTAGGATGCTTCGAGGTTAACCCCGGCATATTCCAGATCCGATCGCACGCCTCCCCAGTGGCCGGTGGCTCGCGACCAGTTCCACCATGGATCGCCTCCGAACCACTCTGAGGGAATGCGCTTCGGAGATTTGGTTTCCGGCAATTCAGGATCGTCCATTTGCTCCTGCTTGCGTTGTCCCTCTCGTGGGCTGAATTCATGACCGGCAGTCAGGGGCGGACCTACCGGCTCCAACCGGGCGTTCGCATTCGCCTCCGTTGGCTCGGATGATTCATTCCCCAAAGCCAGCGAAGTCATCATTCCGCCCCACCCCAATGCCGCTGCAAAGATAACCACACACCGGATTCCGGCAGAGAGTTTGCGATGTTCTGGTCCCATGGTGCGTTCCTTGCCTGGCGAAATTTTCATCGGGTGAATATCGGGTAGAGCCAGTCCTGAGGGCGGCGGGCCGCCCTCATATATCCACCCCACAATTGATAACCTGTCGGTCGGGAATGTATCATAATCCAGAGAATCCCCGTGAATGTGGCAAAAAGAGTCATTTTATGATCCAGGTTGGTGAAACCCGCAGAGACCAGAATGCGGCGTGATCCAGTCTCCCGAGGAATTCCCAAAACGCCGAAAACCCCAGCCACGACAACCATTTCCCCCGCCACGACAGCCGTTTCCCCCGTTGCGATGACCGAATCCCCCCTTCCGGGGGTCCCCCGGAAGGGCCCGGCTGAGGTGCTACACTCACTGGTCCTGATCGGGGGATGGAATTCCGGGGGCCGG
>CAZLXE010000114.1:0-7712 GCA_964563005.1 uncultured Isosphaeraceae bacterium
GGCAGCCCGCCGGCGCCGTCCGGATCGTAGTCAAACGTCAGCGCAAGACTTCCGCCCGTGAACTTGACGGCACCGCTCAGCAGGACGCTGTCGAAGTTCGTCTCCAGGTGGGCGGTTACGTTGCTGATCACCGCCGGTGGAAGCGAAATCACGCTCCCGTTGTCGTTCAGCGTCACCGCGGGAGCATTCGAGTCGGCGGTCAACACCCCCGTCGTCGCGTCATACGACGTGTCGTTCACTCCGTCGAGCAGGTTGTGCTGAATCGAGCTGTATTGAGCCAGGGCCGGCTGAGAAACACCCGCCATCAGCCCCAAACTCACCAATGTCACCAATACATGTTTTGCCTTCATCTGATTTTCCCTCATCCTTCTAAAAAAGTAGTGCATCCTTTCCCGAAAACTCCATACAGCGCCGCATCCACTTCCGACGCCTGAGCCAATCAATTCCAATTCCGGCCTCTCCGACCCATCCTTCCTCACAGCCTGTCAAGCTGTCCCGGACCGCCTCTGCCTCCCCTTTTTCTCGTTCGTACCTTCCCGTGCTTACCTCGATACCCGTCGCCGACGAACGATCGCCGGCAACAGTCCCGCAACCAGCATCATCGCCGTGGTCGGCTCCGGTACCAACGTCAACGTGAACTGCAGCGACTGCACCGCCACGATATCCAATTGAAAATTGTTGACCGGTCCGCCGTTCTGCTGAGCCCCGGCCACCGTCGCATCCAGGTAGTATTGGCCTCCCAGATTCAAAGCCGGATTCGTCATCAATGCCCCGCCGGTCGGCGTTAGCGTCGTCACAAGCTGATCCGTATTCAAAAAGTCCGAGTCCGGGGCGCTCTCGGTCCATCGAAACGCCGAAACCGTTCCCTGTAGCAGCGACCCGACCAAAGGGCCGCCCGGCCCCGTATACGTCCCGGTGATCTCGAACGAACCGCCCGGCACAAACGTCGCATCGGCCAACCCGCCGCTGCTCAGGTCGGTATCCAAGTCCGCCGCCCAACTGAAACCCCCAACTGCAATAAATCCGAATCCACCGCTCTGGCCCACCACCGTCGTATTGGTCAAAGTCGAACTCGAAGGGACGTTCCACTGAAACGCCGGATTCCCAAAATACACCGGCGTCGGACTGACATTGGCCGAAACCAGTTGAATGATCTCCGCATGGGCTGGAACCACCGCTGCAACCAGCGCAAAAACGGTCAATGGAAATCGCCACGTTCCACCTCGCACAAACAACAGCAATTTTCGCGCTATGCTTTTCCCGTTTCCTGCTGGGACCATGCTTTTTCCCTTTCCTTCTCCTGGGCGTTGTTCTTGCTGCCGATCGACGGCACGCCAACGCCGCCCTTCCACTCCTTTGTTTTCTCCTCCTCCCAGCTAGTTCCTTTTGAGATGAACTGCTTTTCCGCTATCTCCTGTTGCCTACCGGCAAATCAAACGTCTTTACGCGTAGCCTTAAAAACTCAACAAAAAAGAGAGCCCACCCACTTAAGGGTGTCTCCCTCTGCACACTCCGCCTCCTGTCCTACTACTCCAATCGGCTAGTGTAGCGTTTTCACATTTCATGTCAAGAGTTTTTTTCAGTTTTTTCTTTTTTTTTTGACAACTTGACCACTTTCGCGCGCCAGCCCGACGGGCACTTCCATGAAAAAAGAAAAAATGCAAAATGGAGCAGTTCTTTTCCCCGGCCCGGTCCTTATGGCCTGCGCTGAACATCTCGTCCGTAACCTCAATTCTGCCAATCCTTTAGCTGCTGCCCCATCGTCGCTGTTAGCCTCCCGTCTACACGAAACCCGGAACCCGGAACCCCAATAATCCCGAAACCCTAGCCCCCCGAGCATACCTGGTTGATGTGGTTCAGGAGCTCGACGAAGTCGCTAAACCCCACAAACCCGTCCCCGTCAAAATCCGCTGCCGGGTTGTAGGACGGATCCCCGATGGACGAATTCCAGTCTCCCATAAGTTCCAAAAGGTCGTAAATACTGGTCCAGCCGTCCCCGTCTGTGTCTCCCGGGCACGGCTCCGGATTCACGATGCCCCCCGGACCTGACCGAACCCGCATCAGCGGATCCCCGATCAGAACCTCCGACCAGCTCAGATAAGGCATAGCGCTGAAAACCGCCTCGACCAGCGTCAGGTCCCCGACCCCGTCGCCGTCGTCATCCCGCAGCAGATTCCGCAGCAAAAACTCCCCCTGGATCGTGGCACCGACCTCAGGCTCGAACGAATGGCCGACCGCCGCCGTTCCTCCCATCGTGATGAAATCGGCGATCTTGCCCTGACCGGTCGAGGCGTCGGTGAACATCGTGACCGCGTTGTAACTTTCCAGCGACGCAAACACCGCCCCGGGAGAACATTCGAACAGCGGCCCTCCGCTCGGCCCGGAGGGCAGAAGATAGTACGCGGGCCGCCCATCGGCCACGTCAACGGTGTGAGTCGACTAGCTGGGGGCCTCCGGCAGTTCGATCCATTCGGGTTGGTTGGCCGGGGTTATTTTGGGACAGCGAGCAGTTGGCCGGGGTTTTGGCGGGGGTGGGCGCGGGGGGATTTTGGGAGAGTGGGGGGGTGATTCCTCACGGAGGCGGTTTCGCCTTACCATACGGGGGAATCGTCTGTTTTGTGCCATGTTTTTTGTTTTGGAGAGTGTCTTATGTTTCGTCATCTATTCGGTCCTGCTTTGATGGCCATGGTCTGTGTGTCGTGTTCTTCGGTGCGAGATCATGCGGAGGGGCGGGGGGCGGCGGTTGAGCGGGAGCGGGTGGTGCTGGATGGGGATTTCGGGGAGTGGGAGGGGATCAAGGCGGCGGTTGTGGATCCTGAGGGTGATGCGAAGGAGGGGGCGGCTCTTGATATCAAGAGCGTAACTATTCGTCATGATGCGGAGCGGGTGTATTTTCTGCTTGATCTGGGTCGAGTGGTGAATGTGCAGGCGCTGAAGGGGCGGCTGGACCTGGTGCTGGATGCGGATGGGGATGCGAGTACGGGGGGGGAGCGGTTGGGGCTTAAGGGAGCGGATATGACGGTGGAATTCACGCCGCCGGGACGGGGGAGACGGGGGGATATGGGAGTGGGGTTGATTCTGGGGGATGGGTCGCGGAAGAATTCTTATGCCGCGGGATTGATGTTCGCGCCGACTTATGCGAGTGATCGGATTGAGGTTTCGTTGACGCGAGATGCGGTGTTGGGGGATACGGGGGCGTTGTTTGGGGTAGGGGAATTCAAGGGGAAACTGGTGCATGTGGCAGCGGGCGAGGGGTCGGTTCTGGATGAGACGGGGTCGTTTCAGTATTCATTGACGAAAGGGGAAAAGCGGCGGGTGGTTCAGGGAGTGGATCCGCTGAAGAGGAAGGCGGGGGATATTCGGGTGATTTCGTGGAATGTGGAGTTCGGTTCGATTTTCAAGAAGCCGCCGGTGTTTGCCCGGATTCTGAATGCGCTCAAGCCGGATGTGATTTTGTTTCAGGAGATGGAGGGGAAGAATTCGGGGGAGCAATTAGCGGCCTTCCTGAATGAGCAGGTTCGGGAGGGTTCGGGTGAGGCGTGGCAGGTGATTTTCGGGGAGGGCGGGGGCAATCTGCGGTGTGCGGTGGCGAGCCGGTTGCCGATGACGGGGGTGGAATCGCTGAAAAAGATTATTTATCCGGATCGGCCGAGTCGATCGCTGCGGATTGCGGCGGGACGGGTGGAGACGCCATCGGGGGCGATCCTGGTGAACTCGATTCATCTGAAGTGCTGTGGTTCGATCGGGAGCAGCGAGGATGCACGGCGACTGGAGGAGGTGAAGATTCTGGGCGGGGATATTCAGCAGGCGATGAAGGAGGAGGGAGTTTCCGGGGTGATCATTACGGGTGACTTCAACCTGGTGGGGTCGAAGGAGCCGTTGGAGAATCTGGCCCGGGCCGTTACTTTTGAGGGGGAAGCCCTGGAGATTGCGAATCCGATGCAGTTGGATGGATTCTCGAATACCACCTGGAAGGATCAAGGGCCATTTGCCCCGGGGCGGCTGGATTATGCGTTGGCTTCGGGGAAGTCGTTGCAATTGCGGCGGGGATTTGTGTTTGAATCGGAAGATTTGACCGCGAAATGGTTGAAGGAGCATGGGTTGGAGAATAAGGATACGGTGGAGGCATCGGACCACAGCCCGGTGGTGTTGGATTATCATTGGGGGGCCGGAGTGACTAGTCCCTGAGATGGTTTTTGGATTACCTGGAATTTACGGGGTGGAGCATTGATATGACACATACGACGACACGACATCGGATTCTGGACACACCCACCGGGCCATTTGTGGTGATGGAGGAAGCATCGGGGGCGATTCGGACGGGATGGGTGGACTATGAATTGCAGGAACTGTTGACTGATTCTCAGGAGGATCCAACGCTGCTGCCGGAGGTGGTGGAGAAGTTGGAAGCATATTTTGAGGGGGAGGAGGTTGATTTTTCGGGGATTCCGACGCCAACGGGATCGGATTTTTTCCAGGGGTGTTGGGAGGCGTGTCGGGGTATTCCCCGGGGGGAGACGCGGAGTTATCAGGAACTGGCAGAGATGGCGGGAGGGAAGCCGGGATCGGCACGGGCGGCGGGTCAGGCGATGCGGCGGAATCGGTTGCCGGTGATTATTCCGTGTCATCGGGTGATCGGGGCAGATGGGGGGCTGCATGGTTTCGCGGGGACAGATATCAGGGGTTCGGAGGCGTTGGGGCGAAAGGAAAAACTGCTGGCTTTGGAAGGGGAAATGGTGCATTGTGCTTGAGTCGGGGGGGTGAGAGGACGATATTTACCGGACGGAGCCGGAGTTGTTTTTAATAAGGATTCTTTCAGATGAAACTCACGATGATTGGAACGGGGTATGTCGGGCTGGTGACGGGGGCGTGTTTCGCCGACACGGGCAACAATGTGACCTGCCTGGACATCGACGAGGAGAAGGTTGCCCTGCTGAAGAAGGGGATCTCTCCCATTTTTGAGCCGGGGCTGAATGACATGCTGACGCGGAATTCGAAATCAGGGCGGCTGTATTTCAGTACGGACAAGGACCTGGCGTTGCGGGATGCGGAGATTATTTTCATTTGTGTGGGGACGCCGCCCCGGGAGGATGGCTCGGCTGATCTGACCTATGTGCTGAATGCGGCGGCGGACATCGCGGAGGCGATTGATCGATTGGGTCCGGAGCAGGAGCCGAAATTGGTGGTGGTGAAGTCGACGGTGCCGGTGGGGACGAGCCATGCGGTGCGGGACCGGATTCGGGAACTGACGAATGCGCCTTTTTATATCGCCAACAATCCGGAGTTTCTCAAAGAGGGAGCGGCGATCAATGATTTCCGTAAACCGGACCGGGTGATCTGCGGGGTGGAAGATGATCGGGCGGGGGAGATGATGCGCGATTTGTATGAGCCGTTTGTGCTGCAGGGGAATCCGATTTTTGTCATGGATGTGCGGTCATCGGAGATGGTGAAGTATGCCTCGAACGCGATGCTGGCGTGCAAGATAAGTTTCATCAACGAGATGGCGAACCTTTGCGAGCATTACGGGGCGGATATTCGATTTGTGCGGGAAGGGATGTGTGCGGATCGGCGGATCGGGAATCAGTTTTTGTATCCGGGACTGGGGTACGGGGGGTCGTGCTTTCCCAAGGATACGCAGGCGGTGGTGGGGATGGGGAAGAAGATCGGTTTCGCCTGTAAATTGAATGAGGCGGTGCATCGGGTGAATCAGGATCAGCGGGATTATTTCTGGAAGAAAATCACCACGCACTTTGACGACTCACTGAATGGGAAGACGCTGGCGTTCTGGGGGGTGGCGTTCAAGCCGGAGACGGATGACATTCGGGAAGCCCCGGCCATCACGCTGATGGAAAAAGCGATGGCCGCGGGGGCGCAGGTGCGGGCGTTTGATCGGGTGGCGGAGGAAAATCTGAACCGGGAGTATCCCGAGGTGACGACGGTGGATGACATGTACGATGTGCTCGACGGATGCGATGCTCTGGTGGTGTGCACGGAATGGAGCGAGTTCCGCCATCCGGATTTTGATCAGATTGCCGAGCGATTGAAAGATCGAGTGATTTTTGATGGACGCAATATTTTTCGCCACAAGGTGATGCGGGAGCATGAATTTACTTATTATGCGGTGGGGAGAACGCCGGTGAATGCTCCGGTGAAGGTTGCCGCATCATAAGCCATTCCCTTTACGGTGATTCGATACCAGTCCTTTGAACAACATGTCCGTCAATCCGAAGGGAGCGGAAGCCGAAATCCGGCTGTCGTTTACGCATGGCCTGTACTTCACAACCGGTGTTTTTGAGGCGGGAAATCCACTGCTGTGCGAGGTGCTGACCAGGGAACCGAGAGCGGAACGACGGAGAGTCATCGTGGTGGTGGACAAGGGGGTGGTGTCCGCGACGGAGGGTCTGCTGGACCAGATCAATGATTATTTCGGTGAGCATATGGATGATCTTCTGCTGGCCGCTCCGCCGTATGTGATTCAGGGAGGGGAAACGGCGAAGAATGATCCGGCGGTGTGGGAGGCGGTGGCGCAGGCGATTGGAGAGAAGGCGATTTGTCGTCACTCGTTTGTGATTGCGGTTGGAGGGGGGGCGGTGCTGGATGCGGTGGGGTATGCGACTTCGATTGCCCATCGAGGCGTGCGGTTGGTGAGGATTCCCACGACGACGCTGGCTCAATGCGATTCCGGAGTGGGGGTGAAGAATGGGATTAACGCCTTTGGGAAGAAGAACTTTCTGGGTTGTTTTCAGACGCCGTGGGGCGTGATTCAAGATGATGTTTTTCTCACTACGCTGAGCGATCGGGACTGGCGTTCGGGATTGAGCGAAATTGTGAAAGTGGCGTTGCTCAAGGATCCGGAATTGTTCATGTTGGTGGAGATGTCGGTGGAGGGGCTGAAGCAACGGGATCACAACGCGTTGCTGCCTCTTCTTCAACGATCCGCGGAACTGCATTTCGAGCACATTACGCAGGGTGGTGATCCTTATGAATTGCAGGAAGGTCGGCCGCTGGATTTCGGGCACTGGGCGGCGCATAAGTTGGAGACGATGACTGATTATCAACTGGGTCATGGGGAAGCGGTGGCGATGGGGCTGGCGATCGACCTGTTTTATGCTGCAGCAACCGATCTTCTTCCCCAGGCCACGGCGGAGCGGATTGCGGGGCTGCTGAAAAAACTGGGATTTGCGCTGCACCATGAAGTGATGATGGCGAATATGGGAGAGATGTTGAAGGGACTGGATGAGTTTCGCGAGCATCTCGGGGGGCGGCTGACCATTCCGCTTATTGAGGACTTTGGGAAGCCGGTGGAGGTCCATGAGATTGATATCGCGGTGATGATCGAGGCGATGACCACGGCGGCGGATTTCGATTTGCAACATGAGATGGCGAAATCGGGATAATCAGCGGAACTTCCTACTTGAGAGGTTTCCCCTGATGTCTGATTCATCGTGTCCATTGGAAAAATCTGCGGTGCTGTCATTGTATTTCATGGAGCACCGGGCGAAGTTGATTGATCTGGCGGCATTTCTGGATCGACTGGATCGGGCGAAGGATGATCTGGAGGGAGGAGAAGATTTTCGGGCGAAGGCGTTTCGGGAGGCGATCGGGATTTTGCTGGAGGATGAGCCGGGACGGGCGAAACGGATTCTTGATCTTTTCAGTGATCACTCTTCGGAGCCGATTCTCAAGGCGGGAATGCAGGGGGCGTTTGGAGC
>CAZLXE010000115.1:0-1072 GCA_964563005.1 uncultured Isosphaeraceae bacterium
CTATGTCTGAACACTTACTCATCGCCACTCGCAAAGGACTCTTTTCGTATGCCCGTGGCGCGAAGGGCTGGGCGGTTTCGAATGCATCGTTTGTAGGCGATCATTGTCCGCTGGTGATGCACGACCCCCGGAATGAAATGCTCTTTACGGCCGTGAAACACGAACATTTCGGGCAGAAAATTCATCGATCGGATGATGGGGGGAAGTCGTGGAAGGAAATCGCCGGCCCGGTGTATCCCGAACCGCCGGAAGGATACGAGCCGCAGCCGAACCCCTTTTCCGGCAAGCCGACGGAGTGGAAACTGCGGCTGGTATGGGCGATGGAAACGGGGGGGGCGGATCGTCCGAACCGAGTGTGGTGCGGCACGATCCCCGGCGGGCTGTTTCTTTCTGAGGATCTGGGAGAATCGTGGGAGCTGAATCGTCCTCTCTGGGATGATCCGCGGCGGGTGCAGTGGTTCGGGGGAGGGTTTGATGATGCGGGAATTCATTCGGTGTGCGTCGATCCCCGGAACTCCGATCATCTGGCGGTGGGTGTTTCGTGCGGGGGAGTGTGGATAACGAATGATGGTGGGCAGTCGTGGGAGTTGGGGGCGAAGGGGATGAGGGCGGAATATATGCCTCCCGAGCAGGCGGGCGACCCGGTTATTCAGGATCCGCATCTGGTGGCGATGTGTCGCGATCAGCCGGATGTGATGTGGGTTCAGCATCACAACGGGATTTTCCGCTCGACGGATTATGGTCAGAACTGGAACGAACTCGAGTGCAATGCGCCATCAAATTTCGGTTTCGCGGTGGCGGCGCATCCTACGAACCCGAACACGGCATGGTTTGTGCCGGCGGTGAAGGATGAGAAGCGATATGCGGTGGATGGGAAAGTGGTGGTAACGCGGACTCGGGATGGAGGGGAATCGTTCGAAATTCTAGGGAAGGGGCTGCCGGGGCAGGATGCGTATGACATTGTCTATCGTCATGCTCTGGATGTGGACGAGACGGGGGAGACGCTGGCGTTCGGCTCGACGACGGGGAATTTGTGGATTACGGAAAATGGAGGGGATGATTGGGTGGAGTT
>CAZLXE010000115.1:1172-2333 GCA_964563005.1 uncultured Isosphaeraceae bacterium
GGATAAATCCTAACCTACCGCTTATTCCCCCATCAGCGGCTTTACCTCCGGCGGTTGCGGAGTCTGGGGGAGATCGACATAGAAGGTGGCGCCGTGGCCGGGGGTGCTGGTAAACGAAACTTCCGCCCCCAGCATATGCGCCAGTTCGCGGCAGATGGCGAGGCCCAGGCCCGTGCCGCGATGTTCCCGCGTGTGGCCGCCGTCCATCTGGCGGAACTTTTCGAAGATGAGGTCGCGCATGTCCTCAGGAATTCCCGGCCCGGTGTCGGTAACGGAACAGCGAACGCCGGCGATGTTGGTCTGGCGGGTCACCCGTTCGGCTCCGATGGTGACGGTTCCGCCGGCGGGAGTGAATTTCACGGCATTGGAAACGAAGTTGTAGAGGATCTGCTGGAGTTTGCCGGGGTCGGTGTCGATCGTGGGAAGGTGACGATCGAGATTGGTGATGAGTTCCACTTCATTCGCCAACGCCTGGGGCTTCATGATTTTGACGAGGCCTTCGATGAGGTCATCCACGCTGGTCGGCTCGACGGTAACCTCCATCCGGCCCGATTCGATTTTCGCCATGTCGAGCAGTTCGTTGATCATTTCCAGCAGGGAACGGCCGCTGGTGATGATGTTTTCCAGATAGCGCATGCGTTTGGGATCGGATTCGGATTCACCCCGGGCCAATTCTTCGAGGAGTTCCGCGAAGCCGATGATGGAATTGAGGGGGGTGCGCAGTTCGTGGCTCACGCTGGCGATGAACTCGCTTTTGACCCGGTTGGACTCGAATAAGGTGACATTGGCTTCGGCGAGTTGATCGAGTTTGAGTCCGATCGACTGGTTAACGGTGGTGAGTTCCTTTCGCCCTTGTTCGATCCGATCGAGCATGGCGTTGAAGGAGTGGGCGAGTTCTTCGAATTCATCGCCGGTCTGAAGTTCGCTGCGAACGGAGAGATCGCCCGCTTCCACCTTTTCCGCCGTGGCCCGGATTTTTCGCACCGGAGAGAAGATGAGTTTGGTAAGGATGAGATAAAACACCAGTACCGCCGTGAGAACGCCAACAAGGCCGGCGGCAAGAATGACGATGCGGAAATTAAGGAGTTGGCCCCGGGCGCTGTCACTGGTGCGATCGATAAGGAGGATGGCGTGAAGGGGATCGGTGAGATTCTGATCGAT
>CAZLXE010000115.1:2433-7665 GCA_964563005.1 uncultured Isosphaeraceae bacterium
GGGGGATAAATCGGTGATGGATCGATCGTGAATGACCTGCATGAGCGACTCGGGAATCGACCGGGCATAGCGATAGACCGTGATGTTACGAACTTCGGTGGTAGTGGCCATTTCCTGTACTTCAGGGTCATCCAGAAACGATTGCCCGGCCCGGCGGAGGAACTGATCTTCTTCATTTTCCAGGTCGATCTGGGAGCGATTGACCAGGATCATGCGAAGGTCGGGGGGATGCTCGGGATCGACGAATAAATCGTTGAGGGGGACGGGAATGGTTCCCCGGCCTACCTGATCCATGTCGCCGAGTTTGATGCGATCGGCGATCCAGGCGTCGGCCAACTGTTTCGCCACTTCTGTCTGTGATTGTTCAACCAGCCGGCCGGTGAAAATCCAGGGAGCCGCCAGCGCTCCGGAGAGGATCAGGAAGGCGGATCCTCCGAACAGCAACTGGCTCTTGTTGGCGAGACTTATTTCGGTGGCCATGAGGGTTGGGGGAATTGTAGAGGAGGTGGCGATTCAGGGGAAAAATGCGATGCGGCCGGAGTGAGGATTCTTATGCTTGTGGCAATCGGGTATTGATGGCGCGGATGGTGTCGGGCGTGGTGCCGCAACAGCCACCGATGATGCCCGCACCCGCTTCGATCCACTTCACCGCATGGTCGGCGAATTTTTCGGGTTCCTTCGCATCCGAATCCACCCAATCGCCGGTTTCATTGCACCAACTCACATTCGCGTAGGCCATGATGCGGATCGTTTCCGGAAGCAGTTGACGAAGAAGGCGCACCTGACTCTCAACCTGAGGAGCGGCGACACAATTGACCCCCACGGCGGCCGCGTTCTGCAATTGAGGAAGCAGGTCAACCAGCGGCTCCCCACTGAGCAGCACGCCCGGCGGGCCGATGCTGCGCGTGCAACAACTCATCATCCAGCGACAGGGCATACATTGCTCGGCTTCTTCAGCCGCCGCACTTGCTTCGCGCAGAGTGTTCATGGTTTCGATGATGAGATAATCCACCCCGGCATCCATCAGATGGCGCATGATCTGCCCGTGCTCCCGGTGGCAGGCCTCTTCGCTCGGGACGGATTCCGGGTGATAGCAATCTTCCAGAGGGGCGACGGAGCCGAAGATCAGGGCGTCGGGATTTATTTTCTGGCGCGCCTGCTCTGCAATGGCCACGGCTTTGGCGGTCAGTTCCTCCGCCCGATCTCCCAATCCCGCTTTCGCCAATGATCGTTCGTGGGTGCGAAATGAATTCGTAATGATGGCCTCCGCTCCCGCTTCCAGATACTCGCGATGAATCTGTTCGATCAGATCCGGGGCATCGAGAATCGCCCGGGCAGACCACAGGGGCTTTGTTAATTCGAATCCCCGGCGCATCAGTTCTGTACCGGTTGCCCCGTCCATGAGCAGCGCCGGTTTATTCGGGAGATCGGGCATAGCGGATCCTCAGAGGGCGAGGATGGTTCGTTTCCTCGCGCTTATGACCGGCGCATGGTAATCATTGCCACCTCCGCCGGACAGTTCACCCGCAGAGGAAACCACGCCCCGATCCCGGTGGTGACAAACAGCCGGCTGTCTCCATCCTCGAACACTCCGGCGCTTTTTCGATGGCCGAGGGCGAGATTGGCGTTGGGGCGACCTTTGAGGGCTACCTGCCCGCCGTGAGTATGGCCGGAGAGGGTGAGGGGGATGTTCAGGTTTGCGGCCGCATTGAATGCTTTGGGATTGTGGGCGAGAAGAAGGTCCACTTTTCCCCATCCACACGCCCGCTGAACCTGCCGGGCACATTTCGCCTGCGTTTTCGCCCAGTCGATTCCCGCAACGGTGAGGGTGTGGTCGCCATTGGTGCAGACGGCACTTTCACTCCGCAGAACCGTAACCCCCGCCCGGCGGGCCATGCCTTCCAGGGTTTCCCCACAATGCAATTCATCGTGATTGCCCAGCACCATCATCGTTCCGAGCGGGGCTGCGAGAGCGCCCAATGCTTCGAGGAGGGGCGGGGCGTCGTGATGATGCAGGTCGACCACATCGCCGGTGCAGGCCACGAGATCGGGCTTCAGGCGGGTGATCGAGGCCACAATTTCCAGGGCGCGATCGAGAGGAAGCAGATCACCGAGGTGAAAATCACTCACATGCAGAATCCGCAGGCCATCCCACACCAATGGCCAGCGTGGACTTTCGATCTCCACTTCACTCAGCACCACCTCCCCCGCCAGATGCCGACGATTCAGCCGCCCCCGGGAAAGGCGATCCGGTCCCACCGTAAACAACATGCGGCGAACCCTCGCCCGGTGATAGCGGTATCGCTTCCCCGCTTTTCTGACTCGAGATTGAATCCGTCTGATGGGCATGCTTCGTGTATTTTAGGCCTGGCGTGGAGTTCGCAGAAGATTAATCAAGGCGAGAACGAGGGTGGCCAGAATCACTCCTCCGAAATTCGCGCTCATGTCCAGCCAGGAAAAATGGCGGTGGATCACGGGAATGGCCTGTCCCCATTCATCCAGAGCCGACCAGACCAGGGCGATCAGCATCAAGAGCCAGCGCGAACGCACCCATCCGGTTCGCCAGAGAAAAAGAGTCCACATGCCGAAGGCGACGAAGTGGATCGTTTTGTCGGTGCCTTGCAGGGCGGGCAATTCCAGTTTCGGCCAGTGTGTTGCCGTCACCAGAGCAAGGGCGTAGAGCACAAAGCACCACCGCGAAAATAGATCCTTGTGGCTATTGTCTGATTCAGTCATGCGTCACAGGGTTTGCGGTAAGAGACGCCTTCTCTTCTTCGGAAAGTGCGATGGATGGTTTCGCATCTGCGGCTGATTGTTCAGAATGAGGATGATCCAGCACCCCATCCACCTTCATCGTCTCAATGACCGGAACCGATTCCTCCACGACCAACTCCTCCGGCTCCGGTTTCACTTCAACCACCTGTTCTGGTCGCTCCTCTTCCTCATGACTTCCATCCCACTCGGCAATGAGATTCTCCGCCAATTTGCGATAGTCCAGCGCCCCCGGACACCAGGGGGAATAATCGAAAATCGTCTTGCCGAAACTGGGGGCCTCCGCCAGTTTAATGTTCCGCCGAATCGCCGGGCGCAACACCCGGCAGGCCCGCCATGGCACATCCATCTCCCGCTGTCCTTCAAAGAAACTATCCAGATCGGCCACAATCTCCTTCGCCAAAGTGGTCTGCCCCTCATGCATACACAACACAATCCCCGTTACCTGTAATGCCGGGTTCACCTCGCCGCAGACCAGCCCCACCGTTTCCAGCAATTTCCCCACCCCCTGCAAGGCGAGAAAATGGGCCTGCATGGGCACGAAAACCTCCGCCGCCAAAGCCAGGGCATTCAGCGTGAGCAATCCCAGACTGGGCGGACAATCGATCAGCACCACTTCATAACGATCGAGAAAGCCATTCGCCTGGAGTTTCTGCCGCAGAATGGACTGACGGCCGGGTGTTGAGGCAAGTTCGGTCTCTGCGCCGGCCAGATCGACTTCCGAGAGAATCACATCCAGATTTTGACGGGCTTCCCGAATCACCGCCTCTTCCGCAGCGCACTCCGGATCGATGAGCAGGTCATACAGCGTTCGCTCCACCTCATCCCCCTCGATGCCCAGGTGCAAAGTGAGATGGGCCTGCGGATCGAGATCGATCAGCAGCACCCGCTTCCCCTGAGCCGCCAGAGCCGCCCCCAGATTGACGGCAGAGGTGGTTTTGCCCACCCCCCCCTTCTGATTCAGTAATGAAATGATCCGAGGTGAACTCATGGGAGAAGTATAAAGGAAAGCAGGACTCCCTCCCCCTTTGGGGGAGGGTTGGGTCGAAGATCCGCCTTTGGCGGGGAGGGGGTATTCGGAATCACCAATACCTGGGGCTGCCGGGGGCTGGGGGGAGGGCGAACCAACCCCGATACCCTAGAATCGTCCAAAACCAATCCCCCACTCTTATTTTCTCTCTGTGCTCTCTGTGTGCTCTGTGGTGAATACATGCCCACCCTCCGCGACAACGCCATCGTCATCCGCCGCTGGGATTTCTCGGAAACCTCCCAGACGGTCTCCCTCTTCACCCGCGAGCACGGCATCATTCGAGGCCTCGCCAAGGGCTCAAAACGCGAAAAAGCCCCGTTTTCGGGCGGTCTGGACCTGTTAACGAGGGGACAGATTGTCGCCCTGACCAAGCCGGGGCGGGAACTGGCGACCCTGACGCAATGGTCGCTGGAGGAAATATTTCCCCGATTGCGGGAAAACCTGGCAGCAAATCGGGCGGGTTTGTATATGGCAGATCTAATCCATCACCTGCTCACCGCCCACGATCCCTCCCCAATCTCGTTTGACGCCTTCATAATCGCCCTGCGCCAGATTACCGGGGCTGGCCGGAATGGACATCTCCTTCCCCCTCTGGGGGAGGGCCGGGGAGGGGGTTCCGGGGGCGATGGTTATGAAACACAACCCGCCATCCCCCTCGCCCTCCTCCAATTTCAATGGACCCTCCTCGCCGAAGCCGGCTACAAACCCATCCTCGACCACAACGCCCGCACCGGCAAACCGCTGCCGCAGAATCCACCCGTGCTCTGCTTCGATCCTCAGGCGGGAGGGGTAACGCTGGCCCAAGACCAGAATTCCCGGGACCACTCCTGGCGGGTGCGGGCGGAGACTATCGGGCTATTAAGGGGAATTGGGGAGTCAGAAGGTGGGCAGTGCCCACCCTGCAATGCTCCTCCGGAAACCATCACCCGGGCCAATAAACTCCTCGCCGCCTACATCCGCGAAATCATCGGCCACGAGCCGCCCACCCTCCGCTGGATCTTTCCGGAGTTGCGGCGGTAGAAGAGGTGGCCGAGGGAAATTGCGATACACTGGTGCTCCTCATGATTTCCTTTGCGAAGGGAAACAAACCGATGGCCACGATTGAAGCCCTGCTCGCCGACATCACCACCCTCGAGGTCGATGCCATCGTCAACGCCGCCAATGTCCGGGTACTGGGCGGCGGCGGAGTTGATGGAGCGATCCACGCCGCCGCCGGTCCGGAGTTACTGGAGGAATGTCTCAAGTTGCCTCAGATCATGCCCGGCGTTCGCTGCCTGCCGGGCGATGTCGTGGTAACCGGGGCCTACGACCTGCCCTGCTCTCTGGTTTTTCACACCGTCGGCCCGGTATGGGAGGACGGAAACGATGGCGAAGATGAAATCCTGACGAACTGCTACCGCAACGCCCTCCTGAAAGCCCAGGAAGTCGGA
>CAZLXE010000116.1:0-7664 GCA_964563005.1 uncultured Isosphaeraceae bacterium
TGTCTCGCGATGCGGGTGCTGATGGAAAGATCTCGATCCGATGCGGTGGTGGCGGAAGTGGAGGGGGGCTTGGTGGGAAGGGTGGGGTCGGGCACGGGCGGTATCTCCTGCGAGCACTTCCTGGTGCTCCGTCCGCCGAAGAGTGCTGGTCTTCGGGGCGGGCGTTTGATCAAACGGAGATGCCGAAAGCGCAGAGACACCGTGAACCGGCCGCGCGAGCGATGGGCATCGCCGAGAGTTGATGGGTTGAAACGGATCCATCCGGAGAAACGAGACAGGGGAAGATCGAGAATATTCGTGGCTCAATTGAACCAGGTCTCGAGGGAACCGGGGGTCGGGGGACCAAGGGTTCATCTTTCCCTCAACCATTCGCTCCATTCCAGACACACACACTTATGTGTGGGGCTATGGGTCATCGGGTGACCAGTGGGGCGAGGGCGTCGGTCGAGGTTGCTCTTCCTTGAGCAACAGACGCAGGGTATCGCACCAGATCAGGAATGGGAGGCCCTGGAGAGAGAAAATATTTTCTTCCTGCGGAAGCGCCCAAAACATCGGGCATCTGGCCGGAATTATTTTTGTCCACACCTTTTCACCATTTGATGATGACCGGTGGAAAACTCAATGATGAAGCATTGCCAGCCCCCCGCCGAAGTGCGTTTTATGCTTTAGATATAGGGAAAATCAACGCCCGTCGTCGGAGCATGCGCCGAAATCCTTCGCGTTGATACAAACTTAAAGCCGGAGTATTTTCTTCATCCACGGCGAGCGTTACCGTGCGTTCGGCGCGACCGGCGAGGAGAGACAATCCGTGGCGCAATAGTTGGCGTCCCAACCCACGACCCCGAACGCTGGGACATAGACCCATGTAAACAAGTTCAATGGTTTTTCTGTTTGCGGTGGGGTTGAGGAGAATTGCCCCGGCTGGCTTCCCCTCGACTTTGAGCAAAGTCCATAAGTGTGGGGTGAAGGTGCCGGTGCCCCGGTGACCTTCGAGGATGTCGTGGGTGGAACGCAGGCCGCATAAACCGGGGCAGTCGAGGGTGTTTTCATAGGAGGCATCGAGAATCTGCATCAATTCATCGCGATGATTCGGGGCGTAGGAGTGGATGGTGGTGTTCTGCGGCCATTGCGGCTGAGGAGCACTGCGGCGAGTGGGAACGGGACGCTCCAGATAACTCAGGGTCGCCAATTCCTGAAAATGTGCCCCGGAGAACGCCTGTCGACCGGATTCGTCTTCCAGATCCAGGAGGGTCTGGGCGAGGCAAACTTCATTCTGTGAGTTTTTATTGAGGGGGACAAAACTGCGGCAGGTGGCGGCGATCAGAGCGGCGAGCGGGCGAATTTCGGCCTCAGTGTGGATTCCACTGGAGAACAGCATCGCGGTTCGACCGGGAGAAGGCACGGCCAGAACGGTCTGAAGAATCGGGCTGTCAGAAGCATCACCACCAACTCGTGAGAACAGGTGGTCGAGGCAAATACCGTTTGATTGGGCGTAATCGAGGAATCGACGGGCGTGATCGGGGTCTGAAACTGCCGGAGGCGGCCCGGCTCCTACCAGACACGCGACTGCTTCCAGTCGACGGGAAGCATCAATTTGGATGATCGACCCGGAATCATCGTCATCGGAAGGGTGCAACTGACGGGGATTGGTTTGCGAAAGAGTCATAGAAAGGCCGGATTTACCCTATGCGCCGGGGAGTGAGGAGGGTAGAATGCTGCTTGCGCTTTATTGTATCCCTTGGAGTTTGATTATGTATCGGTTTCAACCTCGGTTTCGTTTCGTCCTGCCCCTCATCGCGTTTTTGTGCGTGGTGGGCCAGGTGATTGCTCAACAAGGGCATCCCGTACCTCGAAACATGGCGATTCGCTGGGAATTGGACTATGAGCCGGGTGATCTGCGCCTGCATGTGGATCGTACCGATGGCCGGGCCTACTGGTTTTTTACCTACAAAATCACCAATCGGACCCGGAAAGCCCGGGTCTGGGCTCCGACTTTTGTGTTGTTCACCGATGCGGGTGAAATTCTTGAATCGGGAGAGGGCGTGCCGCGGCGGGTAACTTTCGAGTTGCTGAAACTTCTGGGAAATGACCTGATGGAAAATCAAACGCAGATCATCGGCGACCTGCTCGAAGGGCCGACTATGGCGAAAGATGGGCTGGTGGTCTGGCCCGCCCGCAATACTCGGGTCAATCAACTCAAGATGTTCGTAGGAGGGATCAGCGGAGAAACCGCTCGAGTTACCAACCCAATCACCGGAGAGCGGACGATTCTTCGGAAAACCTGGGAACAGAATTACCTGATTCCGGGCGACGCCCTGCCCCGGGGCCACGAACCCCTACAGAAAAAAGGTGATTCCCGCTGGATTTTCCGCTGAATTCCGGTACACTGGACGATTCACATTCATCATTGGGGACAATCGGGGGATTGACTCAGGAGTATTGACGCAATGGCACATAAAAAGGGACAGGGTTCCACCCGCAACGGACGCGATTCCAACCCGCAATACCGGGGCATCAAGAAATACGGCGGCGAATCCGTCCGCTCAGGCAACATCCTGGTGCGGCAATGTGGTACCAAATTCAAAGCCGGATATCTGGTGGGTCGCGGCAACGACGACACGCTGTACGCACGAGCGGATGGATCGGTGCGCTTCCGAGGTCGGTTTGTGGATATTGTCCCCTCCGATCCTGCGATTCCTCAATTCACCGCCGTGGAGCGGACTGCGGTCGCCTGATTGATGGTGATTCTATTGATCTCCTTGTAAGTGGGGCGTCTTCGGACGCCTCCTTATTTTTCTCCCGGTTCTCTTTGATATGAATGGGTATGATCGGGGAGGATATTTTGCCATGCTGATCGATCGTACGACTATTTATGTTCGCTCGGGGAAAGGGGGGATGGGGTGCGTGAGTTTCCGGCGGGAGAAATATATTCCCAAGGGCGGGCCGGATGGGGGCGATGGGGGAAAAGGGGGGGATGTGATTCTGGTGGGCGACCCGCACCTGAACTCTTTGCTGAAACTGTCTTATATGCCTCATAAGCGGGCCAAGAGCGGGGAGCACGGGAAGGGGAGTCAGTGTCACGGGTCGGATGGGGCGGATCTGGTGGTGCCTACGCCGCTGGGTACTCTGGTGTATAACAAGGACTCCGACGAGTTGATTGTGGACATAAGTGAGCCGGGGCAGCGGTGTATTGTGGCGCAGGGAGGGACAGGGGGGTGGGGGAATGAGCATTTCAAGTCTTCGACGAATCAGACGCCTCGGGAGGCGACGCCGGGGGGAGAATGGGAGGAGCGGACGCTGCGGCTGGAACTTAAACTCATTGCAGACATAGGTTTAATCGGTTTGCCGAATGCGGGGAAATCGACGATGTTGCGGGCGATTTCGCGGGCGAATCCCCGGGTGGCGGATTATCCATTTACGACTTTAAGTCCTCATCTGGGATTG
Source organism: uncultured Isosphaeraceae bacterium (assembly GCA_964563005.1). Taxonomy (GTDB): domain Bacteria; phylum Planctomycetota; class Phycisphaerae; order Phycisphaerales; family SM1A02; genus CAZLXE01. The sequence continues at coordinate 3,445 of CAZLXE010000116.1, forward strand.
GCCGAACTGGCCGGCGAGCGTCGTTTGGTGGTGGCGGATATTCCCGGATTAATCGAGGGGGCGGCGGAGGGAGCAGGATTGGGGCATGAATTCCTGCGGCATGTGGAAAGAACGAAGGTTTTGGTGCATATTCTGGATATTCAGCCGATTGATGAGAGCGATCCGGTGGCGAATTTCGAGACAATTCGGCGGGAAGTGCACGAATATTCACCGGTTTTGGCGGAGAAAAATGTCATTGTGGTGCTGAACAAAATCGATCTGGTGCCGGAGGAAGAGCGAGGGGATTTAATCGAAAAAATCGCCGGGCGGTTGGGGATGGAGAAGGGGGAGCGACCCCTGGTGACAAGCGGGGCGAGCGGGGAGGGGGCGATGGAGTTGATGGAGGCGTGCTGGGAGTTGGTCCACCCGAAGGAGCAGCCGGGGGGATGGGGTGGTGCGACGCCATCTACGACAAAGGGTCAGGTCCATAAGGAAAAAGATTATTCGGGTTGAATCCGGAATCTGGGTTTTGGCGAATTTAGTATCGGGGGAGTCAGTCCTTAATTGGAGGAGCGGCCGTGCGGCGCTTCGCAGCGGGTACGGCTTTTTCGGGAAGAAGAGTGATTTACAAAAGGTAGAAGATTTATTTATCCCACGCGAGTGTGGCCGGGTCTGTGTAACCTTGATGTTTGCTGGCCCGGCTCTTTTTTGAGGTCGAGTCTTGCATTTTGGGGGAATTGTGGTCATGATGCTTGATATGTGGTCATCGAAGTGATGGATCGTGCGAATGGGATGGGATAGCCGTATTCGGGATTACGGAGTGAAACGCTCGTGTTGAATGGGCTACTAAAGCGGGTGGCGAGGGGAGAGCAGGAAGCCATGCGGGCTTGCATTGACCAGTATGGGGGTTTGTTGTGGTCGTTGGCGAGGCGGTTATTTGCAAGCACGGCTGATGCGGAGGATGCGGTGCAGGATGCTTTTGTATCGCTGTGGCAGAATGCGGAACGATATGATGAGGAGAAAGGATCGGAAGTGGTTTTTGTGTCGATGATCGCGAGGCGGAGGATGATTGACGCCCGGCGGAAGAGCAGCCGGCGACAGCGATCAATGCAGGAGATCAAGTTACTCAAGCAACCAGAAGTGGCGTTGACTCACTCCGACTTATTGGAGCGGGATGAATCGGTGCATCGAGTTGTGGCTGCGCTGCACACCCTCAGCTCGGAACAGCAGAAGGCGATCACCTTTGCTATTCATTATGGGTTAACCCATGAGCAGATCGCCAATCTTCTGGGTATGCCTCTGGGGACGGTGAAAACGCATATTCGGCGGGGTTTGCTGAAATTAAGAGAAATAATGACATCCAACGATGCATGGCCGACGAAGAAAGAGAGAGTAACACAATGAACTCTCACCACAGCCCAAACCCGGATCACCTTTACAACCTGCTGGTGGATTGTGCAATGGCCGGGTTATCGGAATCGGAACTGGGTGAGCTGGATGCCATGCGAAATACTGCCATCACCTCAGAAGGGGTGGAATTGGAAACACTGGTGTCGATGCTTGATCTAGCCCTGGAAGACGCGGCGGCGGAGCCATTGCCAGAAACCTTACGAGACAAATTGGAGCAGGCCATTGATGCGTCGGGTGAAAAGGTTGTGTTGGTTGGGGAGGATGTCGAATCAGCGTTCCGGCAACCACTGCGGCGCATCTGGATGCCGTGGATTTCGGTGGCGGCGTTGATCGGGTTGGCCGTAAGCGGATGGTGGCCCCGGCTGGTTCCGGAACCCACGCTGCCGTTTCTGCGGGAGCGGGCGGTGGTGCTGGATTTACCCGGCACGATCGTGATGACCTGGAATGGGGGGGCTCTGGGGATTTCAGAAGAGATGATGGAGCAGGCCGAAGGTGGGCCGTATTTAGAGCACCTTCTAGAGATTGGGGTAGCGGGAAATGTGGCATGGAATGCCGGGTTACAGAAGGGGCATATGCATTTTCATAATCTGAAGGAACTGGATTATGCCGGGGGGGAACGCTATCACCTGTGGATTTTTACTATACAGGCCGATGGGGAACCGGGATCACCTCTGGACGGGGGATTGTTTGAAGTGCATCCAATTCAGAGGGAATATATTATGGCGATTCATCCCAAGCGGCGGTTGGAGCGGCCGGTAGGGTATGCCATAACCCGCGAAGGGGCGGGGGAGCAGGAGCAGTTTGATCGAGCGCGAGTGGTTTTGACGGCTGGAGAGGTGGGCGAGCGGTAGCAGAGAGCCAAGGGCCATGAGCCATGAGCCATGAGGGTTGAGATGCGTCAGGATGAATCCTGATCCGTGGTCGAGGGTTTCCTTTTCGGCAAGTCCCGGGCGAGACCGATCATGGTTTCCAATTCGCCGTGACCCGCTACTTTTCCCTCCCGGTCGATGACGAAGGCGTGGGGGATGCCTCTGATGCGATAGGCGGCGGACATGGCGCCGAACGCCGGAACTCCGGGAGGGGCGGGGGCATCGATGCAGATGGGGTACTCCATGTCAAAGTCTTTCATGAGGCGCTCGATGGAGATGAACGCACGACTCGGGGTATGGACCCCGATGATGGCGATGTCCTCCTGATCCTGTTGATGATGGAATTTGCTGGCGATGGGAAGATCGTATCGGCACGGGCCGCACCATTCCGCCCAGAAGTCGAGAATGACCACTTTTCCCCGCAAATCAGCCCAGGTCAGCGGCTTGCTCTTCAACCATTCCGCCTGGGGGAACGAAGGCGCGGGTTGGCCCACCAGGGCATCGAGTTTTGCGTTGGCCTCCTGCCATTCCGCTTCGTTCTGTTTGGCCTTCTCCACAATGGCCTTCCACTTCTCCTTGGGCATGTTGTGCTGATATCGATAATTAAGCGGCGGGTCTTGTCTCAGGTCACGCACCTCGACCCCATCCTGCAATTCAATCGTAAACAAAGCATCGGGCAGGGGCTGGTTGATCTTGATTTCCGTTGCCCGCAATTCCTTGGTGGACCGAACGGGAAACTGACCATCATCATCCGGTTCATCGGCAAAGGATTGGATTCCCTGGGTCAGGGGAAACCACTTGGCGGGTGCGACTTCCCGGTAGTCGGCAAAATAAAACTCCGCCAGGGGCTGGCTGGAGGGAAGGAGGGCGGTAAAATATTCCCGATCCATCTCTCGTTGATCCTCCGGGGACTGCTCAGACTTCCATTTGTAGTAGTCAACAGATGAATCAATTTGGCGACCGCGCTTTCGGGCGATCTCCTCGATGACTTCCCGGGCGTTGTGATGATCGCTCAGCACCCGCAAGATGAAGCCGTGGAGCAGGTGATCCTCAACCCCGACGAAAACCAGACTGAAACCACTCTGTCCCTCGAGCACATGGCAGTCGATTCCCCGGTACTCCACTCGGCCGACCACCTGATAGTCCTCCTCTGGCCCCCACATGGCCTTTGTCAACATCTCCGCATCCTGAGGATTCCACCAGAAGGAATGGGAGGAAATGCGCAGCCAACCCAGATGAACAAAAATCCAATTCCCGGCCAATCTATCAGGACGATCGTCGAGGCCGTAATAGGTCGGCTTATCCGGATCCATTCCCCCCTGCTGCACCATTTGATGCCCGTCCCAGAGAAACAGGCTGTAATCCGAACCCAGTAAATGTGCGGCGGAGCGCAGCCGGGTTGCGTCAAACGCGATTTCGAGGGTGATCTCGATCTCTGGTCGCAACCCCAGGTATTGCATCGGGTCGGGATTATCCAATTGAGGAATTTGCTCTTTCAGTTCGGCGCGTCTGGCGGCGATCGCCTCAGCCGTATTGACTCTCTTCCCCTCGAAGCGGACGAGAAAACTGTCCACCTCATGAATCCATTGTTCTTTTTCCCGGACTTCCTGCAGCAGGGCAACCGCATCAACCGGCGGAACGGCAGCCAGCGTGCTGATTCCCAGAGCAGTGACGGAGCAGAGCGAGACAATCATGATGAGAATCCTTCAGAAAGTTGTATGTCGTGGTTTACCAAGCCGAGACAATGAATGTTTGAGTATATACGAAGTCATCGAAGCGTGGGTTTCAATAAAGCAAGGTGCACGAACCCCCACTCCCCGGGATTTGCGCACCTTGTCCCCGAAAGACCGACCCCTAGATTACGATCCCCATTTGTCGATTGCCAATATGAACCCTGGCCTATTCTTCTGACCTACTCTTCCACCTTCGAGATCTGCCAGTATTCGAGTTCCACCGGGGCTT
>CAZLXE010000117.1:0-4923 GCA_964563005.1 uncultured Isosphaeraceae bacterium
TTGTCTGTGGTGAGGAGGTTGAGCCGCCGGTTTCTGCCGGGGTTTGTCCGCATTGCGATGATCCGTTTTCAGTGTTGGAAGTGGATTTTGATCTGGAGCGGGTTGGGGAGTCGCTGACGAAAGCGTCGCTGGCGACAAGGCCTTACAACCACTGGCGTTATCACGAATTGCTCCCCATCAAACCGGATGATAAAGCGTTCGCCTGGCCGGTTGGTTGGACGCCACTTATGAATACGCCGCGACTGGCGGCATGGGCGGGGATGTCCGATTCGGGGCAGTTGTGGGTGAAGGATGAGGGGCGGAATCCGACGGCGAGTTTCAAGGATCGGGCTTCGAGTGTGGGGGTTTTGCATGCAATGCAGGGGGGGGCGGAGCGGATTTCCTGTGCTTCGACGGGGAATGCGGCGAGCAGTCTGGCGGGATATGCGGCGATGGCGGGGTTGGCGGCGACAATTTTTGTGCCGCAACATGCGCCGGAGCCGAAACTTACGCAGATGCTGGCGTATGGGGCGGAGGTGCGGCGGGTGCGGGGAACCTATGCGGAGGCGTATGAATTGTGCTCAGCGGAGTGTGATCGGCACGGTTGGTACAATCGGAATTGCGCCATAAATCCTTATTTAATAGAAGGTAAGAAGACCTGTGGGTTGGAGATTGCGGAGCAGATGGCCGGTGAATTGCCGGACTGGGTGGTGGTGAGTGTGGGGGATGGGTGCGGGGTGGCGGGGATTTGTAAAGGATTGGAGGAAATGAAGTTACTGGGATTTATCGAGCGGGTGCCGAGGGTTTTGGGAGTGCAGGCGGCGGGGGTGGATCCGGTGGCCTGGGCGTTCGAGCATGGTTCATTACCTGATGAATTACAAGGGGTTACGATTGCGGAAAGCATCGGGGTGGCGGTGCCGCGGAATTGGCGGAAGGCGGTGGATCGGGTGCGGGGGACGGGGGGATCGTTCATAAGAGTGAGCGATGAGGAGATCGGGGAAGCACTTAAAGCGAGTGGGCGATTGTCGGGGATATTTGCGGAACCCGCTGCGGCCGCAGCAGTTGCGGGGGTGAAGCGGGCGATAGCCGATGGAGTTATAGAAAAGGAGGCGAAGGTGGTGGCGGTGGTTACAGGGAATGGGCTGAAGGATATTAAGACGGCGGGGGAGTTTGTGGGGAGGCCGATTGAAGTTACGCCGACGGGCGAGGTGATTTAGAGCACTATGATGACGATGCAAACCATTGTGAATAAAGAAGATGTGCTGGAGCGCACGGTGGCGAGATGTCGGGAGAGGGGGATTGTTATTCCTACTTTTGCGCAACTGAAGAATCCGGATCTGATTTCGGATGAGGTTGGTAAACGGTTGGAAACAGTGGGGTTACAGGATGTGGACCCGATTAATTTGTTTCGGATCAACTGGCGGAACGAGCCGCGGGAACATGGCGGTAAGTTCAATGACGGCAATTGGTTAGAGTTTCCGAGCGAGTTGACGGGGACGGCGGCTCGGGTGGTGGGGCTGGTGGGGAAGTGGTTTCCGACGGGGACGCATAAGGTGGGGGCGGGGTTCGGGTGTCTGGTGCCGCAACTCGTTACAGGACAGTATGATACGGATCATGAGAAGGCGGTGTGGCCATCGACGGGCAACTTCTGTCGGGGGGGTGTTTTTGATTGTGCGCTGTTGGGGTGCAAGGCGGTGGCGATATTGCCACAAGGTATGAGCCAGGAACGATTTACATGGCTTCAGGAGATGGGAGCAGAGGTGATTGCGACCCCGGGAAGTGAGTCAAATGTGCGAGAAATCTTTGAAAGATGCACGAAAATAGCGCGCGCCAGTGAAAATTGCGTGGTGTTTAATCAGTTTTCGGAATTCGGAAATTCGGTGTGGCATTACGAGGTGACGGGGGCGGCGATCGAGCGGACCTTCAATCAGATATCGAAAGAGGGCGATCGGTTGGCGGGGTTTGCCGCGGCGACGGGGTCGGCGGGGTCGATTGCGGCGGGGGATTATCTGCGGACAATTCAGCCGGGGATTCGGGTGGCGGCGGTGGAGGCGTTGCAGTGCCCGACGATGCTCCGGTGTGGATATGGGGAGCATCGGGTGGAGGGGATCGGGGACAAGCATGTGCCGTGGATTTTCAATGTGCGGAATACGGACATGGTGGCGGGGGTGGATGATGGGCGGTGCGTGGCATTGATGCGGCTATTCAATGAGACCCCCGGAAAAGAGTTTCTTTGCGGGCAAGGCATTGCAGAAGGGTTGGTGGAGCGGTTGTCGTGGATGGGGATTTCTTCGATCTGTAACTTCGTGGCTGCGATCAAGATGGCGAAGTATTACGAGATGGATGAGCGGGATGTGGTGTTTGTGTTGTTGACGGACTCGATGGAGATGTATGGGAGCCGTATGGAGGAGCAGCGGGAGAAGGAGGGGGCGTATGATGAGGGGATGGCAGCGCGGCATTTCGGGCGGCACCTGGAGGGGATCGGGACGGATCATCTGCGGGAGTTGGGGTATTACGACCGGAAGCAGATTCACAATTTGAAGTATTTCACCTGGGTGGAGCAGCAGGGGAAAACGGCGGAGGAACTGGACCGGCTGTGGTCGCGTGACTTCTGGGCGGAGACTTTCGGGCAGGCGACGGAATGGGATCGACAGATTGAAGCGTTCAATGCGCGGGTGGGGTTGGCGCGATGAAGTGTTCGGTGAACGGAGTCGAGCGGGCGTATGGGGGGGATGGGGGGCGGTCTATTCTGGAATATCTGCGGCGGGACTTGGGGATTTTGTCACCCAAGGATGGGTGCTCGCCGCAGGCGGCGTGTGGGTGTTGCGCGGTGCGGTTGGGAGGAAAGATTGTGATGTCGTGCGCTACGCCGATGCGGAAGGCGGAAGGGAAGGAGATACAGACGATTGAGGGGTTGGAGGAGCGGGTGCGGGAGGCGCTGGCAGACTCTTTTGTGTCTTGCGGGGGGGCGCAATGTGGATTCTGTATTCCGGGGATCGTGATGAGTGCGGCGGGATTGTTGGAGAGGAATGAGAATCCATCGCGGGAAGAGATTGAGCAGGCGCTGCGGTTTCATTTGTGCCGGTGTACGGGGTATCAGAAGATTGTGGAGTCGATTGAGCGGGCGGCGGGGGCGTTGCGGGGGGGAAGCGTTATGAAGAATGGAGATGAATCCAGGGGTTCCGGGGGTGTGGGGACGCGGCTGGCGAAGTATGACATGCGGGGGACGGTGCTGGGGCAGCGGGCGTATGTGGCGGACATGGGGGTGGAGGGGATGTTGCATGGGGCGGTGCGGTTGAGCGATCACCCGCGGGCGATAGTTCTTTCGATTGATGTGAGCAAGGCGGAGGGACTGGCGGGGGTGGAGCGGGTGTTTCTGGCGGGGGATGTGCCGGGGGAAAGGCATGTGGGATTGATTGTGAATGATTGGCCGGTGCTGGTGGGGGTGGGGGAGACGACGCGGTGCGTGGGGGATGTGTTGGCGTGTGTGGCGGCGGAGACGCGGGCCATTGCGCGGGAGGCGGCGGGGTTGATCGAGGTGGAGTATGAGATTTTGGAGCCGGTGGTCGACCCCCGGAAGGGTTTGGAGTCGGGCGCTCCGCTCATTCATGAAAAGGGGAACCGGTTGGCGGAGACGCGGATAAAGCGGGGAGAAGTGGAGGAAGCGTTTGGGGAGTGTGCGTTTATCAGTGAGGGGAGGTATGAGACGCAGCGGATTGAGCATGGGTATCTGGAGCCGGAGGCGTGCCTGGCCCGGCCGTGGGGTGAGGGTATGAAACCGGGGACTGGGAAGGGGCAATCGCAATCTTCACCTTTATTGTCTCCATCACGGAGTGTTCAGCACGACCTTCCCCGAACCTCAGGTCGTGGCACCGATATCAGCGAGGATGCTGTAGCCCCGGAGGTGGGGGTGGAGGTGTTTACGCAGAGTCAGGGGGTGTATGAGGATCGGCGGCAGATTTGTTCTTTGCTGGGGTTGACGGCTGAGCAGGTGAAGGTGGAACTGGTGCCGAATGGGGGCGGGTTCGGAGGGAAGGAGGATTTGTGTGTTCAAGGGCAGACGGCGCTGATGGCATTTTTGTTGGGGAAGCCGGTGCATCTGGAATTGTCGCGGGAGGAGTCGCTGCGGATGAGTACGAAGCGGCATCCGATTTCCATGGAATATAAATTGGGATGTAATAAGGAAGGGAAGTTGAAGGCATTGCGGGCGCGAATGATCGGGGATACGGGGGCGTATGCTTCGGTGGGGATGAAGGTGCTGGAACGGGCGGCGGGGCATGCGACGGGGGCGTATGCGGTGGAGTGTGTGGATGTGGAGGCGACGGCGGCGTATACGAATAATATTCCGGCGGGGGCGATGCGGGGATTCGGGGCGAATCAGGCGAATTTTGCCATGGAATGTTGCGTGGATGAATTATGTGAGATGGGGGGATTCGATCGGTGGCAGTTTCGGTATGACAATGCGCTGACGGAAGGAAAGCGAACGGCGACGGGGCAGGTGTTGACGAGTGGGGTGGGGGTGCGGGCGACGCTGGAGCAAGTGAAGAAGGTTTTTCGGGAGTCGAAGTATGCAGGGATTGCGTGCGGGCTGAAGAATACGGGGATCGGGAACGGCATGCCGGATGATGGGCGGGCGTTGATTGTTATTAAGAGCGAGCGAGAGGTGGAGATTCATCACGGGTGGACGGAGATGGGGCAAGGGGTGCATACGATGGCGGTGCAGGTGTTCTGTGAGGAGACAGGTTTGCCGCCGGGGATCGTTAAGGTTGTGGTGCGGACCGATGCGGAGGCGCGGTGCGGAATGACGACGGCTTCGCGGGCGACGAGTCTGGTGGGGAATGCGATTATTGATGCGTGTAAAGAGTTGAAGAAGGATTTATTGGGCCGTACTTTGGGGGATCTGGTGGGGCGGGAGTATCGGGGGGAGTGGGTGTGCGACTGGAC
>CAZLXE010000117.1:5023-7654 GCA_964563005.1 uncultured Isosphaeraceae bacterium
CATTATTCTTATAGTTACGCAACGCAAGTGGTGATATTGGATGAGGAGGGGCAGGTGGAGCGGGTGGTGGCGGCGCATGATGCGGGGAAGATTATGAATCCGATGTTGTTTGAGGGGCAGATTGAGGGATCGGTGCATATGGGGTTGGGGTATGCGCTGACGGAGGATTTTGGGATGGAGGGGGGCGTGCCTTTGAGTTTGCGGTTGCGGAAGTGCGGGATTCTGCGGGCGCATGAGATGCCGCGGGTGGAGGTGATCGGGGTGGAGGTGGCGGATGAGCACGGGCCGTACGGAGCGAAGGGGGTGGGGGAGATCGGGTTGGTGCCGACGGCTCCGGCGGTGGCGAATGCGTTGTTTCAGTTTGATGGGGTAAGAAGGCAGGCGTTGCCAATGGACCCCCGGAAGATGAAGAAGGGGCAAGGAGTTGCCGGAGAGGTTGGGTCACCTACTCATAAGAGCGGCGGATCATGAGCGATCTTTATCTCAAGGATGCGTATTTTGTGGATTGGCGGACGGGGGCGATGCGGCGAGGGGATGTGCGGGTGGAAAAGGGGCCGGAGGGGGGGATTGAGTTTGTCGAAGAAATACCTGCCGAGGGAGGGTTGGAGGTGATTGATTGTGGGGGGAAGATGGTGACGAAGTCGTTTGCGATCGGGCACCATCATATTTATGCAGCGCTGGCGCGAGGGATGCCGCCCCCGGAATTACGGCCGAGAGATTTTGTGCACATGCTGGAGTCGGTGTGGTGGAAACTGGATAAGGGCCTGGACGAGCGGATGATTCGGGCTTCGGCGCTGGTGACGGGGATCGAGGCGGCGCGGAACGGGTGTACATTTCTTATCGATCATCACTCATCGCCGAATGCGGCGGCGGGGAGTTTACATATTATTGCGGAGGCGCTGGAGGAAGTGGGGCTGGGACATTTGTTATGTTATGAATTGTCGGATCGGGATGGGGGGGAGCGGTTGGAGGAGGGATTTCGGGAGACGGAGGAGTATTTAAAGGAGCATCAGGGTTTGGTGGGGCTGCATGCTTCGTTTACGGTATCGGAGGAGTTGTTGGAGCGGGCGGTGGGGTTGGCGCTGAGTAGGGATACGGGGATTCATATTCATGTGGCGGAGGCGATGAGTGATGAGGAGGACTGCCGGGCGAAGTATGGGAAATCGGTGGGGAAGCGATTGAGGGAGCAGGGGGGGCTGGATTTATCGCGGACGATATTGGCGCATTGTTTACATCTTGATGATGAGGAACGGGAGTTGATCGGGGAGAGTGCGGCGTGGGTGGTGCATTGCACGGAGAGTAATCAGAATAATGGAGTAGGGCAGTTTGACCCCCGGAAGTTGGGGGACAGGGTTTTTGTGGGAACGGATGGAATGCATTCGAATGTGCTCGCGGGGGCGCGGGCGATGTTTCTGGAGGGGCAGGCGGGGGGAGGGTTGTCGGTGGGTGAGGCGTATGGACGGATGCGCCGGGTGCATGACTATCTTTCGGAAGGTGGATTTGCGGGGGATGGGGAGAACAATCTGGTGGTGCTGGATTATGTTTCGCCGACTCCGGTGATGGCGGAGAACTGGCCGGGGCATGTGATGTATGGGCTCAAGGGGGGGGATGTGGAGACGGTGATTGCGGAGGGCAGGGTTGTGGTTAAGGAGCGGGCGATGGTGACGGTGGATGTGGAGGCGGTGTATGCGGAGGCGCGGGGAGAGGCAGAGCGGCTGTGGAGGAAGTTGTTATGACGGTGGTGCGGGCGGCGATGACGGAGGTTTGTAATGTTTATCGGTTTATGCCGGAGACAGTAGATGGATTGTCGGAGTTGGGGGATCAATTGGAGGAAATTCGGCGGGCGAATGTGGAGCATCATGTGGGATTGATTGAGAAGGCGGCAGGGCAGGGGGTGCGGGTGATCGGGTTAGGGGAGTTGTTCGCCGGGCCTTACTTTGCTCTGCGGCGAGATGCGGTGTGGCGGGGGATGGCGGAGGATGCGGCGGAGGGGCCGACGGTTTTGGCGATGCGGGAAGCAGCGGCGCGGCTTGGAATGGTGGTCGTGGCACCTATTTATGAAAAGGCGGGGGAGAAGCGATTTAATACGGCGGTGGTGATCGATGCGGACGGGGCGATCTGCGGGAAGTATCGAAAATGTCATGTGCCGTGTGGTTCGAATGAGGAGGGATCTTTTGACGAGCGATTTTATTATGAGCCGTCGGATGGGGAGATGGGGAATGATTCGGGCAGGTTGTGTTCGACGAATCCGTATTTACCGGTGTTCGAGACGGCGGTGGGCCGGGTGGGGGTGGCGATCTGTTATGACCGGCATTTTGAGGGGGTGATGTCGGGACTGGCGAAGGGGGGGGCGCAGATGGTGTTTTCACCTGCCGTGACTTTTGGGAGGATGTCGCGGCGGCTGTGGGAGTTGGAGTTTCTGGTGGATGCGGCGCGGCACGGGGTGTATATTTGCGGGTCCAACCGTCGGGGGGTCGAGCGGCCGTGGGGGCAGGAGTATTTTGGGGGGAGTTATTTTGCCGGGCCAGCGGGAAGGGTGGAGGAGGTGCGGGATGAGGCGGGGTTGGTGATGGCGGATCTGGATCTGGGGGCGCTGGAGCAGGGGGGTGATTCGGGGTGGGATCTGGAAGG
>CAZLXE010000118.1:0-7530 GCA_964563005.1 uncultured Isosphaeraceae bacterium
GCCCCTTCCTCAATTGCCGCCCGAGCCATCGCCACGATATCCGGCGCAGAAGGCGAAAGTTTCACCAACATCTTCGTCTCCCCCAAAACCGCCCGCACCTCCCGCAGCAACCCAGCCAGCGTCCGCGGCTCATCCCCGAACTGCAACCCATCGCTCGTATTCGGGCACGAAACATTCAATTCCACCAGCGGCAACTCCGGCAATTTCTCAAACGCCGCCGCCACCTTCACATAGTCGTCCACACAGTGCCCGGCAATGCTTCCGATCACCACCGTATCCAACCCCCGAATTTGGGGAATCATCTCCTCCAGAAACCTTTCCAATCCCGGATTCGCCAGCCCCACCGCATTGAGCATCCCCACCGGCAGGTCGATCACCCTCGGCGCCGCATTGCCTTCCCTCGGCACCGCCGTAATCGACTTTGTCACCAATGCCCCCAGGGTAGAAGGTGGCAACACCGAAGCCAACTCCGGCCCGCACCCACAAGTCCCCGCCGCCGCAATAATCGGGTTGCGGAGCGTTACCCCGGCAAGATTGACAGAAAAATCGGGCATATTTCGCGGAGTCAGGCCAGCCGAATCGATCCGGACGGCATACCATACCCCCCTTCTGCCCCCTCTGACACTCCCCCCCGGTCAAACCACTGGATACAATCCCCCATGAGCCAACTGGATGAACGCATCGCCCGCTTTGAAACCATGTCGTCGGCCGACCCCGACAACGACATGGCCCATTTTTCCCTCGGCAGCGCCTATCTCGATGCCGGTCGGGCCGCCGAAGCCGCCGCATCACTCGAACACTGCCTGAAAATCAATCCCGAGATGAGCAAGGCCTATCAACTCGCTGGCCAGGCGATGATTGAGGCGGGCTGGACCGACAAAGCCGTGGTGCTGCTCAATCAGGGCTACGAAATCGCCGCCGCCAAAGGCGACCGCATGCCCCAGACCGCCATCGCCGATCTCCTCAAATCCATCGGCCGCGAACCCCCGGCATTATCCTCGGAAGCCCAGGCCAAAGCCGAAGCCGTAATAACTGAAGGAGCATTTATCTGCCGCTGCTCCGGCCGGGCCGGCACGCAAATGGAAGAAGCACCCTTTCGCGGGCCACTCGGTGAATGGATCGCCCGGCACATCGCCTCCGAAACCTGGCAGGCCTGGATTGCCCAGGGCACCAAAGTGATCAATGAACTCCGCCTGGACTTCTCCCGCGAAGACGATCAATTGGTGTACGAAAGATACATGTGCGAATTCCTCGGCATCGAAGATTCCCTCCACGAAAAACTCATCGCCACCCCCGCCCCCGAAATTGCCCCCGCCCCCGGAAGTGCTTCCGCCCCCGGAAGTGCCTCCGACATAACTCCCGAATCCACCGCCGAAACCGCCCCCACCTCCTGACCGCCCTTCTCAATCCATCTCTTCCAGTTCATCTTCGTCATCGTCCTCATCAAAATCCTCATCTTCATCCTCAATGCTCCAGAGGGCATCTTCCGGTTTCTCCTCATCATCAAAGTCTTCGACCCCCATCAGCAGTTCTTCATCATCCACTTCATCCATTCCGGTAGGCCGTATGTCCACCTCAAACCCCTTCCCCTCGCAGCCGGGCGTGGGACAACACCAGGCGGTCTTTCCTCCATCCCACTCCAGGTCATAACTCTGATATTCCTCCTGACACACGCGGCAACGCACCGTGCAGGGAACCTCAGGTGGTCGATGCAGATCGGAATCGGCATTCGAGACTCGCTTCGTCATGGCTTAAAATATGACGCATCATTTCCTGTTTGACAAGGCCTTCGAGGAAAAATTTAACACTTTTTTCAGGACATGCGGAATGGGCAACATTCCCGCCCGGAATACTCCCCATCCTCAATAGTTCGGCGTGGGCGCCCGAAATGCCTCCAAGTCCACACTCTGAAACCACTGAATCGTGCTCATCAGCCCTTCCTGAAGGGCAATGGTGGGTTCCCAGCCCAGATTATCCTTCGCCAGCGTGATGTCCGGCTGCCGCTGAATGGGGTCATCCTCCGGGAGGGGACGGGTCTGTACGATTTCCGATGCCGACCCCGTCTGCTCGACCACCTGCTCCGCCAATTCCTTAATCGTGAACTCGCCCGGATTCCCCAGATTCACCGGCCCCGGAAAATCATCCGGCGTCGCCATCATCCGCAGCAAGCCCTCCACCAGATCATCCACATAGCAGAACGACCGCGATTGAGAACCATCCCCATAAATCGTAATCGTCTCCCCATTGAGCGCCTGACGAATAAAATTACTCACCACCCGGCCGTCATACGGATGCATTCGCGGCCCATAGGTGTTGAAAATGCGTACCACTCGGATGTTGACCTTGTTCTGCCTGCGATAATCGAACATCAGCGTTTCCGCCGCCCGTTTGCCTTCGTCATAACACGCCCGCGGGCCGATGGGATTCACATTGCCTCTATACGACTCCGGCTGAGGATGAATGTCCGGATCGCCATACACCTCGCTGGTCGATGCATGCAGAATCTTCGCCCGCACCCGCTTGGCCAGCCCCAGCATGTTGATCGCCCCCATCACCGAAGTTTTGATCGTCTTGATCGGATTGTATTGATAGTGCCCCGGAGCCGCCGGACAGGCCAGATTGTAAATCTCATCCACCTCCAGCCACAGCGGATGCGTCACATCGTGCCGGATCAACTCGAAATTAGGTCTTCCCAGCAGGTGCTCAATGTTGGACTTCTGGCTGGTGAAGAAATTGTCCACGCACACCACATCCTGCCCGCGCTCCACCAGCCGATCGCAGAGATGAGAGCCGAGAAATCCCGCCCCGCCGGTCACCAGAATCCGTTTGATCATAAAACCATGCCTTTGTGTGAATTCCCCTTCCAAACCTGAAACAGCAAGAAAGAAGTTATAAGGATACCGGAAAGATCGCTCTCTCGTCTTGCTCCCCCGCGCCCCAGTGGAGACGATGCCCTCATGGGTTCCCCCGTCTCCTCCACTCGCCTTGTCGTTGGCGCCATGACCGGCACCAGCATCGACGGCCTCGACCTCGCCCTTGCTCGCATCACCGGCTCTGGCCTGTCCCTGCGCCCGGAATTGCTCCGCCATCGCTCCTATTCCCTGGAAAACCTCACCAAACCCTTGCGAAACGCCGCAAACGGCGCTCCCTTCACCGCGGGAGAATGTGCCAAACTCGCCACCGAATTCGGGAGGATCCACGCCCGTAGCATCGGTGATCTACTCGAAGGAGAACAACCCGACCTTATCGCGGTCCATGGCCAGACCATATTTCACGCCCCCCCCCATTCCTGGCAACTCATCAATCCCGCCCCCATCGCCCACCATTTTGATTGCCCCGTGGGCTACGATTTCCGCAGTGCTGATATAGCCGCCGGGGGACAGGGAGCCCCCATCACGCCATTAGCAGACTGGATCCTCTTCCGCCATCCATCGCTGAGTCGTGCCGTTCTCAACCTGGGAGGATTTGCCAACGCCACCATCCTGCCCGCTCAGAAAGAAACGGAATCAACCAAGAATCCAGGCAAAATATTGATCGATTCCATAAGGGAAATCCGGGGATTCGATATCTGCCCCTGCAACCAGATTCTGGATGCCGTCGCCCGAACGGCCCTCGGATGCCCCTTTGATCGGGATGGAGCCGCGGCGACAGCAGGCACGCCAGACCCCGAAGCCGAAAACGATCTCATGAGCCGCCTCTCCCGGCGATTCGCCCGGGAAAAATCATACGGCACTGGCGATGAAGAACTTTCATGGGTCCACACCTGGGCCGCCCGCCTCACCCCGAGCGACCTCGCCGCCACCGCCACCCGATCCCTCGCCACCTTCATCACCCGAACCATCAGTGAATACCCCATCGACGAAATCATCCTCGCCGGAGGCGGCGCACTCCATAAAAAACTGGTGCTCGACCTCTCCTCATCCACCAATAGCAGAATCACCACCACCAAAACCCACGGCATACCCGTCCTCGGCCGCGAAGCCCTCGCCATGGCCATTCTCGGCGCCCTCTCTGCCGACCGCATCCCCATTACCCTCCCCCAGATCACCGGCTGCCCCTCCCCCGCCCCTATTTCCGGGACTTGGATGAAGTTTCCTCCGACGATTTCCCGCTGATCCTCCTCTCATCCGATACGATATCCCCATGGCCACCGAGCGCATCATCTCTTCGCAAAAACAGAACCTTGATGAATCCACCACCAGCCCCGCCCTGCGCCCCCAGCAAATCGACGAATACATCGGCCAATCCGCTCTCATCGAAAAACTCACCATCGCCCTTCAGGCCGTTAAGGAACGCAACGAGCCGATGGAGCACATTCTCCTCCACGGCCCGCCCGGCCTCGGCAAAACCACCCTCGCCCATGTCATTGCCCACGAAATGGGCACCCGGGCCTTCGTCTCCTCCGGCCCCGCCCTCACCAAAGGGGGCGACCTCGTGGGCACCCTTACCAAAATGAAGGAGCGGGACATTCTCTTCATCGATGAAATCCACCGCCTCCCCGCCGCCGTGGAAGAATACATCTATCCCGCCATGGAAGATTTCACCATCGACTTCACCCTTGACTCGGGCATGAACGCGCGGGTGATGACCTATCGCCTCAAACCCTTCACCCTCATCGGCGCCACCACCCGGGCGGGGCTCCTCACCGGCGCCCTCCGCAGTCGCTTCGGGATCACTCACCATCTGCACTTCTACACCGAATCAGAACTGCACGAAATCCTCCGCCGGGCCTGCGGCAAACTTTCTCTCGAAGGCGTGCCCGACGATGCCCTCATCACCATCGCCCGTCGTTCCCGCGGCACGCCCCGCATCACCCTCCGCCTCCTCCGCCGCGTCCGCGATTTCGCTCAGGTTCGCGCCCGTAATCGCATCGACCAATCCATTGTTAACGAAGCCCTCGAGCTCGAAGGCGTTGATGAACTCGGCCTCGATCCCCTCGACCGAAACTACCTCACCACCATCAGCGGCGTCTATCAGGGCGGTCCGGTTGGGGTGGAAGCCATCGCCGCCACCTTAGGCGAAGAATCGGGAACGCTCGAAGACATGGTCGAACCATATCTGCTCCAGATTGGCTTCCTTGCCCGCACGAGCCGGGGCAGAATGCTCACCCCCGCTGCCTTCGATCACCTCGGAATCAGCCCCGCCTCGCGCCCCACCTCCTCTCTCTTCACCTCAACTACCGCCAATTCCCCAGAATAATCGGGTTTCGTTCGGGATATCGCCCCACTTTTTTCCAAATACTTCCGAAAAAATGGTTGCTCCCCTCCACTCTTGCCCTACACTATGCATATATAAGGTCCAGGGCGGTTCCGTCGTATGCGGCATCGTTTTTTAAGGCGCAGGTTCGGACCATCATTTCTAAGAACCTGCAATCTCCATGCAAGGCGAGGGCCATTGAGTCGGCGAAGCATTCTCAGAGACAGCATCGACCCACTCATCATCTCCGCGCCCGCGCTCACACCCGTGATGTTTCCCCCATCACAGAAAGGAATTTAGCCATGAAACCCAAACCCAGAGCATTCACCATCATTGAGCTGTTGGTGGTGATCTCCATCATCGCCCTGCTCATCGGCATCCTCGTGCCCGCCATCGGCAAGGCCCAGGAACAAGCGAAACTCAACTCATCGAAATCAAACCTCCGCCAGATCGGGGCCGCCCACGGCATCTACTCTGCGGAATGGAACGACAAGCAATTTACTGTCATGCTCGACAACATCTCCTCCTTCGACCTCGGTGGTGATGAAGAAAGTTGTTTCGAGGCCTATCAGGCGGCCTCCGCCACCATCGCTCCCATGGCCATTATCGGCAGCCGCAACAACCTCGTGTACAACTTCGGTTCATTCGGGTACAACCCCGATACCGATCAGGCCAAGTTTGAACCCATCCGTTTGAAAGTGGCAGGCGATGCTCAATTTGTCCGGTTCGGCTCTTTCCGCATCCCCAACTACCGATCCTTCAGTACCTACCTCAACGGTCGTTTCTACGATCCGGTGTTCTATGCACCCATGGACAAGGCCGTTTTTGCCGCAGTTGAACCCTTCTTTGAACAGCCCGATGAATACATCCCCCCCAGTGAAACTGGAAACGATGGCATCATGTGGTCCAGTTACTGCACCAGTCCCGCTGGTATGTTCAACCCTGATGTCATGTCCAACCGAGGTGCCGGACAAACCTATTACCAGGATCCCTACGGCTTGCCCACCGGTTTCCGCAGCCCCCGCTACGGCCAGGCCTCCTACCCCAGTCTCAAAACTCATGTCATAGAGCACAACTGGAATCAGAATCAGCGCAACGACTGCTCCCCCTACTTCGGGCTGGGAAATGGCACCTACTTCGGATGTGAGCCCTATTTCTTCAACCATGGTTTCTCCTCGAGGCCCGTCTCCCTTTTCTATGATGGCCACATCGGCATGGTTGGCTGCAATACTGCATTCCACCACGACTGGCGCGTGTACCAGCAGACAGAGCAGAAGTACAGTCTCTGGACGCGGGACACCCCACTCGGCGGTGAATACGCCGGACTCGGCACCTTTGCCGGTGGTGGCTACTATGTCAACGCCGCGGGAGACTGGACGAACACCAGTTTCCACATTCTCACCACCTTCGGCATTCGCGGCCGGGACATGCTTTCCCAATAATCCCACTTTTTTCACTCTTCTCAATTCCCCTCAGGCCGTGTCGCAAGACGCGGCCTGTTTCTTTAACCCACCACCACCCGCCCCCGACGCAACTCCACCACCCGATCCGCCCGCTCCGCAATCGTTCGGTCGTGTGTCACCATAACGATCGTCAACCCCTGTTCATGCTGCTCTCCCAGAAGATCCAGAATCTCCCCCCCCGTCTCCTCATCCAGATTCCCCGTCGGCTCATCCGCCAACAGCAGTCGCGGCTGATTCATCAACGCCCGGGCGATGGCCACCCGTTGCCGCTCCCCCCCCGACAATTCCCGCGGCCGATGCTGCAGACGATGATCCAACCCGAATGAACCAAGCAAACCATCCGCCCGCTCCCGCAATGCCCCCCGCTCCCGGTAATACCGCAGCCGACTCATCCCCACCAGCGCAGGCAGAATCGTGTTTTCCCGCACCGTCAATTCGGGCAGCAGATGATAAAACTGAAACACAAAACCCACCCCCCGATTGCGAAACCGGTTGCGCTGCCCCCCGTTCATCGAAGCCAGCGTATCCCCCTCGAAGGTAATGTTTCCACTCCCCGCATCCGCACGATCCAGATCTCCCAGCAGGTGCAACAGCGTACTCTTTCCGCACCCCGATGCTCCCAGCACCGCCACCCACTCCCCCTCCTGCACCTGAATTGAAGCCCCCTTCAAAACCGGCACCGCCACCCGACCCATTCGATAGGTCTTGTGCAGATCATCGCCCTGAATAAGAATGGAATTCGTCGTCATCATTCGTACCGCAGCGCCGTCACCGGATCTGTATCTGCCGCCTTGGCGGCAGGAATAAACGCCCCGATCAAACTGAACACCACCGCCCCCACCATCGTGAACACCGCCGTCCCCACATCCAT
>CAZLXE010000119.1:0-4815 GCA_964563005.1 uncultured Isosphaeraceae bacterium
CAAACCGAACCCCCATCACATCAATGGTGGGGGAATGAACCACTCCAGTGGCGGGATCAGTCCAGCCCGCATTGATTGCGGTCACTGATCCTTCGATTGTGGTGATATCAAGTGGAGCAACCTGCCCCATCACATACATCAGGCCCGAGCCAGCAGCGAGCGTAAGCACTGAGGCCAAGGCAACTTTCTTCTGGAAACGCATATTTTTCATCGTTTCGTCCTTTGCTGTTCTTCCCTCACATAGGCCGTTTGATCCGACGGAAGGGAATCGTCGGTGGCTCGAGACTGGTAAGTGGCGAATTCATTCGCCTCCACACGCAAATCCAATTGCTATCCAATCAAGTAGTGTTATAAGTCCGGTAAAAAAATACAATTACATCAAATATTTAGTTGATTTATTTTAAAGTTACATACTTTTTCCTGATTCAGCCAACTCTAATGTGTTATTATCGGACTTTGGCCTATAAAAAAAATGCCGCCGTTTATGAACGGCAGCATTTTCAAAACTCTATTCTTTATATGCCTTTAGAATCCATCTCCTAAGCCATAAGTGATTCCTCTTCCACCCATGACCTCTGGGGCAACACCACAGAATTCTTTATTTTGATACCAGAACATGTATCCATGAGGCCAAAATCTTGTCCGTTGCGATGCTGAAGGGCGAATCGTGGTGACTTCAATCAATAAAAAGCGGGATGATGCGCTCAGCGAATGGTGACTTCGCCGGTTACTCGGGATCCATTGGTATTTTCAATCCTGATATTCCGGGGACTGGGCTGCGCATTCCCCAGGTTGAGTCGAAAGATATAGGATCCGAACTGTGATCCCACTACATCCGGAGTAACGACGGCGGATCCCAGCAAAGCGTTGGTGTCATCGTCGTAAATAGTCACAATGCCGGTACTGGAAGTTGATCCCCCCAGCACATCAAGCCGGGCTCCATCCGTCCCACGCGCCCGAAGAATGGAAGTTTGCGGCCCAGGGAATATTAAATCTCCCTCAGTCTCGATCAGAAAAGCATAGAACACTCCATCATTGCCGAAATATCCCTCCGCCACCGCTGGAGCGCCTACTGGCGTACCTGAAAAACTGATCTCAAAGCCAAAAGGATTGTGCGCCGCGCCGTGGATCCGGGGATCCTGCAGCAGTACCACAGAAACCCCCAGCAATGAGAGTTGCCCATTTTTATTTGCCGTAATTGGTCCCATGAGAATATTTTCCGATGGCTCCATGAAAATATCGAGAGCCGTGGTGATCCCGTTTTCCGTGGTCGCATTCACAATGGCCGTTCCTCCAAGAAATCCACGATCCGCGCGTCCGGGTAGGGCATGACGAAGCATGTCTTCCACAGGAATACCGGATTTTGTGGGTGAAGTTACCTTGACATCCGGCGGAACAATGATTCTCACACCCATCACTTCCAGAACAGTCTGGTCTTTGGATGATCGGGCCGGGAAAATACCCGTGATTTTTCCCTCGAATGCGGAGAGAATAACCCCGGCACCTTGCCCGTGCACGGTCTTTTCTCCAAAGAATGGGGACAGGGTCACCAGCGTTACCAGCGCACACTTACAGCACAATGATCTATTTGATTTCATGACAATCTTCCTGCCTTTTAAAATCCGGGTAGCCATCGCCACCAAGCCAATATCAGATCTCTGTTTCCTCCAAAAGCACTCGCCTTCAGCAGAGACCACTTGCTACCATTTTGGCTATAACTCGTTCTAAAATAACGAGTTGCCTGCTTTTTCCGAGCATAAGATACCCGATAAAGCTCAATTTTCAAGTTAATTTAATCATTTTTGGAGTTTTTTCCAAAAATGTATAACTGGGAAGTTTGCCGACGAACTCAACCCATCATTCTGCTTATCTGAAATCAAGCATGCCCGATTCGTACTGGTCCTTTATCATTTCCCACGCATCGAATCCGACTACTCGGGCTTGGATTCATCCTCATTTTCGCTTGTCGCCTGGGCCTCTGTCTCTGCATCCTCGGCGTCGAGGATGACCTCCCCTTCAAGGATGGCGTCGGCAGCATCTTCATTTGTAAGCTCATCGACTTCAGCCACAGCGGTGGCAGTCTCTGCCTCTTCTCCCGGCTCATCCTTACGAAGTTTCGCGGCAAAGGCCGCCCGCTTGTTCATCTGCTCACGACGACGAGAATAGCCGCCCCCAATTTGAGGACCATCTTCCTGCCCCACCAGTTGCAGCAGCACCAGATCCGCCGCATCCCCCAGCCGATGTCGCCCAAGTTTGATGATGCGGGTATATCCGCCATCACGATCATCGAACATGGGGCCGATGACCGTCATGATATGCTGCACCAATCGAGGTGCTTTTCGTAAATCCCCGTACCGATTGAACTCAATCGAAGAGGGGTCAGGCAGATCAAAATAGGGATTATCCTTTTTGCTCTCGGGCACATTGGAATCGGCGACCCAGGCATGAATGTGCCGATCGTTGATTTTCTGCTCGATCTGACGCCGGGCGTGAAAAGTACCCTGCTTGGCGATGGTGATGATCTTCTCCACGAAGGGCTGGACTGATTTCGCCTTAGGCAGTGTTGTTTCAATTTCGCCGTGCTCAAAGAGGGCAGCGGCAAGATTGCGACGCATGGCGATTCGATGCTCGCTGTCGCGACAGAGTTTTCGGCCGTAGATTCGATGACGCATGATAATGGCTCCTGAAAACCCGATATTCGCTCTCACGAATATCGGGAGAATAATTAAATTAACTGCTCACTTGAGCATCTGCTTCAAACCCCTCGGGAAGACTAAAACCGAATGACAAACCCAATTCCTCGAGTTTTCGTTTCACTTCTCGCAGTGAGGTTTTTCCAAAACTGCGGAAGCCCAGCATCTCATTCTCGGTCATCGTCACCAACTGGGCGACCGTGTTGATTCCCGAGGATTCGAGACAGTTCGCGGCCCGAACGGTGAGATCCAACTCGTTGATCGTCATGTGGAGCTTTCGGATCAGCCCATCATCCACCTCCGCTGTGGCCCGAGCAGACGGTGAAACGCGCTCCTCACCGAGATCGATGTACTGCACGAACGGGTTCACATGCTTGCGGAGAATTTTTGCCGCTTCCACCAACGCCATGTCCGGACGCACGGTGCCGTCCGTCCAGATGTCCATGATCAACTTATCAAAGTTGGTCTTCTGCCCCACCCGGGTGTTTTCCACCCGGTACCGCACCCGCTGAACCGGGCTGAAGAGAGCGTCGAGCGGAATCACCCCGATATCCTGCTCTTCATCCTGGGTTTCGAATTGTTCAGAAGCGGGCTGATATCCCCGCCCCTGCTGCACCGTTAACTCGCACTCAAAATCCACTTCCTCGGTGAGGGTGGCGATGACATGATCTTTGTTAAGGATCCTAACCGCCGAATCGGCTTCGATCAGATCGGCCGTAACTTCACCAGGCCCGGTGGCGGACAGGAGCATTTTCTTGGGCTCACCCGAATCCAGACTGACCACCAAGCCCTTGATGTTGAGCAAAATATCCGTGACATCTTCCATCACCCCGGCCATCGTCGAAAATTCGTGCTGAACTCCGGCAATACGCACCGAGGTCACAGCGGCACCCTCGACACTCGAAAGAAGAATGCGCCGGAGTGAGTTCCCAATGGTCGTGCCGAATCCCCGTTCGAATGGCTCTACCATAAAGCGCATAAAGGTTTCGGTTCGTGACTTGGGGTCCACTTCCAAGCGAGCGGGTAGTTCTAGTCCGCGCCAGCGTACATGCATAAGAATGCTCCTGAGAATTCGGCAAGATCTGAAAAACAGAAACCGAGCGGATCACGGATGCGGGAGACCCTGCCGAGTGGTCTGCCGCTCCTTCTTTCCGCACGGGAAAAGCAAGTTGTCACCCCCGGAAACCAATCACCCAGAAAGCAAATGCTCCCGGGAATAATTCATCAAACTCGACGCTTCTTCCGGGGACGGCATCCGTTATGAGGAATCGGGGTGTGATCCTCCAATGCGGTAATGCGGAGTCCTGAACCTTCCAGACCCGTGACGGCGGCCTCTCGACCGGAGCCAGGACCTTTCACGCGGACTTCAATCTCCCGCATTCCTACCCGGCGGGCTTTGGTGGCCACCTTTTCCGCCGCCCGAGTCGCGGCAAACGGGGTGGCTTTACGGGCGCCCTTGAAACCCACCGTCCCCGCTGAGTCCCAGGCGATGGTTTCGCCGTTGACATCGGTGATGGTAATAATCGTGTTGTTAAAGGTCGCCTTGACATGGGCGATACCCTTGATGACATTTCTGCGTACTTTTTTCTTGGCCATGCGTGTTGTTCCTTCGCTGAAACGACGCCTTCTCCACAAATCGGGCAGGCGTCTGGCGAGTGATAATGAGTCTTAACCTTTCACACCCTTCTTCCCGGCGACGGTCTTCTTCCGACCCTTCCGAGTGCGGGCGTTGCAACGGGTGCGCTGTCCCCGAACGGGAAGTCCCCGTCGATGTCGATCACCTCGGTAACACCGGATATCCCTCAATCGTTGAACATGCTGCTGAACCTGGCGGCGTAGAGCACCTTCGACGATGTAACCGCCATCGATCACCTGGGCAATCTGGGAGACATCTTCATCGGTGAGATCCTTCGCCTTGATTTCGGGGTCGATTCCGGTGGCTTCAAGAATGTCATCGGCGAACCGTGGCCCGATGCCGAATATATAACGAAGGGAATAGCGAATCTTCTTATTGTCTGGAATGTCAACGCCGGCGATACGGGGCATAATTGGGTCTCACTGTCAAATTAATAGATCAAGAGAATCTGGAGTTTGTTCCGGGGGATTGGTTTCCGGGGGTTTG
>CAZLXE010000119.1:4915-7516 GCA_964563005.1 uncultured Isosphaeraceae bacterium
TGTTTGAGGCGGGGATTCTTCTTATTTATGACAAATCGTTTGCCTTTTCGGATAACGATCTGGCAATCTTTGGTGCGTCGTTTAATGCTGCTTCTGACTTTCATAATGGGAAATTCCAGTTTCTTGGGTCTAGTGTCGGTAAGTGATTCTTCCCCGGGTCATGTCATACGGGCTGATTTCCACGGTTACTTTGTCGCCGGGCAGAATTCGAATATAAAATTTTCGCATTTTACCGCTCACATAGGCGAGAATCTCCTGACCGTTTTCCAGTTTCACCCGAAAACGGGCGTCGGGAAGGGACTCTGTAACCTCGGCATCCAGCGAAATTTTTTCTTCTTTAGCCATGTGTTCCTGATTCATCCGCCACTGATGGACGGCTATGCGGATCTCCATTCACAAAGTTACAGCCAGATTCCAGTTTTTTTCCAATCTCAAAGGGGCACCCCTGCTGGGAAGAGGGATGATACGCCGGAATGGGGGCAAGAATCAAGTCGCACCCCATATTTGTTTTCCAGATGTTTGTCCCAATCATCGCCTTCCACTCCTGATTTTCGGGCCACTGCGCCCGCTGTCGGTTCCCGTGATGAATCCCGGGTAGTTTCTCATGATAAGGTTGGCTTCAACCCGCTGGATTAGATCCAACCCTACGCTCACCACAATAAGCAGACCGGTCCCCCCGAGAAAACTCGCCACAAAGAACGGTATGGCCATTTGTTTGGTGACCAGAGAGGGAATCACTGCGATGATGGCCAGAAATCCCGCTCCCACATAGGTGATGCGCTCTACCACCGTCTCCAGATATTCCGCCGTCCGTGGCCCCGGACGCAAGCCGGGTATAAAACTGCCGTTCTCCCGAAGTTGACGAGCCATTTCATCGGGGCTGAAAACAACCGTCGTCCAGAAATAACTGAAGAAGTAAATGAGAATGATTTCGCAGATGATGTAAGGATATTCGCCGATGGAAAGATTCAGATTGATAAAAGACACCGTGTTGTACCACCAACCGGACGAGCCGCTTGCGGCCGCGGCGGTACTGAGATAACCGAAGAATGCCGAAGGGAAGATCATCAGAGAACTAGCGAAAATAATCGGCATGACGCCCGCATGGTTCACCCGAAGCGGCAGATAGTGTTTGCCGCCCCCGAACACTTTTCGTCCCCGGGTGTGCTTCTGCTGCTGAATGGGGATGCGGCGTTGAGCGACCGTAATCAGAATAGCCCCGCCCACCACAATGAAGAAAGCAACAATGAGGAACAAAACACCCATCACCCCGATGTTGTTCGAACCCGCCTGCTGATCCGCTTCGAAATTATTGTACACCCACAAAACGGCCCGCGGCATTCGGGCGATGATACCCGCGGTGAGAATGAGGGAGACCCCGTTGCCAATGCCATACTTATCGATCTGTTCTCCCAGCCACATCAGGAACATGCTGCCCGCGGTCAGTCCGGTGACCCCGGCGAAGAAAAACATCAGTTTTCCATTGGAGGTGAGGAATTCACTTTGGACCAGTTTTGAGGAAACGAGGAAGTTCAACCACATCATGGACTGGATAAAACACATGGCCAGGGTGGCGTAGCGCGTCCACTCGGTAATTTTCTGCTGGCCCGAAGCCCCTTCCTTTTTCATTTCCTGAAGGCGGGGGACCGCCGTCTGTAAAAGTTGGAAGATAATTGCGGCCGTGATATAGGGCATGATGCCCAGGCCGAATATCGTGGATTGACTGAACGAACCACCCGAGAAAATACTGGCGTA
Organism: uncultured Isosphaeraceae bacterium; assembly: GCA_964563005.1. Lineage (GTDB taxonomy): Bacteria > Planctomycetota > Phycisphaerae > Phycisphaerales > SM1A02 > CAZLXE01. The sequence goes on from CAZLXE010000119.1 coordinate 6,671, forward strand.
TTGGATGAGTTTGCCGAACCCACTGGAATTCTGGGCTGCGTTCTCCGCCGCTTCTTTCATGGCTTCCTGATTCACGCCCGCCAGAGGAATCCAGAACCCGATGCGATAGATCACCAACATGCCCAGTGAAAAGAGCACGCGGTTGCGTAAATCGGGAATGCGGAAAATGTTAATGAACGCCTGAAACATAATTGGGTTTCTCCAGCCCTACTCTTGAAATCAGAAAAAGGGCAGCGACTCAACTGGAGTCGATAATTACGAAGTTTCCGTCCCTTTCGCAGCGGCTTTGGGTTTTGCACTCTTTGGTGTCCGTCGCCATTTTTTCTTTTCATTCACCACCACTGTACCTCCTGACGCCTCGATTTTGGTTCGGGCCGTCGCTGAAAACTTGGCCGCGGTGACGGTGAATTTTTTGGTTAACTCGCCTTCGCCAAGAACTTTCAACGGCAACTTGGTGTCTCGAATCAAACCCGCTTCCACCAGCATTGCGACATTGACCTCGGCTCCATCATCCAGACGCTCTTCCAGTGATTTCAGGTTGATCACATGGTAATTGGTTTGGAACTGAAAATTAGAAAATCCGCGCTTGGGAATGCGGCGCACAAAGGACATCTGCCCGCCTTCGAAATGGGGTCGTCTCTTGTAGCCGGAACGGGAACCCGCGCCTTTATGCCCGCGTCCACTGGTTTTTCCATGGCCGCTGCCGTGTCCGCGGCCTATGCGCTTTCGCGCTTTGTATCGGCCGACTGTTGGTGTGATCTCATGAATCATCATGATGACTTGCTCTCCGAACCCCGGGGAATGGGTCATTACAAACTCGAATGGGTTCTCGATTGAACTCAGTTA
>CAZLXE010000120.1:0-7510 GCA_964563005.1 uncultured Isosphaeraceae bacterium
TGGAATGAATCTCTTCCGAGACACGACCTTCCGCTCCGCTTCAGGTCGTGGCACCAATCAACCTGGTTTATGGTTTCAGGAAGAAGTAATAGAGTTTTCCTTCGGCGTATTGGCTGCCGGCGAGGATTTCGGCTCCGGGGCCTATGCCCATGAAGATGTCGGCTCGGCCGGGGGCTTTGATGGCGCCGCCGGTGTCCTGATCGAGCATGAATCGTTGAAAGGAGCGACGGCCGCCGGAGTAGGTGATGGTTTCGGTATCGACGAGGACGAGTCCGGCGCGGGGGTAGATGGTTTTGTCGGTGGCGAGGGAGGTTTCGGGTGTGACTTTGAAGCCGAGGGAACCGGCGGGCCAGTTTTCGCCGGGGTATTCGGTAAAGAAGACGAAGTTTTCGTTTTTGAGAATGAGGTCTTCAATCTGCTTCGGGTGGGCGCGATAGGCGTGACGGATGGCGGGGAGGGAGATGGTGTCGGGGGTGAGCATGCCCGCGTCCATCAGGGATTGGCCGAGGCCGGTGTAGGGGCGGTCGGTTTTTCCGGCGTAGCCGATGTGGAGGGTTTCGCCATCGGTCATTTTAAGTTTGGCGGAACCGTTGATGTGGATGATGTAGGCATCGAGTTTGTTTTCGAGCCAGAGGAGTTCGTGGCCGGCAAACATATTTGAGGATTCTATTTCGGCGCGGGTGGGATACGGGGCGTGTGAGCCGTCCGGGAGGGTTTGGCCGAGGGGCTGGCCGGTGACGGGGTCGGTGGCGAGGTCGTCGGGGCGGGTATAAAGAGGGGCAGTGAAGCGGGCGGTGCGGGTGCGGCTGGCGTTGAAGATGGGGGCGTAATAGCCGGTGAAGAGGACGGTTCCTTGGTTGTTGTAGCCGACGGATTGATAGATATCGAATTTTTGGCGGAGATCGGCGGCGAACTGGTCGGCACTTTGGGAAGTGGCGAGGAGATCGCGGAGGGCAATGAGGGAGGCGAGCGCACGCTCGTGGGTGATGCCTTCAAAGGGGAAGAACTGGTGACTGGAGGGGGCGGCAAACCATTGGATGCTGGATTCGAGGGCATTGGTAAGGAAAATATCGCGATGCTCGAAGGGGGCGGTGAGATCGGGGAAATCGGCGGGATTGGTGAGGAGCCGGAGGGCGGACTGGCCGGGGGCGAGAGGGCGGGCGTAGTTGGGTTGGGGCTTGGCGGTGGTCAGCGGCGTGGGCTGGGCGGATTTACAGCCAAGGACGCAGAGGATGGGGATGAGGAGGAGGAGGCGGCGGGTGATTTGAGGGGTGGGCATGGTGGTTGATTTGAGGGATTGAGGGGATATTTAGGGTTGGGAATCGAGCTGATTTCTCTGGGAAGCATCGTCAGAGTGGGGATTATGGCATTATTTCAGGGGAGGCGGAGGGGAGAGGCGGCGACGGATGCGTAAGGACTCTCACACGGCCTTCCACCCTTGCTCCAGGCAGTGGAACCGGGCACCCGGTGAATTCGATATAAATTGGGGTGGAGAGAGACGGGAGCGGGGAATGCCGATAGGATAAGGGAGTCGGTATTGCATTTAACCTGTTTCAGGAATGATTCCCATGACTGTTTTCGATTCAATCAACCCGCTTTTATTCGCGTTCGGAATGCCCGGGGGATTTGAGATGGTGGTTATTCTCATCATCGGCCTGTTGATATTCGGGCGGCGGCTGCCGGAGGTGGGGCGGAGTCTGGGGAAAGGGATTGTGGAGTTCAAAAAGGGAATCAAGGGGGTGGAGGATGAGATTGAGGAATTTTCTTCGACGCCGTCGCAGGGGGCCTTGCCGCGATCTTCTGGTTCTTCGAGTTCTGCTGAGGATACCGGGGGAATCGGGGGCGCCGGGGGAATCGGGGGTCAGGAAATGCCGCAGGTTTCGGTGGGGGGAGAGAAGAAGAATCCATATCAGCCGGTGGAGCGGGAGGAGCCGAGGGGGGAGAATTCTTGAGGTTTTGAGATGATGGGGAGGCGGGAAGGATAAACGGGGACGGGTCTGTACGATGTCAATATGAATTCCGCGTCTGCCCACGCCATCTCGCCTGTTTCGCCGGAGGATCGGTTGCTGGTGGAGGCGGTGCGGGCGTATGAGAGGATTTCGGGGGAGGATCTGCACGATGCGACGGCGGTGGAGGCGGCATGCCGGGCAGGGGGATCAATAGAGCAACGGCTGGTTTGTCGGGCACGGGCACTGCCGGTGATGGAGCGGTTGGAGGGGGCGTTGCGGCACATTCGGGGCGTGATGACGATGGTGCTGGTGGGGGCGATGATTCTGGTGGCGGGGGCGGGGGCAGGGACGGCAAGGGCGGTGCTGGGGGCGGGTCGGGATGAGCCGGTGAATTTTTATCTGGCGTTCCTGGGGATATTGCTGGTGCAGACGCTGGTGCTGGCGATCTGGCTGGGGGTGATGGTGTTTGGTTCGCATCTGCCCACGACGGGGTCGTTGGGGGCGTTGATTGTGGGGGTCGGGCGACGGATCAGTCGCCGGGTGTGTCATGACCCGGTGCATCTGGCGGGGATGGAGGCGCTGGCTCGCGCGAAAGGGTTGCGGTGGGGGCTGAGCGGGATCAGTCATGGGGTGTGGCTGTGTTTCAATCTGGGAGCGTTGGGGGTGCTGCTGATTCTGCTGAGTACGCGGCATTACACCTTCGGGTGGGAGACGACGATTCTTTCGGAACGATCCTATACCCCATTGACGCAGTGGATTGCAATTGTGCCGGAGCGGGCAGGGTTTGTCGTGCCGAGCGAGGAGCAGATTCGGGGCAGTCAGTGGACCGGCCATGCGATGGGGGGCAATGGAGAGGAAGCAAGCGGGGCGTGGTCGGGGTTGCTGGTGGGATGCATTGTGATGTATGGGGTGGCGCCGCGGATGTTTTTTCTGGTGGTGTGTCTGGGAATGCGGCGGAGGGCGATACGGCGGGCGGGGCTGAATCTCGATCATCCCGACTTTGTTCGATTGAGGAAGCGATTACTTCCGGAACGGCGGTCGTTGGGGATTGTGGGGGAGGATTCGGGGGCAGGTGACGAGGACGATGGTGCTTTGGCCTGGGGTGAGGGGGATCAAGGAGATGGTTCAGGGTGGCGGGAATCGGGGACGGGATCGTTTGCTCTGGTGGGATTCGAGGTGGAGGGGAGTGCGGGAGGGTGGCCGCCGAAGATCGCTGGAGTGCCCGGGGATGATCTGGGTTTTGTTTCGACGCGGGAAGAGCGATCGAAGGTGATTCAGACGATTGAGACGCGGGGGGAAGGGGTGCGATGTGTGCTGGTGATTTGTTCGCTTACGAATACGCCGGATCGGGGGGCGCTGGCTTTTGTCAGGCAGTTGCGGTCGGCTGCGGGGTCGAGGGCGGGAGTATGCCTGTGGTTCACCGGGGGACAACGGTTGCGAGACCGGTCTGTTGGTAAAGCGGTGCAGCAACGGATAGAGGATTGGCGGGCATTAGGCAAACGAGCGGGCGTGCCGGAAGGGGATATTCTGGAACTGGATCTGGATCACTTTGGAGAGGCGGGGGCGGAGGCGCTGCGGAATTTTCTGGGAATGGGTTTTCAAGCCGGGGAAGAACTGGGGAATCGAAAAATTGAAGCCGCGTTCGCTACGATTGTGGAGCATGCTGAGGGATGGCGGGGGACACCCGATCATGGGGAGCGGCTGAAACTTCATCGCGCGATAGCGAGGCATTATCGGGAAGGCGTGGAAGGGTGGCGGGGCTTGTTTCATCTGCCTGACTTGAAAGCGAAGGAGATTGTGCCATCGCTGGAATTGAGCGCAGATCGAATTATTCACCTGCTTCCCTCGCGTTTCCGGCTCAAGCCGCGATGGCTGGCGGCGGGGGCGGCGGCCGGGGCATTCGGGTGTGTAGCGGCGGCGGCATTGATTTCACCGGTGGCGATTGCATCGTTGCCGCTGTGGACGGGATTCGGAGCGGCGTTGTCGACGGTGCTGCATGCAGGAAGAGGTGTGGGGACTGGTGATTCCGAAGGGGAAGGAGTTTCGGATTATCGGGAAGTGGTGGACGGGGCGGCGTTGTTTGGGCTGGTATTGGAACTTCAGGGGCGGGGGGAATCGGCAATTACCCGCATTCTGGATCAGGTGGTGGAGGATGAGGGATCGCCGCCGCTGTCGACGCCGGAACAGGTGCGGCAGGAACTGGATGAATTACGCCATCGATTGGATCTGGCGTTGGAGGCGGAGTCATGAGTGCCACAGTCCTCAAGGTCGTCGTGGCGGGACACACGAATACAGGGAAGACCTCGCTGCTGCGCACCCTCTTATGGGATATTGAATTCGGAGAGGTATCCGACCGGCCGGCGGTGACCCGGGAGGTGGAGGGGGCGGCGTTGCTGGTGGATGGAGCGCCGATGATGGAACTGTATGACACGCCGGGGCTGGAGGATTCGATTTCTTTATTGGATCTGCTGGAAAGTGAGCAAGCCGGATCGAGGGCGGACGGAGTTGATCGCATTCAGGCGTTTCTTGCTTCGCAGCCGGCCCGGGGTCGCTTTCATCAGGAGGCGAAGGTGCTGCGGCAGGTGCTGGCGAGCGACTTGGTGCTGTATGTGATCGATGCCCGGGATCCGGTGTTGGGGAAGCATCGGGATGAGTTGACCATTCTGGGGTGGTGTGCCCGGCCGGTAGTGCCGGTGTTGAACTTTGTAGTTTCGGGAGCAGAGGGGGGAACTGGGGGGGGTGGAGGAACCGGAGGTATATCCGGGGGCGGAGGTACCGGGGGTTGGCGGGAGCATCTGGCTCGTTTGAATCTGCATGCGGTGGTGGAGTTTGATGCGGAGGTAGTGGGGCCGGAGGATGAGCGGCGATTGTTTGAGAAGATGAAGTCGCTGCTGGACGGGCATCGGGAGGCGCTGGATGCGTTGATTGAGGATCGGGGGCGACGGCGCGGGGAGTTGGTACGGGTGGCGGCGGGGATGGTGGCAGAGTTGGTGATTGAGGCGGCGGCGTATTGCCAAACCGTGTCAGCAGAGGATCAGCGGGAGATGGAGCAGAGTATGGAGGAGATGAAACGGGACATTCGAAAGCGGGAGGAGAAATGCGTGGGGCAGTTGCTGGATTTATTTCAGTTTCGTGCGGATGATTGCCTGGCATCGGAGTTGCCGATTGCCGAGGGGCAGTGGGGATTGGATTTATTTTCGCCGGCGGCTTTGCGGGAATTCGGAATCAAGGCGGGGAAATATGCGGCAACAGGAGCGATGATCGGGCTGACGCTGGATATTGTGTCTGGGGGGCTGTCGTTGGGAACAGGGACGGCGATCGGGGCGGGGGCAGGGGCGCTGTTTGAAGCGGTGAGGGCACACGGCAAGCGGACGATGGATCGGATGCGGGGATTGACGGAATTGCGGATGGAAGAGGCGGCTCTGCGATTGCTTATGAATCGGCAGTTGTGGCTGGTGCATGCTCTTTTGAGAAGGGGACATGCGACGATGAAGCCGTTGGAATTGAAGGGGAGGGGACTGGAAGGGCAGATGACATCATTGCCGGAGCCGGTGTTGCGGGCGCGGACACAGCCGGAGTGGTGGGGAGGGAAGGCGGATATGGCGTGGGAGGAGTGCCGGGCGGCTCTGGCAACGGAGTTTGCGGATCGGATCAGGGGTTTTGCTGATGGGTGATTGCATTCTCACTGAATTCGAGGCCATCCTCTTACAGGTAAAATGCTCAGGGAAGGTTGCGGCGGACGCATAAGGACTCCCGCACTGCCTTCCGCTCCGCTCCAGGCAGTGGCACCGAAAAAGGTGGAGAATGCGATTACCCCGGGTATTGCTGATGGGTGATTGGCGGCGTTGAATGCGGGGGGATATACTGGCGGCTCGCGGGGCGATTAGTTCAGTTGGCTAGAACGCACGGATCACACCCGTGAGGTCACAGGTTCGAGTCCTGTATCGCCCACTTTATTTCCGGGAAATTCCGGGTCAATTCATCGGATGTGGTGATTGTGTTTGCCCCCTGTTCTGCCGGTTGGAGCATGGGCTGGCTTTCCCCCGATATCATGGGCGTATGCCGACTCCATTTTTCAAGTTCCTCATCGTTTCCCGATACACCAGACGACTCTTGCTTTTCCTAGTCCTTGCCCTGCTCACCCCTTGCTCGGGAGCGGGGTTGCGGGAATCGATCGAGTTGGCGGTGAAAACGGCGGACCTGGGGGCGGCGTCGGTGGGGGTGAGCGTGCGGAGGTGGGATGGAAAAACGGATCGGGAACTGGTGTCCATCAATGCGGGCGTGCCGCTGATTCCGGCGAGCAATATGAAATTGATCACGACGGGTTCGGCATTACTGGCTTTGGGGCCGAACTTTCGGTTTGAGACGCGGATGATCCGGGATAGAGATCGGATCATCATTGTGGGGGGAGGCGATCCGGCGTTCGGCGATCCTGAGTTGTTGAAAGAGATGGAGCCGCGGATGGATGTGGAGGGGTTTCTGGATTTATGGGTGGAAGCCATCGTGGGTACGGGGCTGAAAAATATTCGGGAAATTGTGGTGGATGATCGGATTTTCGATCGGGAACTGGTGCATCCCCTCTGGCCCGCGGAGCAATTGAACCGGAGATATTGCGCTCAGGTGGCGGGACTAAATTTTCATCTGAATGTGCTGCATTTTTATCCGAGTCCGGGGGCGAATGCGGGGCGACCTTCATTGGAAGTATTTCATCCTTATGCGCCGTGGCTCAGTCCCACTAATAAGGCGAGCAGCAAGGGGGGGAAAGGAGCGCGGAACAGCATCTGGATTGCCCGGCCTCCGAACGGGAATCGCCTGTCGTTCTATGGGAATGTAAAGCATGCGTATCGCACACCGGTTCCGGTGACGGTGCATGACATGCCGCAGTTTTTCGGTGAGTTGCTGCAAGACCGGTTGAAAAAGAAGAGGATTGAAGTGGGGTCGGTGAGGGCGATCGGGGCGGACGAGATGATTTCTACGGGCGAAACGGTGGGGCCGGTGATTTCAACGCCGTTGCGTACGGCGTTGACCCGGTGCAATCGGGATAGTCAGAATATGTATGCAGAAAGTCTGCTGAAGCGGGTGGCTCATGAGATGACGGGGCGGCCGGGTTCGTGGCGGGATGGCTCGGCGGTGATTCGGCATCTGGTGATGGAACGATTGGGAAAGGCGGAGTTGGTGTCGGACTTGATTGTGTCGGATGGGTCGGGAATGAGCCGGGAGAACCGGGTTTCGCCTCGCCTGCTTTCGGCCTGGCTGGGTTCATTTCTGCGCGATGAGAAGTTACGGGACACGATGAGGGAAAGCATGGCGGTGGCGGCAGAAAGTGGCACGCTGAAGAAGCGGTTTAAAAATACGGATCTGCACGGCGGAATGGTGCGAGCGAAGTCGGGGTATATTCGTGGGGTGAGTTGTTTGAGCGGATATGTTTCGGTTCCCGGCGGAGGAACGATTGTCTTCAGTGTGATGGCGAATGATTTGAAGTCAGGGTCGGTGGCGAAGGCGAAACGGATGCAGGAGAAGATCGCGGGGATTATTGCGGAGCATCTGGCGGGTCGGGCGGT
>CAZLXE010000121.1:0-7468 GCA_964563005.1 uncultured Isosphaeraceae bacterium
TGTCGATAGGCGAAGAGGAGGAGATCCGGGGTGAGGGGGGGATCCCGGGGGGGATCTTCTGGTTGGGGTGAATCGGGGGGCATGGAGGGGTGAAGGGGCGAAAAAGGTCCAGTTGGGGTAGAGTATCGGGGTTCGCCGGATTCCGAGGAAAGGAGTTTGCCATGGCTTATGTGATGATGCTTTTATTGGGTTTGTCGGGTTGGATTTCGGGTGGGGCTTCTGCCCCCGGATTTGTTCCGGAGAGTGCAGTCGGAGAACTCAACACGGGAAGAGGTATTTCCGGGGCCGGGGGCAATTCCGGGGGCGTTTCCGGGGGTGTTTCCGGGGGTGTTTCCGGGGGTGGGAGGGTTCTTATTACGGAGATTATGTACAACCCGGCTTCGGACGAGCGGGGCGGGGCATCGGAGTGGGTGGAGATCGCCAATGTGGGCAAGGAGCCGGTGAAGATGAGAAACTGGCGGCTGGATGATGAGGACAACCGGGATTGGGGGAAGTTCTCGTGTACGCTGGCGCCCGGCGGGGTGGCGATTCTGGTTAATAAAAAGAAGGTTGATGAGAAGGCGTTTCGGGCGGCGTGGTCCCCCGGCCCCCGGAATTCAGAAGAAGAGCCGTCCTCATCTTCTATTCGAAAGTATCAGGTGATTCCGGTGAAGTGGTCGGGTCTGGCGAATTCGCCCACGGAGGAGAATGAGGTACTGCAACTGCTGGATGGTTCGGGCATGGTGGTATGTGAGGTGAATTATGAATCGGGGGGCGACTGGCCGAAGTGCAATGGGCAGAGCATCTGGTTGAAGGATTATCAGGTGAAGGATTTGAATGATGGGACGGGTTGGAAGAAAACGGAGGAGGGGAAGAACGGGGCGTGGGCGTGCCGCACGACGGTGGTATTCAACCGGGCGGACATCGGCTCGCCGGGTTTTGTGCCGGGATTGCATGATGAGGTCGATCAGCCGGTGCTGGGGAAGGAAGAGGAAACGATGGAAGATTCGGATGATGTGATTGATTATTAGTTTGTACCATTCTGTCAGGATGAATCCTGACTTTTACCAAGGAATATGATTTTATGAAGTATCGCCGTCTGGGTATGTGGGGAATTAAATTGTCGGAAATCGGCTTCGGCTCGTGGTTGACCTTCAATCAGAAGGATCAGCAACTGGCGGATTCGCTGCATCGCACGGCGTATGAATCGGGAGTCAACTTTTTCGATACGGCGAACGCGTACGGACGGGGGGAGACGGAAGTGATCGTGGGGCGGGCTTTAAAACCATTTCGCAGAGATACTTTTGTGCTGGCGACGAAGTTGTTCTGGCCGTTTCAACAGGACTGGCCGTTTCCGGGAGCGAACGACCGGGGTTTGAGCCGCAAGCATATCTTCGAGCAGTGTCACGCTTCACTGAAGCGTTTGGATACGGATTATCTCGATCTTTATCAGTGCCATCGGTTTGATGAGGAAACGCCGCTGCCGGAAACCTGCCGGGCGATGAATGACATTATTGATCAGGGGAAGGCGCTGTATTGGGGCGTGAGCGAGTGGAATGCGGAGCAGATCGACGAGGCGGTGGGCATCTGCGAGGAGCACGGCTGGCATCGTCCGGTGAGCAATCAGCCGCTCTACAACATGTTGGAACGACACTGGGAGCCGGAGGTGTTTCCCATGTGCGAACGGCACGGGATGGGGATCGTGAACTTCTCGCCGCTTTGTGAGGGATTGCTGACGGGAAAATACCTGGAGGGGGTGCCGGAGGGAAGCCGGGCGGCCGATGAGAAGTTGGGGCAGTTCATTTCGCCGCGGTTGACCGAAGAAAATATGGCGCGGGTGAAAAAATTGAAGGAACTCGCGGACGGCATGGGGACTTCCCTCGCGGCCCTGGCCCTGGCCTGGTGCCTGCGCCGTTCGGAATTAACCAGCACGATCATCGGGGCCTCGAAGCCGGAGCAGATCAAAGAGAATGTGCAGGCCAGCGAATTGGAACTGGATGAGGAGGTTCGGGACCGGATCGATTCGATACTGGAGACCTAGCCCCCCGGAATTGGTAAGAGGGGTGATCCATACGCCATGAGGGATTGGCATCGAGGGTTGAGAAGGCCTTTTGTATGGTCATCGGACTGAAACCCGATTTTAAGGAAGGGGTATTAGATGGGATCATTGTGTTGGCTTGTGGAGTGCTTGATGTCTGATTTATTTCAATGGCGGCTGTTCAAGTCTTGGTGGGCGGTGCCCACCCTACTATTGGTATTCCCCGTTCTTTTTCTGCTGGGTGCGGATGAGCCGGGCACATCCGGGAACCCCGGGGTTGCCGGGGATGATCCGCATGCTGAGGTGCGGGGGATGACGATTTCTTGTCATGGGAGTGGGATGGCGTGGGGGTCGGATGCGATGGTGGCGACGATGGCGGAATTGAAGGGGATGGGCGTGAACTGGGTGGCGATTCATCCGTATGGGGGGATTCGGCAGGATGGAACGGTCTCGGGGGGGGAGCGTGGGAGGAGAAGCCGCATGTACGATGAGGCCCGATGGTTGACGCGGCCGATTGAGGAGGCGCATCGACTGGGGCTGAAGATCATGATCAAGCCGCATATTGCGTATTGGGGGAGCGGGTTCAGTTGGCGGGGCGAGATTGATTTTGATTCCGCAGAGGAATGGTCGCGGTTCTTCGAGACTTACGAAGCATGGATTACCCGGGTGGCGGAGTTGGCGAAGGATGCGGATGCGTTTGTGGTGGGGACGGAACTGGATCGCACGGTGAGGCATGAGAAAGAATGGCGGCGAATCATTGAAAAGGTGAGGGCGATCACGGAGGCCCCCTTGACTTATGCCGCGAACTGGGATTCGTTCGAACGGGTGAAGTTCTGGGATGCGCTGGATGCGGTGGGAATACAGGGATATTTTCCCCTGGTACAGCATGAACTGGTGCCGCCGGAGAAGGAATTGGATCGGGCCTGGGGGCGGCTGATCGGGCGGCTGGAGAAGTATGGGAAGCAGCAGAATCGTCCCATCATTCTGTGTGAATTGGGCTATAACCGGTCGGCGACAGCGGCGGCGCGGCCGTGGGAGCATCAGACGGGCGGGGAGCAGGCAGAACTGGTGCAACGGCGGTGCATGGCGGCGGCGTTGCTGGCGATTGAGAAATCGAAGATTGTGACCGGGTCTTTTCTATGGAAGTGGTTTCCCGGGGATGGGGTTATTCAGGTGGAGCGGGGGCAGGGTGTTCGAGGATCGAGGGGTCACGGGGGTCGGGGGAACTTCCGGATGAGTACGGCGGCGATGCGGGAGGTGATTGAGAATCACTGGGGAAAGGAGAAAATGGCGGATTGAGCAAGGAAATCTGGGGGAACTCCCGGAGAAACTTTCGGGGGGAATTCTTTGGGGAAATTTCGGGGGTTGGGGTTTGACGGGGGATGATAAACGGCTACTATAGATCGAAAATCCCTCTTGAGTATCGGTGTTTATGTGCCGATAATGAGGGATGAAGGGCGGCACGGCCGTCTTTAAGCAACCGCATCCCTCCCTGGATCGGCCCCCCCCGAAAGGAGTTGCCCCTTGCAGGATGAAGACGAGGATGCCCGATTGCGTTGAGGCCCTGGTTGGCCCTGCGTAACGCGGGCCGACAATACAGGACTGAACCCCGCCCCCGGAATACCAAACCGTGGGTATTGGGATAACCGATCAGTCAAATAACCAAATTCCCGGCACATATATTTGTTTGCCGGGGCGTGATGATACATCAGGCGTGCCAGCCGTCCGTTGGCGGAGCACCCCATTTCGATTCCAGTTTTCTTTTTTACGAGTTTCCTTCATGTCTCTTGATCTCACCACTGTCCGCAATATCGGCATTTGTGCTCACATCGACGCCGGCAAGACTACCGTTACCGAGCGCATCCTGTTTTATACCGGGAAGAATTATAAGATCGGTGAGGTGCATGAAGGCACAGCGACGATGGATTTCCTGCAGGAAGAGCAGGAGCGGGGAATTACGATTCAGTCCGCCGCGACGACCTGCCCGTGGACTTACAACGGTCAGGACTACAAGATCAATCTGATCGACACGCCGGGACATGTGGACTTTACCATTGAGGTGGAACGATCGCTGCGGGTTCTGGATGGGGCGGTGGCGGTGTTTGACGCCAAGGAGGGGGTAGAAGCGCAGTCGGAAACGGTGTGGCGGCAGGCGGATCGATACGATGTACCCCGCGTCTGTTTCATTAACAAGATGGACAAGATCGGAGCGGATTTTGAATTCAGTTTCGGGACGATTCGGGATCGGCTGGGGGCGAACCCGATCGCATTGCAACTTCCCATCGGGGACTCGGACACCTTCGAGGGGGTCATCGATCTACTGGAAATGAAGGCATACTACTTCGATGAGAGCGAGATGGGGGCAATCGTGGAGCAGCGGGAGATTCCAGAGGATCTGCACGACATGGCGGAAATGTGGCGGCACGAATTGGTGGAGAAAGCCGCGGATCTCGATGATGAGTTGATGGAGCAATATCTGGAGGATGAACACTCGGTTTCGATTGAAGCGGTGAAGCGGGCGTTGCATAACGGGACGATCAATCATCTCTGTGTACCGGTGTATTGCGGGTCGGCGTTAAAAAATATCGGGGTGCAGCGGCTGCTGAATGGGGTCATCGAGTTTCTTCCCAATCCCCTGGAGGTGCCGGAGATCACCGGGGTTCATCCCCGGAATGATGATAAACTCACTCGCGAGCACGCCGAAGATGCCCCATTCTCGGGGTTGGTGTTCAAGGTGGTTTCGGATACCCATGGGGATCTGACCTATGTGCGGGTGTATTCGGGCGTACTGGCGAAGGGCAGCCGGGTGTTGAATCCGGGGAACAATCGGAAGGAAAATGTCAGCCGTATTTATGAGATGCACGCGAAGGATCGAGAATCCCTGGATGAGGTCGGAGCGGGTCAGATTGTGGCGTTGATCGGATTGAAGAATTCGGTGACGGGCGACACCATCTGCGATCCCAACCATCCCATTATTCTGGAGCGCATGACCTTCCCCGATCCGGTGATTTCGATGTCGATCGAACCGAACACGACGGACGACAAGAAGAAACTTTCAGAGGCGTTGGTGACCATTCGCCGTGAAGATCCTTCATTCCGCACACAGTTCAACGAAGAAACGGGAGAAACGATTATTTCCGGCATGGGCGAGTTGCATTTGGAGATCATCAAGCACAAGCTTGTACGGGACATGAAAGTGGGGGTGCAGGTGGGAACGCCTCGGGTGAGTTATCGCGAAACCATTCTCGGCCCGGCCGATGGGGTGCGGGGGAAATTTGTGAAGCAGACCGGTGGTCGAGGTCAGTATGGCGATGCGGTGATCAATGTGGCACCGATTACGAAAGCGGAAGCGGAGGCCGAGGAATTGGAGATGAAAGACGGCATTGTATTTGTGGACAAGGTTTCGCAGGGGGTTATTCCCCGGGAATATATTCCCTCCGTGGGGGTTGGCATTCGGAATGCAGCGAAGTCGGGCATTCTCGGTGGCTATCCCGTGCAGAACATCAAAGTTGAACTGATTTTCGGCTCGTATCACGATGTGGATTCCAGTCAGATTGCGTTTGAACAGGCAGGGGCATTGGCCTTCCGGCAAGCGTGTACACAAGCGGGTATCGCGTTGCTGGAACCGATTATGAAGGTGACGGTTACCACGCCCGAGGAATTCTTCGGCCCGGTTTCCGGTGATCTGGCTTCGCGGCGAGGGCAGATTCACGATTCGGAACTGCGAGGCATTGTGCGGATCATCACCGCGGATGTTCCCCTCTCGGAAATGTTCGGCTATACCACGGTGCTACGCGGGCTTACTCAGGGTCGAGCGTCCAGCACAATGGAGCCATCGGAATATCGTCCCATGCCGGATCGGCTGCGAGACGAAGTGCTGGCGAATACCTGATTCGGGTCAAAAGGACTTGCGGGCAGCCGGATCGGCACACATCCGACAGAAAATAGATTCTCTCTGATTCCCAATGAGTTATGGTTCCGGGCTGGTTTTCGTTGCGCTTTCCCCGCCCCACCTTCATATATATATGGTCTCCGAGTAGAATGCCGCCATGACTCAAACTTCCACGCTCAATCTGTTTGCGACAGAGTATGAGGAGGAGATTGAAGTCTGGTTGCGGCGGCGCTTTCGCAATTTCTGCATTGCCTTGTTGATCCTGGGGGGACTCGAAGTTCTGATGGGCATGATGCTGACGCAACCGATCGGGACGGACGGGAGCATGACGGGATTCATTATTTACAGCGCCGCCTTGATCCCCCTGCTGGGAATTATCTCGTGGAATCTGGGGGGACGAAAACAGGGATCGAGCGGACCGGAATGGAAGGAGGCAAGTCGGGAAATTATTTTGCGGGGGGCCAGTCGCATGATCTTTCAATGCGTGGGCATCATGCTTCTCATGTATCTGCTGCTTCGTCTGACGGGGCATGCAAAAAACATCAATCTGTTGTTCACGGTATTTTTGTGGCATAGTCTGGCGTGTCTCTTTCTGCCCTGGAGGCCGCAGGAATCACTCCGGCCGTTCTATCCTTTGATGTTGGCATGGGCATTGATTTGTCTGTTTGCCCATCCGGAACCGGCTACGACGGTGGTAGGACGCATTCTGATCGTTCTCTTTGCTCCTGGCATTTTTCTTCCCGGTTTGGGAATCTGTGCGTGGCGATTGCATCGACATTCTGAATCGTTTCAACAGCGCATGGTAGGATCGCATTTTCTGGCCATGCGTCAGGAGATGCACCGGGCGCGTTCGATTCACGAAAGCATGTTTCCTCAACCGTATCGCGATGATTTCGTACGGTTTGAATATACTTATCTGCCCATGCGGGAACTGGGGGGTGATTTCATTCATCTCTATGTCGGCCCGGCGGGGAGGATCTACGCCACCCTGCTGGATGTTACGGGTCACGGATTGACGGCGGCATTGACGGTGAATCGATTGTATGGTGAGCTTGAGCGGATTCGGGGAGAGTTGCCACGGATTGAACCGGGGGAGTTACTGTCTCTCCTTAACCGGTATGTACTGCTGACACTGGTGAAGCACAATATTTTTGTAACGGCGATGTGCCTGACACTGGATCCTCATGAGGGCATTCTGCAATATGCCAATGCGGGCCACCCACCGGCGTTTCTGCGCGGGGCAAATGGAAAAGTGACGGACCTCGCCTCCACCACGGCCCTGCTGGGGGCAGTGGAAGAAGAGGAATTCGGAGTGGAGCAGCAGATAGTGGAACTGGCGCCGGGGGATGTCATGATGATCTATACCGACGGGGCATTCGAGGCAAAGAATCGGGCGGGGTCGCCGTTTGGCCTGGATGCCCTGCGGGAATTGATGCGTCGCTACCCGGCCCCGGGAAACTGGCCACAGTTTATTGAATCAGCGGTGCGGAAGCACAATGCAGGACGAGCGGAGGATGATATTCTGATTGCTGCTTTCACTTACCTGGAGCAACGAGTGG
>CAZLXE010000122.1:0-5945 GCA_964563005.1 uncultured Isosphaeraceae bacterium
ATTTTTTCGTAGAGGCCGGGAGTCTGGCCGATTTGTTCAGGGGCGATTACGCCGGGGGGGTTGAATTCGCCATTGGCGATGAGGCGGGCGATGATGGCACAGGGGATGGCGGTGGTGCGGGCCATGCTGGTGGTGTGGGAGGGCTGGTGGAAGTATTCGAGGAGATTCCAGGAGAGGCGGGTGGGTTTTTGGTTTTTGGTGCCTTCGACGATAACGCGCATGACGGTGAGGTCTTCTTCGTTTTCGGCGAAGGTCCACTTGGGGAAGAGGAGGGCGGAGGTGAGGTCGAGGGGTTTGACCATTGCCCCCCCCACTTCTATCGGTTGTTTAGAGAAGAGGCCGGTTTCGCGGAAGATGCGCATGAGTTCGATGTGGCCGGGGTAGCGGAGGGTTTTTTCCTTCATGTCGGGGACGGAGGAGGTGTGGAGGAGGGAGCGGAGGCCGTCGGTGTTGAAGGCCTCGAGATTGCCGACTTCTGCAAATTCCATTATTTCCGGTTCGGAGAGGGCTTCGCGGGTGACGATTTGGCCGTTTTCCACGAGGCGGGCGGGGCGGGTGTATTCTTCGATGACATCGGCGGGGGAGAAGCCGGCTTTGTAGTGGAAGGGCCAGGCGGGTTTTCGGGGAAGGCCGCCGACATAGATTTCGATGTTGGTGCAGGCGTCGAGTTGAGTGGTGCCGTAGCCGGCGAGGAGGTGGCTCATGCCGGGGGCGACGCCGCAGTCTATGACGGCGGTGACGCCTTGTTGTTTGGCGAGCGCATCGAGTTCGAGGGCATTTTCGGGCATGAAGCAGATGTCACAGAAGTTTTTGCCCGCTTCGATGACGGTGCGAAGGGTTTGAAAGCCGAGGGGGCTGGCGAGGGCGCCGAGGATGATGTCGTAAGGTTCGATGAGGGTTTTGAGTTGGGTGATGTCGGAGAGATCAGCGCAGGTGGTGGTGATGCGACCCGAGCAGCGAGCGGTGGCGGCTTTGAGGGCGGGGGGACGGTTATCGGCGAGGGTGACCTGGAATGAAGGGTCGGAGGAGAGGTCATCGGCGATGGTGGCGCCGACGAGGCCGGCACCGAGGACGAGGGCAGTGGTCATGAAAATCCTTTCTGGAGTTGTGATTCTCGGACTCTTATTGCGGGGAAACCGAGTATTCTAATCGGGTGGGCAGAAAGTATCGGGCATGCGGTGCGGGGTTATCGCTCCCGGCCTGATTTGCGGCGCGAGGAGGTGGGTGGAGGAGAGAAGATAGTGAACATTAAAATGAGTCCCATAATTTTATTATTCTTTATATTATTGTAACCTGGTTGCAGACAGCGATTTACGCATTATGTTTCAGGTAATGGATTACCGAACTCTGCCGTAGGGTTTGGGATCTTCCTTGGCTCTTTTGTGGAAGAGAGAGACAAGGAGATTTGATTATGATTACTGGAAAGAAAGTTTTTGGATTGACCGCGATGGCCATGGCGATGTTGTGGGGTGCACCAGCGATGGGTGGTTTGGTTTCGAATATGCCCGTGGCGGGGGAGACGACTTTATTGTCGGTTTGGGACGGAACGACCGTGGTAGGCACCGTGGATTGGTTGGTTTTGAATCCCGGCGACTATACCGGAACTGATTTTGCGCCGTTGGTCATGGCCATTACGGGGGGGACAACGCTGAATTCGTATCTGTATAACTATCAGATTGAGTCGAACATTCTAGATGGGGAACTGTTTTCGGTAAATGTGGGGGCGACATCGAATGTTTTGTCGGCAGGGATGGTAAATATGGATCTCGATGCGGTGGGTCATGATGCGGCTCACTTCGCAAATTTGGCTGGCGAAGCGGAAGTTGCGGGGGCCATCATTCAGGCGGGTAGTGGATTCACTTCTGGGAGCAACAATTACACCTGGGATTACGCGAGTCTGCTGGATACGGGCGAGGAATCGGAGGTGAACTGGTTCCTTTCTGATCTGGCTCCCACGATGAGTAATGCATCGTATGCGGATTCGATTCCGCCCAGCCCCGGTATTGGTATGGTGGCTTCGGTGGTTCCGGCTCCCGGTGTATTGGCCTTGATCGGCCTGGCCGGTTTGGCTGGTACGCGTCGTCGTCGCGGCTAATCCACAATCCAATTTTATGATTATTGACATGACCCCGGCCTATGGCCGGGGTTATTTTTTCAATGGTCGGAGAGTACGGGTTATCCCTGGCTTCATTCGTTTTTTGGGCATCAGGTGAGACCTTTCGTCGGGATGAGGGTATAACGGGGAGATCGGCTCTCGTTGGATTGGGAGCATTTTTTGCATTTCTCCTGGAGAATTATCCATGCCCAAGTGTCATACGATTGATTCGCGCATCTCGCTGATGTTCATTTCTCTTTTATTCGGGTGCCTGCTTGCGGCGTGCTTTTCCCCTTCAATGATCATGGCGGAAGAGAGGGGAACGGCATCGGCTGATTCGGGGGATGAAGGTGGGCGGTTGTTTTTTGACCCGGCGAAGATGGATCCATCTGTGCCTACGCCGGAATCGGTGATCGGTCATGCGGTGGGGGATGGGGCGGTTCGGTATGAGCCGCTTGTGCGTTATCTGAAGGCATTGGCGGAGGCCTCTCCATTGGTAACGCTGACCCGGACGGCGGAGACGCATGAGGGGAGGGCATTGTATTCTTTGACGATTACGAGCCGGGAAAATCATGCCCGGCTGGATGCGATTCGGGAGGATGCGGGGAAGTTGGCCGATCCCCGGAAAATTGCCAATGAGGAGGAAGCCGGGCGAATTCTCAAGACGCTGCCCGGAATTGCGTGGATGGCGTATTCGATTCATGGGGATGAATTGTCAAGCACGGATGCAGCGATCATGGTGGCGTATCGGCTCGCCGCGGGGACGGATGAGATGGCGCGGCGGCTCCGGGCGGAACTGGTGATCAATATTGATCCACTGCAGAATCCCGATGGGCGGGAGCGCTATTTGAACCAACTGCAGACGCTGACGGGCAAGGTGCCGAACCCGGATTATCAGGCGATGCAACATTCGGGGCTGTGGTCGGCGGGACGGGGGAATCATTATCTGTTCGATCTGAACCGGGACTGGTTGATGCAGACGCAGCCGGAAACGAGGGGTCGGGCGGCGGCGATTCTTTCTTGGAATCCGCATTTATTGGTGGATTCTCATGAGATGGGAGGACTGGACACTTATCTTTTTGACCCTCCCCGCGAGCCGTACAATGTGATGGAATCGGCGAAAAACCAGACCTGGCGGCGGCAATTTTCCTCGGATCAGGCGCGGGCGTTCGACCGGCATGGATGGAGTTATTACACGCAGGAATGGTATGAGGAGTGGTATCCGGGCTATACGAATTCGTGGGCGAACCTGCTGGGGACGATTGGTCTGTTGTATGAACAGGCGGGGGTGAATGCGGCGTCGGTCAAGCAGGCGACGGGCCGTGAAAGCACTTACCGGGACGCGGTGCATCATCATTTCGTGAGTTCGTTGGCGAATCTGGAGACGCTGCGGGAGAATCGGCGGGCGATTCTGGGTGATTACCTCAAGGATCGACAGTGGGCGGTGTCTGATGCGGAGCCATTTACCCAGACATTTCTGCTCCCTCCACAGGATGATCGCTCGAAGCGGGATCGTTTTGTGGACACCCTGCGGCGACAGGGGATTGAGGTGGGTTTTGCTTCGGCATCTTTTGAAGCGAGGGGGGTGCGGACGATTGAGGGGGGAATTATTGAGTCCAAGTCGTATCCGGAAGGCACGCTGATTGTGCGATCAAATCAGCCGCACCGTCGGTTGCTTCACGCAATTCTCGGGTTTGATCCTCATATGAGTGATTCATCACTGAAGCGAGAGCGGGAAGAGTTGGAGAAACATCACGGCTCGCTCATTTATGATGTGACGGCGTGGAACCTGCCCATGGCCTACGGACTGGATGCGGTCTGGGCTGAGGGGGTCGATCGGGTGGCGACGCAGGAATCACCTCCCACTCACACCGGGACAAGGGAACAGAATTTTTCGGAGTCGGCTTACGGCTATGTGATTGATGGCGCCGACAGTGATCTCTATCAATTGATTCTGCGGGTGCAGGATCGGGGTTGTCAGGTTCGAATTGCGTCCAAACCGATTCGGCTGGAGGGAAAGTCGTTCCCCCGGGGCAGCGCCCTGCTGCGGAACCATGAAAATCCGGATGGGCTGGGAGCGATTCTCCGGGAGGCCGCCTCGGGCTTGACCGTTCTGGTGTCGCCAGTGGATACGGCGTTGAGCACGAACGGCTGGGATCTGGGGGGGCAGCGGTTTCATCTGTTGGAACCGCCCCGGGTGGCCATTGCTTCGCAGTGGCCGGTGTCTTCGACTTCATTCGGGGCGGCGTGGTTCGGGCTGGATCAGCGGTTGGCATTGCGGGCTTCGCCGATCAACATTCAATCCCTCGGGGGGATGGACCTGCGGAAATATAATGTGCTGATTCTGCCGCCCGCGTTCGGCCTGCGGCGGGCGCTGAATCCGGGGGCGGTGAAAACGATTCAGACCTGGGTGGAAGCCGGGGGCACACTGATCGCTATCGGGGGGTCGATGGGATTCCTGGCGGATGAGAAGAATCCACTTTCTGGAGTGCGGCTGAGACGGGATGTTCTCGATGAACTCGATGTCTATAACGAAGCGGTGGAGCGGGAAATCGCGGCGAGGCATATTGATCTCGATGTGGATCAGGTGTGGGGAGGACGGGCACGCGACGATTCCTCCGATGCCGACGACACTTCGACTGGGGAATCGAAAGAGCCCGGAGCCACCACAAAGAAGTCTGACAATGGGCATCAGTCTTCATCACCAAAAGGAAAAAAGCGCGAACGGCTCGATCAATGGCGGAGAATATTCAGTCCGCGCGGAGCGATGGTGCAGGCACGACTGGACCCGGAACACTGGCTGTGCTTCGGATTGGGAGAGCAACTTCCCGTTCTGATTTCGGGTGGGAGTGTCTATCTGTCGAAGCAGCCCATTCAGACACCGGTTCGACTACTCGATCAAGATCATTTGCGGCTCAGTGGAATGCTCTGGCCCGAAGCGAGGCAGCGGCTGGGGAACTCCGCCTATGCCACGGTGGAACGGCGAGGGAACGGGCAGGTGATCTGCTTCGCCTCTGATCCGTTCTTTCGGGGATATACGGAGGGGACGGGTCGGTTGTTTTTTAATGCGGTGGTGTTCGGGCCGGGGATGGGGGCATCGGCGCCGATTCCATGGTAAACCATCCCCGGAATACGCATTCGTTTCCTCCCTCTTGAGTTCAGCACTGATGATCTATTGGTGGGTTAGCCCACATCGCCGAGGCCGAGGGCCTGGCCGTATTTTTTGAGGAGGCGTTTTTTGAGCAGGGCGTTTTGGGGGCCGGAGAGGGTGGGGTTGTGGTCGATCCATTCTTCGGCGTCGCGGCGGGCCATGCGAAGGAGGTCGAGGTGATCGGGGTTGGTGAGATCGGCGACGGCGAAGGGAGGGAGGCCGGACTGGCGAGGGCCGAAGAATTCGCCGTGGCCGCGGATGGTGAGGTCGTATTCGGCGATTTTGAAGCCATCGGTGGTGTCGAGAAAGGCGCGGATGCGGGCGCGACCGTCTTCGGTCATTTCTGCATCGGGGGGAGTGATGGCGAGACAACGACCGGGGATGGTACCCCGACCCACGCGACCCCGGAGTTGGTGGAGTTGGGCGAGGCCGAAGCGGTCGGCGTGTTCGATGACCATGGTGGTGGCTTCGGGGATATCGACGCCGACTTCGATGACGGTGGTGCAAACAAGGACGGTGATTTCGCCGGAGCGAAACTGATTCATGATGCGTTCGCGCTGGGGTGGTTTCATGCGGCCGTGGAGCATGCCGAGGTTCTGGTTGGCGAAGGGGCCTCGGGAGAGTTGGTCGTGGAGGGATTGGATGTCGGTGAGGCCGGTGGGAGATTCGTCGATGACGGGGACGAGGATGAAGATTCTG
>CAZLXE010000122.1:6045-7424 GCA_964563005.1 uncultured Isosphaeraceae bacterium
AGCGATTCGTACATTTTTTGTTTTTGGTGAATGAGGACTCGCTCGGTGGTGATGGGGCTGCGGCCGGGGGGGAGGTTTTCGAGGGTGGAGATGTCGAGGTCGCCGAAGACGGTGAGGGCGAGGGTGCGGGGGATGGGGGTGGCGGTCATGACGAGGGTGTGGGGGATGGAGTTTTCTGCGTTGGATTTGGCGCGGAGGGTGGCCCGTTGGTGGACCCCGAAGCGATGTTGTTCGTCGATGACGATGAGGGCGAGATCGCGGAAGGCGACGGACTCGGTGAGAAGGGCATGGGTGCCGATCAGAATATCCGTACCGCCTTCCGTACAGGGGTTGGCGAGTCGGTCGAGGACGGCTCTTCGCTCGGCGGCGGGGAGGGAGCCGGTGAGGAGATCGATTTTGACGCGGCCGCCCTGGAGCATGCCGGTGATGGTGGCGAAATGCTGCTCGGCGAGGATTTCCGTGGGAGCCATGAGGGCGGCCTGGCCTTCGGCGGCGACGGCCATGAGCATGGCGTAGAGGGCGACGACGGTTTTGCCCGAACCGACATCGCCCTGGAGGAGGCGGTTCATGGGGAGGGGGCGGGTGAGGTCGTGGGTGATCTCGGTGATGGCCTGATTTTGATCTTCGGTGAGGGCAAAGGGGAAGCGGGCACGGATGTGGCGGTCGATGGCGGTGGAGTGTTTGAGGAGGGGAGCGGCGAGTTCGCGGCGGTGGTGCTTTTTCAGCATGACCGCGAGTTGGAGCATGAGAAGTTCATCGAAGCACAGGCGGCGTTTGCCTTCTTCAATGTCGCGCTCGCCTTGCTGGGGGTCGGGGGCGTGGACCATGCGGTAGGCGTGGGCGAGGGTGGGCAGGGACTTGCTCTGGCGATAGTCTTCGGGGAGGTGGTCTTCGAGGAGGGCGAGGGCAGGGGTGAGGATGGAGGCGATGACGGGTTCGATGGCGCGGGAGGAGATGTTTTCGCTGGCCGGATAGATGGGGGTGAGGCGTTCATCGCGCTTGCCTACGGGTGATTCTTCTTCGAGCCGCTCCCATTTGGGATTGACGAGTTCGAGGTAGTCTCCAAAGCGGCGGCCCTGCCCCCAGACGCGGATGAGGGTGTCGGGCTGGAGGCGTTTCACCAGCCAGGGCATGTTGAACCAGACGAGTTTGGCGGTTCCCGTGCCGTCCATGAGGGTGGCTTCGACGCGGGATTTGCGACCTCGGGCGATGCGGACGGCGGCGATGGTGCCGCTGATGGCAAGATTGGCGGTGGCGCCGTGCTCGGGGCCAAGTTGCTCGCCGGCGAGGGCGATGGAGGATTCTTCGTTTTCGTATTCATAGCGGAGGGGGAGGTGGAGGAGGAGGTCGGCGACGCAGCGGAGACCCAACCCCCGGAA
>CAZLXE010000123.1:0-7320 GCA_964563005.1 uncultured Isosphaeraceae bacterium
CTATTGACGCCATCGTGCCCTTCGGTTCCGGCATTCCGAGCAGTGATCGGGCGGAAGCAGCGGCGATCAAAAGCGTGTTCGGTGATCGGGCCGAGACGATTCCCCTCATCACCACCGTGCCGTTTACGGGAAATTGCAATGCCGGCAATGGGGCGGTGGCGCTCTGTACGGGTACACAGGCACTGGTTACTCAAACCCTTCCCGCCCGTTTGAATACCACCACGGCGGAAGGTCTGGATGCCGCCGCTTGCGACAGTCGCTCTGCAGATCTGAAAAACATTCTTGTCTTTACCACCAGTCAGGGCGGACAGAACGCCGCGGTCATTCTCAGCAAACCATAGTTTTCTCTTCCCTATTCCCTTCTCCCTCTTACCTTCTCTTTATGTCCTCAAAACGCATCGTCATCACCGGTATGGGTTGGGTCACGCCTCTGGGTCACGATCTGGATGGGGTGTGGAAGCGGCTGCTCAACGGTGAATCGGGAATCGCACCGATCGACCGCTTCAATGCGACTCATTTTCCCACCACCTTTGCAGCTCAGGTTCGCGATTATGATTTTCGGGAGTATCTCGACGATCCTGCTCTTCACCAACATGCCGGGGCGCATACACAATATGCTCTGGGGGCGGCCCGTCAGGCGTGGCGGCAAGCGGGGATGGGGAACGGGGCGGCGTTTGATCCGAAGCGTATCGGCATCTATCTGGGGGCGGGTGAAGGGGTATTGGATTTTGATAACTACGCCCAAACCGATCTGGTGGGATGGGATCCGGAGTCGGGAGCAGTGGATTCCGAGAAGTGGTTTCACGCGGCCGGTGAGCACTTCGATGCCTGGCGGGAAATCGAGCAGGAACCGAACATGCCGGCGAGCCACATCGCCCGGGAGTTCGGGGTGCGGGGGCCGGTGTATAACTGCCTGACTGCGTGCGCCGCTTCTACGCAGGCGGTGGGCGAGGCATTCACCATAATTCAGCGGGGCGATGCCGATGTGATGATCTCCGGGGGAACGCACACCATGCTGCATGTGCTGGGCATCACGGGATTCAACCGACTGACCGCGCTCTCGACGCGAAACGATGACATCCAGACTGCATCCCGGCCCTTCAGCCGCAATCGGGATGGATTTGTCATGGGAGAAGGGGCGGGCGTGTTGATTCTGGAATCATTGGATCACGCTCTAGCGAGAGGGGCGACTCCGTTGGTGGAAGTGATCGGGTACGGTTCGAGTGCGGATGCTTTTCGCATCACAGACATTCAGCCGGATGGCCTGGGGGGAGCGGCGGCGATGACGATGGCTCTGGAGCAGGCGGGGCTTGATCCGCATGAAACCGATGCCGAGGGTCGTCCCCCGGTTCACTATATTTCCGCACACGGTACGGGAACGAAGGAAAACGATGCCATCGAAACCCGGGCGGTGAAGCGGGTGTTCGGTGACAATGCACCGTCTATTCCCATGAGTTCCATCAAGTCGATGATGGGTCATCTTATTGCGGCGGCGGGAGCGGTGGAGTTGATCGTCTGCGCCCTCTCTATTCGGGATTGCATCCTCCCTCCGACCACCAATCTTGATGATCCCGACCCGGAACTCGATCTGGACTATGTGCCGAACAAGGCACGAAAAGCCCCGGTGGAGGTGTGCCTTTCCAACGGGTTCGGGTTCGGGGGTCAGAACGACACCATCATTATCCGCCGCTTCAATGAATGATGGATTCCGATAACGGGGTTGCATCTTCCGCAGGCGGCACGAGATACCATGCGTCAATTCTCTGAGCGGGGTTGCGATTCAGCCCTTTCTCTCTCTCGTCGATAGCACGGGAGATGTCCGGCCATACGCTCATTCTTTCTGATACCCATCTGGGGCGATCCCGGGGCGCTGCTCGCTCTGCCCATGCCCTGCGTCCGTTGTGGCAGGATGCGGAGCGGTTGGTGATTAATGGAGATGTGGCGGAGATTCATCATCCCGGGCACATGGCCCGGGCGGCCCGGGAGACGCTGGCGCTGTTTGATCTGTGTGAAGAGGATGGGGTGGAATTGACTCTGCTTTCGGGGAATCACGATCCCTACCTCACCGATCATCGACATATGCGACTGGCGGAGGGCCGGGTGTTTGTTACCCACGGGGATGTGCTGCATCCGGCGGTGGCTCCGTGGAGCCCGAGTGCAGGGCGGGTGCAGGAGGCCCACGATGCGGCGGTGGCCACTTTGAGCATCGGGGAACGGGAGCATCTCGAACAACGACTCAGCGTGACGCAGTTCGCGGCTCATGCCCAGTGGAGTGATCTGGAGGCGGAGGCGAAGCAATCGACGGTGATGGGGATGTTGATCCGGCCCCTGGCGATTTGGAAGGTCTTTCAATATTGGAAGATCGCCCCGGGACTGGCGGCGGAGTTTGTGAAAACCCATGCTCCGGATGCCCGGTTTATTCTGGTGGGACACACGCATCATCCGGGGGTGTGGGAGATCGATGGTCGGGTGGTGATCAACACCGGGAGTTATGGTTTTCCCGGTCGGCCGAGGGCGGTGATGCTGGATGATTCGACCTTGAGTGTGTGGCCGATTCGCTTGCGTCGGGGGCTGTATGAACTGGGATCCCGTCCCCTCGCCATGTATCCGTTGGATATTCCGGAATCACAATCGCTCTCTGAATATCCCCTTCAGGACGCGGCTCCGTCGGCGGTGAAGGCCCGGCCGGGAAGATCCCGCCCCAGGGCGGCGGTCATCTGACGACCCGCCTCAAACAGGGATGGCAAATTCACTCCGGTTTCACACCCTTCGCGGTTACAGAGATAGACGAGGTCTTCGGTGGCGAGATTTCCCATCGCTCCGGGGGCGAAAGGACACCCACCCAATCCCGCACAGGAAGTATCGAAACGCCATACGCCGAGTTCCATGGCTCTCATAGCGCAGGCGAGGGCGGTTCCCCTGGTGTCGTGGAGGTGCAGGATGGTTTGCTCCGGGGCGAGGAGGTCGCTCAAGCCAGCGTAGAGGCGTTCGATGTCGCCGGGGACCGCCATGCCGATGGTTTCTCCGAGGTCGATTTCATCCACCCCGAGGTCGAGAAGCATGGAGGCGATGTCGCGCACCTGTGCGGGGGCGATCGGGCCTTCATAGGGGCAGGAGACCACACAACTGATATAACCCCGGATGCTTCGATTCTCTTCTCTGGCGGCTTTGACCACGGGTTGAAAGCGGGCGATGGACTCGGCAATGGTGGCCCCGATGTTGTGCCGGTTGAATGATTCGCTGGCGGCGGTGAACACGGCGATTTTGTCGATCTCACACCTCGAAGCGCGCTCCATGCCCGGCATATTGGGGACGAGGGCGGAGTAGATGGTGTCGGGATGACGGGTGATCCCGGCCAGGACATCTTCGGCATCGCCCAGTTGAGGGACTCGCCTGGGATTCACGAAACTGGTGACTTCGATCTCGGGCAATCCCGCCCGGGTGAGGGCGTCGATGAGGGCGATTTTCTGGGGAACCGTGAGAATGCACCCCTCGTTCTGCAGGCCATCGCGAGGCCCGACTTCGGTGATGCGGATGCGCTGGGGAAGATTCACTCCGGCATGGTAGCGACCGCGTTTCGACTGGGGAATCGATTTCATAAAAACCTCAGGATAGGCAAAAAAGGAAGCGGCCCGTCCCGGAGGACGAGCCGCGGTTTCCCTCTCTCTTCTCCAAAGGAAAATTCAGAATTGCTCGGATTCGGTGGACTCTTTCAGGGCGAGGGTGGAGGCGTCCGCTCCGGCGATGAGTTGGGTGACGGCGTCGAAGTAGCCGGTGCCGACCTCGCGCTGGTGGCGGACGGCGGTGTAGCCGTCGGCGGCGGAGGCGAATTCCGCCTGTTGGAGTTCGGAATAGGCCGCCATGCCCCGGGTGGCGTAGTCTCGGGCGAGGTCAAACATGGAGTGGTTCAGGGCGTGGAACCCGGCGAGGGTGACGAACTGGAACTTATAGCCCATCTTTCCGATTTCATTCTGGAAGCGGGCGATGTCTTCCTGGCTGAGGTTGTGCTCCCAGTTGAAGGAAGGTGAGCAGTTGTAGGCGAGCATCTTGCCGGGGAACTTGGCGTGGACCGCATCGGCGAACTTTTGGGCCTGCTTGAGATCGGGCGTAGAGGTTTCGCACCAGATGAGGTCGGCGTAGGGAGCGTAGGCGAGTGCCCGGGCGATGGCGCACTCGAGGCCTCCATTGATATGGTGGAATCCCTCTATGGTGCGGGGTTCATCGCGGATGAAGGGAGCGTCGGCGGGATCGACATCGGAGGTGATGAGGTTGGCGCTGTCGGCGTCGGTACGGGCGATGAGCAGGGTGGGCACGCCGCAGACATCGGCGGCGAGGCGGGCGGCGATGAGGGTTTTGATGAACTGGTTGGTGGGAACGAGGACTTTGCCTCCGAGGTGGCCGCATTTCTTCGCGGAGGAGAGTTGATCCTCGAAGTGAACGCCGGCGGCTCCGGCTTCGATCATCTGCTTCATGAGTTCGTAGGCGTTGAGGGGACCGCCGAATCCGGCTTCCGCATCGGCGACAATGGGGGCGAACCAGTCGCGGGTGACTTTTCCTTCGGCGGTTTCGATCTGATCCGCCCGTTGCAGGGCCTGATTGATTTTCTTGACCACCATGGGGGCGCTGTTGGCGGGATACAAACTCTGGTCGGGATACATGTGGCCGGAGAGGTTGTTGTCGGCGGCGACCTGCCACCCGCTGAGATAGATGGCCTTGAGACCGGCTCGAACCTGCTGCATGGCCTGATTGCCGGTGAGGGCGCCGAGGGCATGGACATGGGGTTCGTTGTGGAGGAGTTCCCACAAACGACGGGCACCGCGATCGGCGAGGGTGTGCTCGATGCGGACGGAGCCGCGGAGTTTATCGACATCATCTCGGGTATAGGGGCGGGTGATGCCATCCCAGCGTTGGGGTTGGGCGGTGCGCTTCCAGCCGTTTCCGTTGTGGCCATTGTCATTGCGGCCGTTGCGATTGTGGTTGAATTTCATCATAGGTGAGTTCTCCTCTTTCGGGTCTGGTTTTTGGTTTCGATATTTTCTCTGGTCAGGCCGCTGACGACACGGTGGGGATGAAGAGACGCTCGTAGGCGTCGAGGGTCAGAAAATCACGGCACACGGTCGCCGTGGAGAGTTGGGTGAAGCAGTTGATGGCTTCGGGAAAGCAGCCGGTGGTGAAGGGTTCGTTGCCGAGGGATTCCCGGAGTTTTGTCATCTCGTCCTCGAGCAGTTCGTGGAAGAGTTCGGGGGTAACGGTTCGTCCATCTTCGAGGGGAGCGGCGTGGTGCAGCCATTGCCAGATCTGGGTGCGGCTGATCTCGGCGGTGGCGGCGTCTTCCATGAGGTTGTAAAGGGGGACGCAGCCGTTTCCGCGAAGCCAGGCCTCGAGATATTGCACACCCACGCGGATGTTGTGGCGGAGGCCTTCTTCGGTGCGGGCGCCGGTGGGGAGTTCCAGGAGGTCATTGGAGGTGACTTCGACCTCTTCGCGCAGGCGTTCGAGTTGATTCGGCCCCTTCATATGCTCGTTGAAGATTTCGAGGGCGATGGGGATCAATCCCGGATGGGCGACCCAGGTGCCATCGTGTCCATCGGTGACTTCCCGGAGTTTGTCGGCATGGACATTGTTCAGAGCGGTCTGGTTGGCTTCGGGATCATTTTTAATGGGAATCTGAGCCGCCATGCCTCCCATGGCGTGGGCTTGCCGACGGTGGCAGGTCTTGATGAGCAACTGGGTATAGGCCCGCATGCAGGGCTGGGTCATGGTGATCTGGCTGCGGTCGGGGAGCAGGCGGTCTTGATGATTGCGGACGGTTTTGATGATGCTGAAGATGTAATCCCAGCGGCCGCAGTTGAGACCGGCAGAATGTTCGCGGAGTTCGGAGAGTATTTCATCCATCTCGAAAGCAGCGGGGAGGGTTTCGATCAGCACGGTGGCCTTGATGGTTCCCCGAGGGATGTTCAGTTGATCCTGAGCGAAGCAGAACACCTCGTTCCAGAGGCGGGCCTCGAGATGGCTTTCCAGTTTGGGCAGGTAGAAGTATGGTCCCGTCTTCCTTTTCAGAAGAGCGTGAGCGTTGTGGAAGAGATACAGGCCGAAATCGAACAGCCCGGCGGGGATGGGCTTGCCATCCACTTCCACATGCTTTTCCCAGAGATGCCAGCCCCGGGGACGGACCATGAGCACGGCGGGATGGTCCTGCAGCGCATACTGCTTTCCCTGGGCATTGGTGAACTCGATAGAGCGGTTCACCGCGTCGCGGAGGTTGATCTGTCCCTCCATGACATTGGTCCAGGTGGGGGCGTTGGAGTCTTCGAAGTCCGCCATGAACACACTCGCCCCGGAGTTCAGGGCGTTGATGATCATTTTGCGCTCGACGGGGCCGGTGATTTCTACGCGACGATCGCGTAAGTCGGCGGGGACCGGAGCGACGATCCAGTCGCCTTCGCGGATGGCTTTGGTTTCGGGGATGAAGTCCGGGAATTGGCCGGCATCGTAGCGGGCGTGTCGGGCCTCGCGCCGGAGCAGCAACTCATCCACGCCTCCCCGGAAACGGCGGGTGAGGGCGACCACAAAGGCCATCGCCTCGGGGGTGAGGATTTCTGCAAAGGCCGACGACATCGGGCCGTTCACTGATAATGTGTCTGGGGCATTCCCGCTTGGCTCGTGGAGCATGGACGGATCTCCTGTTCTTCTGCTTGAAGAGTGCCATCAATTGGAGCGGAGTCAATGGGGAAAGAGCGGAGTGGTGATTCCTCTGGCCGCAGAATTGGTACAGATTGACAACCACACCGATCAACGGGTATGGCTGAACGAAGGAGCCCGAGGGAATTCTAATCTGACCGTCCGAATACTCCCCAGGGGAAGCCCCTTATCGGATGAGCATTTTCTCGGTTATTCCAGACTGCTCACCCTAGATATTCACGCTGAAAATACCGATGCTTAATTCTGCTTTCTGTATTTCCCAGAAGAAATCACACCCGTATGCATACTGCACCAGGCAGAACATCTGAGACTCCGGCTCCTCCACCAGCGTTCTGGCTGGGGCTTCGAAGTTGGATTCGGCCTTTTGTGGTGACTTTCCTGCTGGTGTTCGGATGTGAATTCATCGTGATGATGGCGCTCCCCTTTCTCGACTTTGAGGAGGGACTCACCATGTCCATCGTGGACAGCGGCCTGCTCTCGCTCCTGGTCATTCCAGGCATGCTTGCCCTGGGTCTCCTTAAGGGTGATCAAACAGACGCCAATTCCTTTGAGGGGGATCGACCATCCTCCGGAAGCGAAAAGACTTTCTGGGGTCGTCTTTTCTGTCTGCGCAATCAA
>CAZLXE010000124.1:0-7286 GCA_964563005.1 uncultured Isosphaeraceae bacterium
AAAACCAAAAACCAAAAACTGTTAACTGAAAACTGACTACTCCCCCCTTACGCCTTCAAATCAACCCGAGGCTTTTCATCCCCCCCCGCCTTCCCCGGCTTCATCTGCGTGTGATCCTCCCCCTGGTGCTCCGTCTCCGCCAATTCCGACTCATTCCCCGGCAGTTCCCGCACCGCATCCGCCGTCTCCACCCCCGTCACCTTCAGATCCACCATATCCTGAAACCGCTTCGTCCGGTCGCTCTCCGCCTTTTCCTTGTCCTTGGCCTTGCTGGCCACCTGTTGCGCCTGCGCCACCTGCAACAAAGAAGTATCAATAGGATTCCCGCCAATCGCGCTCATAGTTAGTATATCGGCAAAATTAGATGAAGCCGTGAACCCCCCCAGTCCGCGACTGATAATGCCAACTCCTCAATCGCCTCAACCGAGTTTACTCCCCCTCCCAAACGAAGTCCCTTCAAACAGTTACCCTATTTCTCCGCCTCGCCGCCCAGCCAGAGACTCCGCAGAAACGGCTCCAGCGAATCCTTCGCATCCGCCTTCTTTAACGCATCCAGCCCCTCCAGAATAATCCCCCGATCATCCAGAAGATGCCCCACATACGCCAGCAACAAACTGCTCTCCAGCACGATGGATCCTTGACCCCTCTCAATTCGGGCTTTTAAAGCAATCACCGCCCGATCCAGCGACTCCTTCGTCGGAATCATCCCCGCCTCATATCGCGTCGCAATCATTTCCGGATGCTCCACCAGCAACTCCCGCACCCCATAGGCCGCACTGGGATACACCTCCGCCCCGATCTGGGCATGCACAATTCCCGCCAGGGCCAGAGGATTCGACTTCTGAAAACGCAGGGCGTGAGCAAATCGCCGCTCGGCCCAGAAATAATCTCCCTTCGCCAGCCGCTGCTCCCCCTGCCGCATGATCTCATTGAATCGCGATTCCGCATCTGTCGAGTACCGCCCCAGAAACTCATTGTGCTTCAGGGCTTCCAGCAGTTTCCCCATATCATCCACTTCCTCTTCCACCTTCTCACTGTCCGTCTTCTCCTCTGATTGATCCGCCTCCGCATTCACCGCCGTTGGCGTGCGTAAAGCAACCCCGCCGTGCAATTGCACCCGCAACTGCTCATATTGCGTGCTCAAACGATCAAGAATGCCCGGCTCGATTGCAATATCCACATTCTCCGCCCCCGCATACCGGGTCGCGATGCGCTCCAATACCGTTCGGTAATCCGTCGGGTCCGTTGAAACCGTCCGCCCGGTTACGGCCAAATCAGACGGCTCCGCCTTCTCCTCAGTCAAATGCGGTTGAATAGTAGAAAAATTCACCTTCGACTGGCGATCAAGCGAATCCAGCGAAAATTTCCCGGCTTGTTCCTCGCGCATTCGAATGGTGTCATACACACTCAATCCTCGCGACTTCCCGCTCTCCGCCCCCAATGATGTCACCATCCCCTGCAATGAAGAAGTCTGAATATACAAAAGATCACCCGCCGCGTTATACCCCCCACCCACAATCGATGGCTCGGTGGAAGAAGAACCCCGCGTGAAGGAAGATCCATCAATATTCATGTAATCAAGTCGCAATCGCTCGGCATTGAGCCGCGAACGACCATCACCCTGCTCCGGCGATACATCACCAATTGTGGCCCCGCGCCCCGCCCGGTCGAACTGCATCAGCCCGATGTCCTGAGCATATTTCATGCGACTGTAAGTCGATCCGGAATTAATGAAATTAATCGAGGAAAGAGCCGAGTCCGCTCGGAACGAATAAAGGTTGTCAGAGCCGAGAGAAACATTCTGGCGCACCGAATCGGGCACCGAACTCGAGCTGAAATCGGTGCGAAAATCATTCGCCGCCGTATAGCCCACCGATCCCCGAAAGCCCCGTCCCCCCGCCACATTCCCCGTAATCAGCAGGTTTCGGGCGTTGTAATCAACTTTGGCCCCGGCCGTATTCCGCCTCACCCGCCGACCATCGCGCATCTGCAAATTGGCGTCAAGCGCATCGCCGCCTCCCAGAGCATTCTGAGCCGATGCCTCCGGAACGCCGTACCCGATGACGCCACAGAAAAGGAAGAAACAGATTTTAGTGTGAATATTCATATCGTGGCCTCATAAAAACTAGAGGATGGCTTTGGTGCAGAGAGTTCCCGCACCTCCTTCAATTATTGCCTGCACTTTCGACCATCGCGACTCTTCAGGCGAAAAAAAAATGGAGGAGTCCCGGTTATGCCGCCTGAAGAGCTTTTGAGGAGGGAAATTTAATGAATCCCTCGTTATCGGCGGCTGTCCGGCGTACTGATGCGAGCGCAAATATCGCCCACCACACCGCCATCGCAGCACACCATAAAATAAATAAGCCGATCGTCATTGACACAAAGAACCCGATTCTGGCCTGTCCCATCACCCCCCACCGTATGCCAGCCCCCGAATTGCTCAAACCCGGGAAAAAGTGGAGATGTACCCGTTGCCGGTTCCATATCGAGTTGCCCCACATTGGGGATAATAAAAATACTGATCAGTTTCACCGGCTGGTCATGCTCCGAGGGATGAATATAAATAAGGTGGAATGAAGGTTCGCCCCCGGGAACCATGCACGGCCCGCCACCATAAAAATCGTAGCCGATGTCGGTGAAATCAAAGAGGATCGGCGGTGGGCCGACCAGAGACAGATGCTCTTGCAGTGCCTCCAGAGTTTTTTCTGGGTCGTGATACTTGGCTTTAGCAGCTCGGTTCTCCTCACTGTCGGCACACCGGATATGTTCCTGGGCCGTAAAAGTGGCGATGTCTCCCACCATGTCGGCCTGCCCGGGAACAAAATTGTTGATGGGGGAACCGAAAATACCCCAGAGCACCGCTCCAGAAACCAGGGCCAGACACGCCGCCACCGCCAGATAATTCACCCGCACCGGACCACCCCAGAGTGACCATCGACGATCATTCGAGACTTGCTCACGATGGGGTTCCGGAGGTAGATTCACGGGTGCCGCTTCTTCAACGGTCTCAAAATCAGCCGAAGCCAGAGCCGCCCGGATCTGCTCGGATAAACCCTCGGGAGCCGATGCCGCCGAGGTCCCCAGCACAACCCCAATCCGCTCCCGTAAACTCCGCTCGAACTCCACTCGATCGCGAAACTCGGCATCGCGCTCTAATCGCTCTTCAACTGCCCGCTTCTCTTCGGGCGCACTCTCTCCATCAACATAGAGGCGAATAGTCGTGATGTCTCGATTCGTAATCATGGTGCAAACCTGTCCAAATAGGGCGTGCCTCTCACATTCTTTAACCCTGACGGTCGATCAATTTATTCGAGAAAACTCCGCAAAACATAGCCGATTCCGCACATTAACCCTTCCCCTGCCCGATTTCTTCCCCCAGATCGGATAATTCCTTCGTGAGTATGCTCCTCGCCCGATGCAGACGACTCATCACCGTCCCCAGAGGAATATCCTGAATCTCCGCAATCTCCCGATATTTCATCCCCTCCACCGCCCATAACAGCAAAACCGAAGCATATTCCGGCCGAAGTTCCTCCACCGCCTCCTTCAGCCGCTCATCCACATGCTCCCAATCGAACGAGGCAATATCCCCATCCAACGCCGGTTCGTCAGGAGCCGGCTCGGTGGAAACCGCATCCGGCAGAGTTTCCATGGCCACCGGGCGCCGCTTATCCTTCGTAATCTTCGTATAGAACACATTATGCAGAATCTTCAGCAGCCAGGGTCTGATCCCCCCGCCCTTCTCTTCATACCGGTCGGCCACCCGAAACGCCTTCACATAGGCATCCTGCACCAGATCGCCCGCATCATCGGGATGACGAGCCAGCCGCAGCGCCACCCGATACATCGAGTCCATATGCTCCAAAGCGAGTTTTTCAAACCGGGTGCGTTCCACGGGGGATGTTTTTTGAAGGATAGACTCGTCACACAAACGGAAGGGATCAAGGGCGCACGGCACACTTCAGGAACCTCGTAGTATAATCATCCCCCTCTATTCATGCGATAAACGCCCCCCTCGACGCTCCCTCACCCCACCGACATGTATTGCTCGAGATAGCGAATCGTCTGTTCCTGCACATCGTGCTCGGCCCGGTTGAGGTCGCCGATAGAGATCATTCCCAGCACGGTGTTTTCATTAACGACGGGAACATGCCGTATCCGCTTCTCCCGCATCACTCCCCGCAACTCATTCAGGGTGGTATGACCTGCCGCAACCGCAACCGGACTGGTCATCACGGCCGCCACCCGGGTTGTCGAGGGATCGCCCTGCCGGGCCACCACTCTCGTCATTAAATCCCGCTCTGTAAAAATTCCCGACAGTTTGGCTCCTTCCATCACCAGCACCGAACCGATGCGTCGCTCATTCATCAGTCGGGCGGCATCCAGAACCGTGGCTTCGGTGGAAATCGTGGCGAGGGGTTGCTTTTTGATGGAGATAAGTTTTTCTGCGGTGGGCATGTCCAAGACTCCTGAAGGCATGTCCCGCACCTTGATCAGCCCCTGCCGATCAACGGCACGAACATAAAACAACAATCCTTCTCCCTCAAACATTCATCGGAATTCCCTCCGATGCAAGGGCATTTTAGAACAATTCTCCAGCCCCGCGATTCTCCCCAAATTAACGACAACAACATCTCGGTTCATAACCGCATATATACCCTTCAATTACATGGATTCCCAATTATTGACCCACAAGTTATCAACATTATGAAAAATACTTCCCCGTCTCTGATATTTGGGTATTGTTCGGCTATCATATACTGAACATCTTCTCGCATCGGTGAATTGCTTAGATGTGTCCATCCCCTCATCCCTTCAACGGAGCAAACCCATGAACCCCTCTCCCCAACCCAAAACCGCAGATCATGCCCCCCGCGGCGAAACCCTCAAAACCTGGACCTACGACTCCCACGGCAACCGAAAATACGCCCTCCAGGTCCGCAAGGCCGTCAACGGCAATCCCTACCTCAAATTCGTCGAAGGCGTCCCCCAGCCCGATGGTTCCTACAAACGATTCTCCATGATCGTCTGGGCTGAGGATTTTGATGCCTTCTTCAACACGCTGAGCAAAGGGCGCGAATACATCCAGCAACACAACCTTAAACCGACCGAACGCTCGAAGTATCGACAGCCCCAGTCCCCTACCCCGGCATAAAATAAAACGCCGATCCCAGAATCACATACACCGCCAAAAGCATCACCCCTTCCATCCAATGCGATTCCCCATCGTGCGCCACCAACCCCGTAATCGCCACCGCCACCACCACCGCCGCCACCTCCATCGTCGTGAAATCCAACAGCATGGGACCACCTCCGGTTCCCCCACCTGTGAGCGCCATTTCCGGGGGTCCCAATACATAACTCAAAAACACCAGCAACGGCGCCACGAACAATGCAATCTGAATGCTTGAACCCACGGCGATATTAATCGACAGGTCCATCTTATTCTTCATCGCCATCATCACCGCTGCCGCGTG
This sequence comes from uncultured Isosphaeraceae bacterium, assembly GCA_964563005.1. Lineage (GTDB taxonomy): Bacteria > Planctomycetota > Phycisphaerae > Phycisphaerales > SM1A02 > CAZLXE01. The sequence goes on from CAZLXE010000124.1 coordinate 5,478, forward strand.
CTCCGCCGCATTCCCGATCACGGCCACCAGGATCACCCCCACAAAAACATGCGGCATGCCCCACGCTTCCGCCGTGTGCTCCACCGCCCCCACCAGCATCTCCGCCATCACCGCCACCCCCGCCGTCGCCCCCAGCAAAACCAGCACCGTCTTCCGCACCGACCACAATCCCCCGGTGTCCCCACCATCTCCGCTCCCCTTCGCCGCAAACAAATGCGAGTGCGTCTTCAATGAAAACACCAGACTCATCACATAAGCCGCCATCAGCACCACACAGATAATCACCGTCAGCATCTCAAAATGCTCGTGGCTTGCCGCGACGATATCCGGCGACCCCCCCCGCACACGAGCCGGGGTCAACGCCAGAAACAAAGCCGGCACCACCAACCCCACCGCACTCAACCCTAAAAGCGTCGCCCCCAGCCCCGCCGCCGTCTTATTGAAAGTCTGTCGCTGATGCTTCAACCCCCCCGCCAGCATCGAAATCCCCAACACCAGCAGAATATTCCCCAATATCGACCCCGTAATCGACGCCTTCACCACCTCGTTCAACCCACGCTGCAGAGCCAAAGCCGCAATAATCAACTCCGCCGCATTCCCGAAGGTCGCATTCAGCAGCCCTCCGATCCCCGGCCCGAACCGCCCCGCCAAATGCTCCGTCGCCGTCCCCATCACCCCCGCCAGGGGAATCACCGCCATCCCCGCCATCACAAACACCCACCCATCAGACGCCGGTGAAAATTTCAGAATGATCGCCGCCGGAAAGCCCAGATGTAGAAAATCAAGTGGCGAAACGCGATAACCGGCAATCTGCATCAGGAAACTTTACCACAGAGATCGCAGAGCACACAAAGTGATGACAAATGGATTTGGAGTGGGTGTTGAGATTGAAGGACTGACCAAAAATTCTTAATCTCAACTTTCTTTCTCCTCCTCTGTGCTCTCTGTGTGCTCTGTGGTAATTTCTCCATCCTGTTATGCTGGCTCCCCCATGATCCGCAACCTCCGCTTCACCTTTCTCGGCACCGGAACCTCCGCCGGCGTGCCCGTCATCGGGTGCGATTGCGAAGTCTGCCGCTCCCCTGACCCCCGAGATCAGCGCCTCCGCTGCTCATCCATGCTCCAGTTTATAGACCCCACCGGGCAGGATCGCGTGATTCTCATCGACGCCTCCCCCGACCTCCGCCAGCAGGCCCTCCGCCACAATCTCCAGCGCTGCGACGCCATCCTCTTCACCCACAACCATGTCGATCACACCTTCGGCCTCGACGAAGTCCGCCGCTTCAACATCACCATGGGCAAAGGCATCGACATCTACGCCGAGCCGCACACCATGGAGCACCTCCGCCGCGTCTACAAACACATCTTCGACCGCGAAGCCAATGTCAACGATTCCTTCGTCGCCACCCTCCAACCATTCCCCCTCGAAGTCGGCCAACCCCTCAACCTCTACGGCCTGCGCATCGAACCCCTCCGCCTCCTCCACGGCCGCCTCCCCATCCTCGGCTTCCGCATAGAAGAGCAAAATTCGTCCGATTCCCTCCTCCCCCTCGCCTACTGCACCGATGTCTCGGCCATCCCCCCCGAATCCTGGCCTCGCCTCACCGGCCTCAAGCACCTCATCCTCGACATGCTCCGCCCCCGCCACCACCCCACCCATATGACCGTAGATCAAGCCATCGCCGCCGCCGAACAGATCAGAGCCGACCAAACCTGGTTCGTCCACATGACCCACAACATAATCCACGCCGAACTCAACCCCCAACTCCCGGAAACCATGGCCCTCGCCTACGACGGCCTGGTGCTGGG
>CAZLXE010000125.1:0-7273 GCA_964563005.1 uncultured Isosphaeraceae bacterium
TCTGGGGCACCGCCAATGGTGCAGCCAGCGGTTCAGCCATGGAATCCGCCATCTTCGGTACCGACGGTACCGTGCCTCCGCCGGTGGATGTCAATGCCGCAGACGGTCAGCGCGACCACTCGCTCTGCATCAACTGAGTCTTCTGACTCACGACCTTGCACAACTGTGTAAAACTCACCCCCGGCCCTTTGGGTCGGGGGTTTTCTTTTTTGAATTCCTTCTTGAGAGTAAGTCCGATTGGGGGAGAAAAGAACCCCGCGACTCAGTCTTGTGAGGGCATCGTTGGCATTATCTGACGATGGCGAATGTGCTGGTTCCCTAATTGACCGCACCCCGCCATTTCAGTTCGGCCCAGCGTGCGTCTTCGGGTTACCCGCTGTCCCCGGCTCATGACGATTTCAAAAAACCCCTGAATGTCCTCTTCGGAAGGAGTCGGCCAGGGGGAATCGCGCCGGGGGTTGTATGGGATGATATTCACGGTGCAATCAAGACCCGTCAGAAAATCGCACAATTCTTCGGCATGCTCGGGAGCATCGTTCACGCCCGGTATCAGCACATATTCAATGAATACCCGCCGCCCGGATCGGGCACTCCATTCCCGCATCGCCTCCAGAAGCGCCGCCATCGGCTCAGCCCGGTTGATGGGCATGATCGAACTGCGAATGGCATCGTTCGGGGCATTGAGTGAAACCGCAAGATTGATCCATCCCATTCCCAAATTTTCAACCGCGCAAGCGAGCCGCCGAATTCCCTCCGTTCGCCCCACCGTGGAAACAGAAATGCCCGAAGGGGCAATGGAAGGGCCGCGCTGATCCGTCAGCACCCCAATGGCCTGCACGACTGCATCCAAATTATCCATCGGCTCCCCCATTCCCATGAACACAATATTGTCGATCGTCTGGTGAAAGTGAAACCGGGCGGAATACCACTGGGCAATGATCTGATCCGCACGAAGATTCCTCATCAAACCCATCTGTGCCGTTTCGCAGAAAGTGCACCCCAAAGCGCACCCGATCTGAGAAGACACACACAGAGTTGTCCGCGGTCGTCCCGTGGCCCCGAGTTGAGTCAGAATCACCGATTCAGTTTCCAGTCCATCTTCCAATTGCATCGTAAATTTCAAAGCATCCGTTTCTTCCCGTGTGGACAAAACCTTGGAGAGATCAACCCGGAATCCCGGCGACGGCGCAGCACCATCCTGGAAAACTGCGGCATAGGCCTTGCGGGAATTGAAGGCATCCAATCCTTTCGCACCAGCGAGATCGGTGAACTCCCGGCAAGTCAACCCCAGCATCGAAGTAGCAATCTCTTCCGTCATGATTGCCAATCGTAGCCGCACTCCGGGCAGTGTTCTCCCGGAGTTGGCCCTTTCGCATGCCCGCATTGCCCGCACTGATTCTCTGTCCGTTGTTTTTCCTGCTTTTTTCTTGCTCGATGCAGCAGTTGCAGGTTGCGGCCGTAAATAATCCATCCCACCGACTGCCCAAGCATCCCCACCGGCTCGCCCCGCAGATAAAAATAAACGAGCAACATGGACGCCCCCACCAGACTGAGCCACCAGAACAGTTCCGGCATATGCGAGTGTCCCCGCCTCTCACTGGCCAGCCATTGCACAATCCACCGCCCGAAAAATGTCGCCTGAGCAAGAATTCCGAATCCCACCAGCCATAATTCCCAGTTTTCAGTAACCTTGGCCCACTGTTTGAACCACTCCAGCCATGATGAAGTTTCGGCCTGGGCGAGCAAGAGCAGGAATGGATCGTGAACCCCAATCACGGGCTGGCCTTTTCGAGGGGGGCCGACTCACGGGGCCGTGGCGCATCCTGAGCATGATCATCCGATGGTGTAATCATGGTGTACCCCACGGGGCGGCGTCTCCGATGCATCCAGCGAACGGCAAAACAATCCATCAATCCGGGGATCGCCCGATTCCATATTCCATACTTGGATTCACCCGCCGTACGCGGATGATGCTCCACCGCCGCCTCCACCACCACAAATCCGAGTTGCCGGGCGGTAAGGGGAATGAAGCGGTGCAGTCCCCGGAATTGCAGGGGCAGGGCGAGGGCGACCTCCCGCTTCATGATCCGCAGCGAGCATCCCGTGTCCCGGATCGTGTCTCCCAGAATCAAACGGCGGAAAAAACGACCGGTCCACGAACTGAAATGCCGCACAAAGTTATCTCGACGATTGCGAGAACGGTCTCCCTGCACCATATCCGCCTGTTGTTCCTTCAGCGTTTCGAGCATCTGAGGAATATCCGACGGCTCGTTCTGAAGATCCGCATCCATCATCACGATGAGATCCCCCCGAGATGCCCGGATGCCCGCATGAAACGCCGCCGATTGCCCGTGTCCTGCTCCGGGCGGGGGCTCACAGAGGCGAATCACCCGGAGTGCGGAAAATTGCTGCATCAATTCGAGGAGTCGATCGGCTGTTGCATCCGTGGAACCGTCATCCACAATGAGGATTTCGTAGTGAATATCCACATCGGCAAGTGCCGCATTAATTCCTTCAATAAGCGGCCGCACATTGTCCTCCTCATTATGAGCAGGGGCGATGATGGAAAGATCGGGTATAGAGTCAGGTCTGGACACATCGACACAGTAGCAGAAGAACCCCCTGATTTCGATCACGCGTCGGGGGTATTGTGATATTTACCCTGTCACGAAAGGGCGAAGAGCTGGTGTAGTGGCGGAAAACCGGCGTTTGGAGACATGTCAGGCCGATCCATTTCCCCGTACAATAGAGGGCTATGAGGAAAGGATTATCATCATCAACCCTGGTTTCCCGAGAATCACCTGCCATGACCACCGCCCCCGCATCAGTTTCCGATCGAGGAGGCCGTCGGAGTAACGCCGTACTCATCACCGGAGCGGGCGGTGAAGTGGGGCATGGTCTCATCGGATCGCAATATCGGGCCGGTCGGCGGGACATCGTCGCCATAGACATCCGCAAACTCGGTCGCGAACAGCGCGATCAGTGCCTCGATACCCATGTCGGCGACATCTGTGATCCTGCCCTCCTTGAACGACTCCTTGCCATATTTGAGATTACGGAAATCTATCACCTTGCCGCCTTGCTCAGCACTCGGGCCGAATACGCCCCCGAGACCGCCCACGAGGTGAATGTCGGAGGCACCATCAACCTGCTCCGTCTCGCCGCCGAGCAATCTCGATCCCACGGTCGCCGCGTCAAGTTCATCTTTCCCAGTTCCATCGCCGTGTATGGATTACCCGATGCCAAAACCAAAAAAGCATCCGGCGCCGTCACCGAAGAAGCCCATTGTCTTCCCATCACCATGTACGGCTGCAACAAGGTGTCCTGCGAAAATCTTGGCCGCTATTATGCCCGCCACTATCGCCAACTCGCTCAGGATCGCGTGGAGAACATTCTCGACTTCCGCTGTCTCCGCTATCCCGGCCTCATCAGCGCCGACACCCTGCCCTCCGGCGGGACCAGCGACTACGCCTCCGAAATGCTCCACGCCGCCGCCGCGGGCGAACCCTACGATTGCTTCGTCCGTCCCGACACCCGCATCCCCTTCATGACCATGCCCGATGCCATCCGGGCCATCGGCCAACTCGCCAACGCCGATCCCGATCGGCTGACCCGGTGTATCTATAATGTACGGGCATTCAATCCCAGCGCGGGAGAGTTTGCCGACCTGGTGAAAAAGCATTTCCCTGCCGCCCGCATCGAATTCAAACCTGATGAACAACGCCAGGCCATCGTCGATTCCTGGCCCGAAGACATTGATACTTCCGCGGCGACCAGAGATTGGGATTTCGCCCCTCTTCACAATCTGGAATCGGCCTTCGAGGATTATCTCGTCCCCCGCATCGCCGCCCGCTACGCTTAATTCCACCAAACACCCTCGCTCATCTTCACAAGGAGCACACCCATGGGACTCTGGAGCAAACTCAAAGGCGAACTGATTGACATTGTCGAGTGGATCGATTCCACCAACGACACCATGGTCTTTCGGTTCGACCGCTATGGCAACGAAATCAAAATGGGCGCCAAACTCGTCGTCCGCGAAGGACAGGTCGCGGTGTTCATCAACGAGGGACGCATCGCCGATGTCTTCACGCCCGGCACCTACACCCTCGAAACGCAAAATATGCCCATCCTCTCCACCCTCATGGGCTGGAAACACGGCTTCGAGAGCCCCTTCAAGGCGGAAGTGTATTTTGCCTCCACCCGTCGCTTCACCGATCTGAAGTGGGGCACAAAAAACCCCATCATGCTCCGTGACGCCGAATTCGGCCCCGTCCGTCTCCGCGCCTTCGGCACCTATGTCATCCGCATCACCAAAGCGGATGTCTTCATCAAGGAAATCGTCGGCACCGACGGCCAGTTCACAACCGATGAAATCACCGAACAACTGCGGAACCTGATCATCAGCCGCTTCACCGACATCCTCGGTGAGAGCAAAATTCCCGCTCTCGATCTCGCCGCCAACTACGATGAACTGGGAACCTTCATCACCGATCGCATTCAGCCGGAATTTACAAAATACGGCCTCGATCTCACCAAACTCCTCGTCGAAAACATCTCCCTGCCCCCGGCCGTGGAAGAAGCCCTCGACAAACGGGCGAGCATGGGCATCGTGGGCGACCTCTCAAAATTCACCCAGTATCAGACCGCCGAAGCCATCCGCGATGCCGCTCAGACCGAGGGAGGATCCGCGGGCAGCGGCATGGGCATGGGAATGGGATTCGCCATGGGACAGCAAATGGCTCAGAACATGGGCCAACCCCCGGCAACCCCGTCATCTGCCACTCCGCCCCCGCTCCCCTCACAGGGCACTGAATTCCATGCCTCCATTAACGGCCAGCAGGCGGGCCCGTTCGATATGTCGTCCCTGCAGGAAAAGATCAATTCTGGAGAAGTCAGCCGGGAAACCCTGGTCTGGAAACCGGGTATGGATGGCTGGAAACCCGCCGATCAAGTGGTCGAATTGAGCCAATTGTTCAGCCAGACCCCGCCGCCCCTGCCTCCCCAGTCGTGATGCCCCCATCCTGTTCGCCGCCCTCCCGATTCTCTCTCCATGCCCGATGAACCCCTTGCCCACTCCGATCCGATTGAAGAGGCGACGGCGACCACTGAGATCCACCAATTCCCCTGCGGCCAATGTGGAGCCAAATTATCATTTGCACCCGGTGTAGATGCCCTCAAGTGTGAATACTGCGGTTACGAAAATGAGATTGAGCAAGAAGCCACCGCTATTCAGGAACTCGACTTCCGGGACTATCTTTCCCAACTGGCTGAGGGATCAGACCTCGAAGAAGTCGCCACCGTCAAATGCGGCCACTGCGGGGCGGATCTCGATCGACCTCCGAATCTCGATTCTTTCCGCTGCCCTTACTGCGCCTCGAACATCGTCGCATCGGAATCCTCCCCCCGCCTCATCAAACCGAAGTCCCTCCTCCCCTTTCACATTCCCCGCAAAGACGCTCGGGAAAAGTTCCGGGGGTGGATCAAAGGATTATGGTTCGCCCCGAACGATCTCAAATCCTACGCCCGATCCGACAGCCGTCTCACCGGAGTCTATGTGCCCTATTGGACCTACGATTGCGACACCACGAGCCACTACACCGGGATGCGCGGTGAGGATTATTACACCACCGAAACCTACACCACCACGGTCAACGGCAAAACCGTCACTCGCACCCGCACCGTTCGGCGGACCCGTTGGTATTCCGCTTCCGGAACTGTCCAGAACCGGTTCAACGACATCCTCATCCTCGCCAGCCGTTCCCTGCCGAAAAAGCACGCTCAGAAACTGGAGCCGTGGGATCTGAATCACCTCGAACCCTATCAGGATGAATTCCTCGCCGGATTCCGGGCGGAACGCTATCAGGTGCAATTGGATGAGGGATTCGGGGAAGCCACCCCGATCATGGAAACGGTCATTCGGCAAGCCGTTCGCATGGACATCGGGGGCGACCGGCAGATCATCCATTCCCTCTCCATCAGGCACGACAACATCACCTTCAAGCACATCCTCCTGCCCGTGTGGATCAGCGCCTACCGCTATCGTGACCGGGTCTTTCGCATCCTCATCAACGCCCGCACCGGCGAAGTGCAGGGGGAGCGGCCGTGGAGCATCTGGAAAATAGTCGGGGCGGTCCTCGGCGGGTTGGCGACCATCGCCCTGATCTGGTTGATTGCCCAATGGAAGGGATGGGGCTGGTAAGTCTGAAAAACCCTACAATACCCGGTCTCATCGCAAGGAATCAAACCATGCCCGTGACCCAGCAAACCAGCACCGATCGTTTCGCCGCCCGTACCGATACCACCCTGCAGCATCTGAAAGACACCGGCCAACTCAAGCATCTTCAGATGATCGAAGGCCCGATGGGGCCGTCCATCACCCTCCGCGACTACGGCGAGGTCGGTTGCTTCTGCTCCAACAACTATCTCGGCCTCGCCAACCACCCCGAGGTCAAACTGGCTGCGATCGAGGGCATCGAAAAATATGGGGCGGGAACCGCCTCCGTCCGTTTCATCTGTGGCACATTTGATCCCCATCAAACCCTCGAATCCACCATCGCCCGATTCCTGGGCGTCGAAGCCGCCTACACCTTCGTCTCCTGCTGGACCGCCACCGAAGCCCTCCTCCCCACCCTCTGCGAGCCGGGCGATGTCATCATTTCCGATGAACTCAACCACGCCTGCATCATCGACAGCATGCGCCTCTGCGTCGGGATTAACAAGGACATCAAGCGCATCGTCTACAAACACAGCGATATGGATTCTCTTCGAGACGCATTGGCCAGGGCGAATGCGGAATACCCCGATGGCGTCCACTGGGTCATCACCGACGGCGTCTTTTCCATGGAAGGCGACATCGCCAATCTGCCCAACATCCGTTCTCTCTGCACCGAATACGGCGCCCTCCTTGCCGTCGATGACAGCCACGGCACCGGGGTCATGGGAAAAACCGGCCGAGGCACCCACGAGCACTACGGCATGGCCGGGGCTGACATCGATTTCTTCACCGGCACTCTCGGCAAAGCCCTCGGTGGAGCAGCGGGGGGGTATCTCGCGGGTTCCCGCCGCGGCATCGACATGATCATCCAAAGAGCCAGGCCCACCCTCTTCACCAACGCCCTTCCCGTCACCGTCGCCTGCTCCGCCAACCGGGCCATCGAAATCCTCATGAACGAGCCGCAGCGGGTCGAGAAACTCCGGACTAATGTCGCCTACGCCCGGGAAGGCATCCGGGCCACCGGCTTCGAGGTGCTTGATTCACCCACCGCCATCT
>CAZLXE010000126.1:0-1558 GCA_964563005.1 uncultured Isosphaeraceae bacterium
GGGGGGCGGGGGGGGGGGGGGGGGGGGGGGGGGGGGGGGGGGGGGGGGGCGGCGGATGTTTTATTTGTGGAAATCGGGGGAACGGTGGGAGATTATGAGAACGGTTTTTATATCGAGGCGTTGCGGGAACTGGCGTTTGAAGAAGGGCCGCAATCTTCCTGTTTTGTGGCGTTGACTTATGTGATTGAGCCGCAGATTCTGGGAGAACAGAAATCGAAGGCGGCACAGTTGGGGATCAAGCGATTGATGGGGACGGGCATTCAGCCGCATTTAATTGCGTGTCGGGCGCGGCAGCCGGTGACGGAGACGGTGAAGCAGAAAATTTCGATGTTTTCGAATGTACCGCTGCACCGGGTGTTTTCCATGCACGATCGGGAGTCGATATACACGATTCCCGAAGCGATGCACGATGAAGGATTGGATGGACAGATTCTTTCCCTGTTGAACCTGCATGGGAAGGTGAAGCCGCGTCAGGAAGATCAGGCCCGGGCGCGGTGGCGCTCGTACGCGGAAAGAATCACGGCTCCCCGAAAGCACACCATGCGGCTGGGAATTCTGGGGAAGTATGCGGCGTTGCGTGATGCGTATGCCTCGATTGATAAAGCGATAGAGCATGCTTCGACGCATCTGTCGTGTGCGGTGGAGATTGAATGGTTGGATACTTCTGACATTACGAGAAATAATGTGGCGGCTCAGTTAGAGGGAATTGATGCGGTGATCGTGCCGGGCGGATTCGGACAGCGCGGGGTGGAGGGAAAAATTTTCTGTGTGGAATATGTGCGTACACACGGCATTCCGTATCTGGGCATCTGTCTGGGATTTCAGGTGGCGGTGATTGAGTATGCGCGGAATGTGTTGGGGTTGGAGAAGGCGGACTCGACGGAGTTCGATGCGCAGACTCCTCATGCCGTGATTGCCGAACTGCCGGAACAGAAGAAGATCGAAGGCATGGGGGGAACGATGCGATTGGGGGCGCAGGACATCGTTATTCAGAAGGGATCATTCGCTTCCCGTTTGTTCGGGGAGAAAACGAGTATCCGGGAACGCTTTCGCCATCGATATGAGGTGGAGCCGGACTATATCAATCAACTCACCAAGGCAGGATTGATTTTCAGCGGTCGGCATCCGAAACATCCCATCATGCAGGTTCTGGAACTTGCGCCGGAGATTCATCCCTATTTTGTGGCGGCCCAGTTTCATCCCGAATTGACCAGCCGTCCGCTTTCGCCTCAGCCACTGTTTATGGGTCTGATTGCGGCGGGGATCAGGCATGCGAATCCGGATACGAGCGGAGAGGAGAATATTACCCAGTGGACCCATGAGAAAGGTGCGGTCATCGCCCCGGCTACACCCGGTAAGTGACGGGACGATCGGAATAGCCGGTCATTTCCTTGATGAGCGTCATGGCGAGAAAACCGACGACCGCGAAACTTCCGATCAGCAGTGCATCCTGAGGCAGGCCGATGGCCATGAGCCAGGCGGCACCATACAACACCTGCCACATGGCGCCATAGCGTTTCAGTTTTTCCGCCGCCACACCCCCGGAAATAGACCCGGA
>CAZLXE010000126.1:1658-7219 GCA_964563005.1 uncultured Isosphaeraceae bacterium
GGGTTCAAACGGGCTGGCGATGTTTTCCATCGGGCCACAATGAGGAATCCGATGACGGCGGCGATGGGATAGGCCGCCCCCCACCCCGACACATGTTGCGGCCACACAGTTTTCAGGCGCAGCACACCGGCGCCGATGATGATGACAGACCAGAACACCCAGGCCACGACTATGGCGATGAGCGAACGGGTTGAGAAGCGGGGGCGTTTGTCTTCGTACATATGCACCAGCACCGCGATGGCGAGGGTATGGGTGAGAACCAACCACACGGGCAGGGTGAAGGTGAGTTCGTGATTGGGGATCAGCATGTGTGCGGCGTGGATCAGTCCCACCGTAACCACGCCGACACCGGGAATATATTTTCCCGCAGCGTTGTAGAAAAGAATGCCGGTCGCGACGAGAAGCGTCAATCTCAGGGCGGCTTCGCCGAAGGCGCTGGCGGCGAGGGTGGCGATAAGAAGAGCACCCACCGCAACCACGATGGCCTGACCGAGGCGGATGCGTCCAGCGGGGATAGGTCGCTGTGGGCTGAACAGGGCATCGTGGCGTACATCGAGAATATCGTTGAGGGCGGCTCCGTAGGCGAACAGCCCGACGGCAATAACCGCTCCGATCACCAGAGCCGAAGCGACCGGCATTTCCTGCAGATGCTCCAACATTACATATTCACCCCGCCGTGCTCTCGTATAGAGAATGATAAACCACAGGTCGCCGACTGCCCCGAAGGCCATCATCAGCCGGGTGAGACGAATCGCGGTGACGATGCGGAGCAGGGTACGGGACATGGGAGGATTGTAGGGGGAGGAGTCGAAGAGATGGTGGCTAATCGCTCTCGAGCGGATCGTATACCACCGGGCCGGTTACTCGCTTGGGGCGCATGCGCATGGTTCGCACGGAGCCATCGAGGAAGAGGAAGTTGCCGGTACGATCATCGTCATGCCAGGTAGCATCGCGTCGGGTTTCCTCGGCCACTTCAAACCAGAGGGGATCACCCATGAGCAGGAGACGGGAGGGGGTGGCGGTGATGGCAGTCAGGGAGAGGCCCGGAGAATGGGCATCGGTTTGCGAATTGGTCTGGGATTCCCCCTGGGGAGCGTCTGGTTTTTCAGGCGAAGAGGGTTCGGGGGAGGAGGAGGGGGCATTGAAGAGGTGGCTGTTGGCCCGATAACTTGTGCCGAAGGCCCGGAAGCAGGTTCGGCGACCGGTGCCGGCGAGGCCTGAGGGGCTGACGATGCCGCAGTCGCCGGGACAGAGCAGGGGGTGAATGTTGGGTCGATCACCGCGCACATTCGGAAGATAATCGTTGAGGGGGCGATTGGTGAGGAGTCGCAGAGGGGTGTTGTGAGTATCGAATTTGACGCCGGCGTAATGCCAGGCGGGTTCGACTTCGATGGTGGGGAATCGGTGGTTATGATCGCCCAGATATACGCCCCAGGACTGTCCGAGCAAGTTAAGATTTGCCTGGCACCCCAATTGGCGGCTGTTCGAGCGGGCCTGATTGAGGGTGGGAAGAAGGGTGGCGAGGAGGAGCACGATGATCGCCAGGGAGATCAGGACCTCCACCAACGAGGGGATTCGGGCTGAGCGAGACGGGGTCATTATGTTCTTATACTGAGGAACTGACGGAGGGGATCCCGGTTTTTTCCCGATCCCGTTTGCCGCCCGCCCGGATGCGTATGTTGTCGAGGACATTCATGAAGTTAATATAGGCATCGTAGGGACTGTCGTAGGGGCTGAAATATTTGTGGACATCGCCATCGGCCCAGTATTTCGTACACATGTAATACAGATGGTCGGAGGTGGTGAGTTTGCGCCAGTCTTCGAGAATATATTCATCGCCGTGGTCGTGTTGCTCTTTGACGGTCTTTTCCAGGGCGTAGAGTTCGGTGGCGGCGTTTTCCTGCATGGCGTTGCCCAGCCAGGCGGAGAGATCGCGTTCGGTGTCGGCCCAGGAGGTCATGTGAGGGGCGTCGTACACCCCAACTGGCTCATAGCAATCGACGACCTGGTTGGGGGTGAGGAAATCGTTGTGGCCGGGGTTGATGTCGAAGATTTTTTCGGGCAGGGCATCGAGGAACTGGAAGATGCCGGTGTCTTCCCATTGGTGTTCCCCGAGGGTTTCAAAATCCATAAAGAGATTGCAGACATGACCATCGCCGTTGATCTGATTGACCCAGCGGGCGAAGCGATCGGCATCGAGGGGCCATTCGCTCCAGTTGCGGTCGGAGAAGCGGAAGGCGATGTCGTCGCTGAGCCGGTAGTTTTTGAGAAGGAGTTTGAGAGGCGATCGACCAGAACCGTGATTATTCCTTGTACTCGCCTCTGATTCCGGGAGTGGGGGTGGAGATTCCGGGGGTTGGTAGAGGTAATTGGGAGAGCGATAGCCAAGCAATCGGTCGACACCTTCGCAGAGAATCGCCCGATATTGACCAAGCGAGGCAATATGGGTGGCGAGATCATTGGAGTAGGTGAGTTCGGTGTTTCGGAAAACGGTGGGTTCTGCGCCGAACAGTCTGGTCAGGCATTGGTGGTGATCGGCGACTTGAGCGGTGAATTCATCCGGGGAAAAAAGAAAACTCAGGGAGTGGTGGGAGGTTTCGGCAATGAACTCGACGGCACCGGTGGCGGCAAGTTTCTGCAATAAGTCGATGATGTCCGGAGCCCATTCTTCGAATTGCTGAAGGGCAACACCGGTGACGGCAAAAGAGGGGCGAAATCGTCCTTCATGCCGCTGCACAAGATCGAGAATTTTTGTCAGGGCGGGTCGGTAGCACTTCGAGGCGACTTTCTCGCAGATGAGCCGATTTGCTTCACTGTCGAAGTAAAACGGATCGGAATCGAACACCGAATAGCGGCGGAGGCGGAAGGGTTGGTGAATCTGGAAATAAAAGCAGACTGAGGTCATGGGGAGCATCATATCGGCCGGATTGACGCTTTGCGAGCAGCAGGCGAAAAAAATGTTTCTACGATGCTCGTATGACCTCTGCCCCGACCATGAATCGAGATCGTCTGGCCCAACGAATTGCTGATACTGCTCTGCTCCGGGGAGAGTTCACCCTGCGGAGCGGGCGTTCGAGCAAATTTTATCTGGATAAATATCGGTTTTCCACGCAGCCGGACATCCTCAAGGCATTGGGTGTCATGTTCGAGGAGCGCCTGCCCGAGGGAACAACGCGGCTGGCGGGAGCGGAATTGGGGGGAATTCCCCTGGTGACCACAACCTCCATGGCCGCCGGGTTGCCCTGCGTGTTTATTCGGAATCAGAAGAAAGAGTACGGTACGGCGAAGCAACTGGAAGGGACTCTGGAATCGGGTGACCGAGTGGTGATTCTCGAAGACATTGCCACGACCGGTGGGCAGGTGTTGGAGGCGGCGAAGATAATCGGAGATGTCGGGGCTTCGGTGCTATCCATTATTGCGACGATCGATCGATTGGAAGGAGCGCGGGAAAACATCGAGGGGGCGGGGTTTGTCTTTGAGAGTTTGTTTACGGTCAAAGATCTGGGGATTGGGTAGGAGGCAGCGGTCGGCTTGAGGGATCTCGTTGTTCTGGGAAGAAACTGATGATTTCAAACTGAGATGGAATTCATTCACGGGGGAGGGAGGCAGAATTCCGGGGGTCAGCCGTAATTGTTGAGGAGGGTTACGAGGTCGTCGATGTTTATGAGGCCGTTGCCGTTGAAGTCTTCGGGGCAGAAGGCGGGAGGGGGGCAGAGACCGAAGGCATTGAGGACATTGACGAGGTCGTCGATGTTTACGGTTCCGTTGCCGTTGGTGTCGCCGACGATGGCGGTGGCGAGGTTGAAATCGGAGAAGTCCATGGGGATGGGGGCGCTTTTTCCGGTGGCGACCCAGGCGTTGTGGAGGGTCTGGCCGGCGGTGTTGGTGGTGTTGGCATCGCGGAGGAACTCGATGTATTCCCGGGAGGAGGTCTGGTGGAAGAGGCGGGCTTCGGCGCGGACGGCTCCCGGGGGAATGGCGAAGCGGGTGTCGTCCCAATATTGGCCATCGGCGTAGGCATAATTCACGGGCTGGGCGCGGATGGCCTCGAAGGCCGCGTTGGTGAAGCCCAGAGGGGGGATGCGGTTGTCTTCGAGGATGACATTGTTGAGGACGAGGTGGAAGGTGGGGCCTGCAGCGAGACCGGTGGCGGAGGCGGTGGCGGCGTCGATGCCGAGGTGCATGGCGTACACTTTGGTGGTGGCTTCATCGAGGGTGGCGGTGGTGGGGTTGTAGGCGCCGTGTTCGGTGAGCAAGGCGTTCGCGGCATCATAGAATTTCACATTGACCCAGATGCGGCGGCCTTCGGGATAGCCGGTGGGGAGTTTGTGGCCGGAGAAGTTTACGATCCGCACTTCGAGTTCGTTTCCGAGGCGGCGCACCATGAGGTCGGAAGCGTTCTGCAGCATGTTGACGGCTCGGGCCCGGGCGGCATCGACCCTGGGCTGGGTCAGGCCGGTGGTGGCGGAACCATGCTCATCGAACACGGCCTGCAATACCCAGGAGTTCACACCGGCGAAGGTGTGTTGGGGAAGATCGGTTCGGGGAAAGAGGGGGGGGATGGCCCAGAAGACGCAGCCCCCGCCGTTGGTGGGGGGCATGTGGCAATCCTGGCAGGACTGGACGAGACCGCCGGGAATGGTGGAGCCGAAGCGGCCATCGGGAAACACGACCCCGGCGCCCGCGAAATCGCTGTGGAGCCATTCGCTGTAAGTTCGCTGTTCGGGCATCATTTCGTGAGGATCGGTGGTGGGATCGGGATGGGCGGTATCCACGGCGTTGAGGGTGTAGGTTCCATCGGGCTGGCGGGTGTAGGCGGGGTTGCTGACATCGTGACAGGTGCCGCACAGCCGGGCTTCCCGGTGGTGAGGGGAATAGATGATGGGGGTGGGTTCGTGCATGTTCCAGAGGATGTCATCGAAGGGGCCGCGGCGGACATCGATGGGATCGAGCACATACCCGGCATTGCCCGCGTGTTGGGGAGGGAAGGGCAGGGCGGCGAGAATTCCGGTATCGGAGAGGGGGTTTGCGAGGTCGGCGACGGGATCGACGAGACGGTGGCAGACATGGCAGGTGACGCCGTCGAAATCGGTGGGGATGAAGGCGGACATGTCGGTGGGCACGGCCCGGCCTTCGAGCCAGGCCTGGGGGGAATGGCAGCGAATGCAGAGGAAGCCCGCGTTGGCGGCGTCCTGATTGGCGATGGCGAGGGCGGCATGCCACACCGGATCGCGGGCGGCCTGGCCCATCATGGAGGCGACCCAGCCATCCCAGGGTTCGCTGTCGGAGAGGTCGTCGTACTGGCCGTGACAGCCCGCGCAGTTGTTGGAGGGCTGGATTACATCGACGAGGGAGTTGGGTTGGGAGCCGGGATGGAAGAAGTCGTTTACGGTGGTGGGGAGTTGGGTTTGCACCTGCGCGAGGGCGGTGGGGGCGGTGGCAAGGGCGCAGAGGATTGCCATCATTCCATGAAGAGATGAGAGGGGGAATCCCCGGTACTTTCTATTGATCCGCATCCTCTTATGCCTCCTGGTCGCAAGCCGTAATTTTGGTCCCCCGGA
>CAZLXE010000127.1:0-7115 GCA_964563005.1 uncultured Isosphaeraceae bacterium
CGGTCTACGAAACCGAAGGTTGCAGGTTCGAGCCCTGCCATCCGCGTTTAGGTTTGGGGGGTATGGAAAGACACTTTTATGCTTGGAAAATCTATGGATTCTTTTCAGGCATCCAAAAATCTCGGTTTATCGGACGGCTGATAATCGAGGCCCTGGGGTAATCATTGAGTTGGAATGGATCGTGAGGACAGCCCTGAAAGAGGATGTATGCCACTTAAAGATACTCGGCATTGATTGTATTTCCCAAGTGGAAGTATCGTTGAATATTCCTCAGTTGGCGCAGGCATACCGGACGGTGGAAGAAGATGGAGAGTTGACGGATGGACTACGAAGTTTGCTTAATATTGAGTCGATAGCCATGCGTCGTCATGCTCATTGGCTCCCTCCATCCCGCGGGCTGGCTTATGGCCTGGGGACCGACGCTCCTCATGGGGCTGGTCTTCCTGGTGCTGCTTCGTCGCCGTAGTGAATTGCGGCAGTACGCGAAGAATCATCGGGAATTGGCGGATGCGAAGGATCGAGGGAGCCACCAGGCGCGGCTGCAGCATCCAGATGTTGATATTTCCAAATGCATCGGGTGCGGCACCTGTATCAGAGCGTGTCCCGAGGAGGGGGTACTGGAACTGATTCACGGTCAGGCGGTAGTGGTGCATGGAGCGCGGTGCGTGGGACATGGACTCTGCGCCACGGCATGTCCGGTAGGAGCCATTGCTCTGACCTTGGGCGATTTGAGCGATCGGAGAGATCTTCCCGCTTTGATGCCGGATCTGGAGGTGGTGGGAGTGCCGGGCCTGTTTTTGATGGGAGAGTTGGGTGGATTTGCTTTGGTGCGTACGGCGATTACGCAGGGATCGGCGGTGGCGGATGCCGTGGGGACTCGAATTACGGAAGTGGAGAAACCAACGAGTGATGATGAGGTGGTCGATCTGCTGATTGTGGGGACTGGTCCCGCGGGTCTGGCGTGCTCGTTGCGGGCGAAGGAATTGGGATTGGAATTCGTCACCATCGAGCAGGAGGATCATATCGGAGGCACGGTGGCGTCGTATCCCCGGCGGAAATTGGTGATGACGCAGCCGATGAATCTGCCTCTGCACGGGAAACTGACAAAGTTAACCTATGAGAAGGAGGAGTTGATTGACATCTGGGAAGAAGTGACGGGGACACACGATCTGCCTATTCAGACGGGTGTACGATTGGAAAAATTTCATCGAGGTGACGACGGGGTGTTTGTCTTGACCACCAGTCAGGGCGAGATGAAGGCGCATCATGTGTGTCTGGCACTGGGGAGGCGGGGGACTCCTCGGAAATTGGATGTGCCGGGAGAGGATCAAGCGAAGGTGGCGTATAGTCTGCTGGATGCCCAATCGCATACCAACCAGCATATTCTGGTGGTGGGGGGGGGGGACAGTGCCATTGAGGCGGCGCTGGGGTTGTCTGCCCAGCCGGGCAATACGGTGACGCTTTCGTATCGCAAGAAGGATTTTTTCCGTTTAAAAGCGAGGAATGAATCAAATATCCGCCAGGCGCTTCACGAAGGAAAAATCAAGGCATTATTCAGCAGTCAGGTGCTTGAGATTGAAGCGAAGCAGGTGAAGTTGAAGGGGGGAGGGGAGGATGAATCTGAGGAGATCGTGCTTCCGAACGACGAGGTGTTTGTGTTTGCGGGGGGGATACCACCATTTGGTCTGTTGGAAGAAGCCGGGGTATCGTTCGATCCGAACGATCGACCCCCCGAAACAGAATCACTGGATCGCACCGGGGGGCTGATGCGGGCACTGTCGATGACGCTGGTGTGTGCGCTGGGGATGATTGGTTGGGGATCCTGGCATTTTCGATACTACGGCGAGGAGCCCGCGCTGCGCCCGGGGTTGGTGGAACATGCGTGGCTTCGTCCTGATGGGGCGGTGGGGTTGTCGTTCGGTTTGGTGGCATGTGTGCTTTTCCTATGGAATCTCGCCTACCTGGTGAGAAAATCGCCGAAGTGGGGCAGCAGATGGCCGGGGTCGATTCGACTCTGGATGTCGATGCATGTCTTCACGGGCCTGGTGGGCTTTCTCTGTGTGTTGATTCATTCTGGATTTTCTTTCAAGAACACGGTGGGGGGGCATGCGTTTATGGCGTTGGGCATTGTGGTGGTGACGGGTTCCATCGGTCGGTACCTGTATGCGCTGGCGCCTCGAGCGGCGAGCGGGGCGGTGGTCAATCTGGAAGAACTGCAGAGCCGTCTCGCCACTCTTTCGGGAGATATGGATCGCGATGGGCGTGGATTCGGGGGTCGGGTGCAGGATCGAGTGAACGAATTGATTAAAGAGGGACGATGGCGTCCGGGCTTTTTAAGTCGAATGGAAGTGATGATCGTGGGGCAGTTTCGGTTGCGGCGTCTCCTGGGAAGAATCCGGATTGAAGGCATGCAGGAGGGTATTTCCGATCGCGAATTGCGTCACATCATTATTCTGGCTCGTCGGGCCTATCGATTGACGCTGCTGGTAACACATTATGAGGAGATTCGCTCATTGTTCTCATCGTGGCGGTATTTTCACCGCTGGTTGGCCGTGGTGATGATAACGCTGGCGGCGGCTCATATATTTTCCGCCGTACGATTCGCGGACATTGCGTGGGATGAACTGCCATTTATGGGGGCGAGTACCCCGTGAAGAAAAAGAAATCGATCTATGGGGGGCGGGTCATGAGTATGATCCGCCTGCTGATAGGGATGGTGACGCTGGCCATGGTGGTGGGGTTGGCCCTATGGGAAACTTCTGCGCTGATTTCACCCGGTCCTCTGCACGCCAGTCATGCGGAAGTGCCGGAATTGCAGGGGGGCGCCGGATGTGTCCAGTGCCATGGAAAAGAAGGGGAGAGCATGGCCGATTCCTGTGCGGTGTGCCACGAAACAATCGAGAATCAATTCCGGAACTCACAGGGTTTGCACGGCACGCTGGATCGGGAGGATTCTCAGGCGTGTGGAAGTTGTCATCGGGAGCATGTGGGGGGCATGTTGGGACTGGTGACGGACTATAGTTTTCATGCCGCGGGCATATCGGATCGGGATCGTTACGATCACCGGCATGTTGAGAATTTCGGGTTGAAAGGTTTTCATGAGCAACTCGAATGCTGGGAATGTCATTCACAGGCGGATGCGGCGTCATTGTTGGAGGGTGAACGGCGATTCATCGGGCTAACCCAGAACTGCAGCACCTGCCACGAGGATGTGCACAATGGTGAATTGAAGAATGATTGTGCATCCTGTCACGGACAATCGTATCCGTTTGACCAGGTGGCGGAATTCGAGCACGACCCCGTGTTTCCCTTGATCGGGGGGCACGATGAACGGGCGTGCAAGGAGTGTCACAAGAATCAGAGTGAGTATCTGATTGAAGAAGGTCGGGCCACGCCGCGGACAGTTCGCAAGTGCTCCGCTTGTCACGGCTCTCCCCATCGCTCATCTTTTATTCAAGCAGTGGAGGAAATCACTCGCCAGGACAGTGAGGATAATTGCTCGATCTGTCATGAGGTGGTTCATGCATCATTTCTGGGGGAGGCCTCGACCATGCCACCGGAACTTCATGCAGCAACCGGATTTCCATTGGAGTCGCCTCATCAGAGTGTGGATTGTGTGGATTGTCATGCAAAGTTCAATCGGCGGGAGGGGCTGGCGGATACGGCGGATCGTCCCGAACGATTTCTGGAGTTTTATCCGGGACGGACTCGGGATGACTGCAAAGCGTGTCACGGCGATCCGCATGAAGGTCAGTTCGAGAGCGGGTTCACCAAAGGACGCTGTGTTGAGTGCCATGCATCCAGCCATTTTCTCCCCAGCGATTTTGAGATTAATCATCACGCCAAAAGTCAATTTCCTCTGACCGGGGGGCATCGGGCGGTGTCGTGTGCGGCCTGTCACAAGCGGAAGGGGGAGATGCGTCAGTTCGTTCCTACGGCGACGGCGTGTGGGGAATGCCACGAGGACGAGCATGATGGAACTTATGACCAACCGGATATGCCGGTGAAAGTGGAAGGACGGGCCGGATGTGCACGGTGCCATGTGACGGAGAGTTTCACGGAGGTTCGGTGGTCATCGGAAGCGCATCTGCTTTGGACGGGTGAGCCACTGAAAGGGGCCCATGCAACGGCGAAATGCACTGATTGCCACGCTCGAACACCGAAAGACAACGGGCGGGGTTGGTCGCTGGGGGAAGCGCCAACGGAATGTTATGAGTGTCATGAAGATCCTCATATGAATCAATTTCTCAGGCCTGTCGAGACGGTAACAGACTGCACGCGATGTCACCATGAGGCGTTGACTTTTCAGGACATTCATTTCGATCATCAACTTGATTCGCGGTTTGTCCTCGATGAGCACCACATCACGCTGGACTGTGACGCCTGTCACAAACCTTATGAACTCCCAACTGGGGAATCGGTGGTGCGCTATAAACCGCTGGGAGTGGAATGCAGTGATTGTCACGATTCGAGACGACTTGAAGGAATGGAGCAACCATGAAACACGCGATCATTGCAGTCATCACGATGGCGTTGACGGTGTCGGCATTGAGCCAGGTTCCAGATATTGTGCGCATTCAGGTTACGGTGACGGCGGGCGCCGGCCGGAGTGTGTTCATCGATCGGGGGCGCGGAGCGGGAGTGGAGCCGGGATTGCGCGTGCGGTTTTATCCTACGGGCAGCGCCTCGGTGGAGGGAGTTGTGCAGGATGTCTCCTCGAATAACGCCCGGGTTGAAATGCCGATTGGGGTTCCTCTGCCTCCGGTGGGGACCTCTGGAGAAATGGATGTTCCGGTGGCGACTGGGGGGGCAGGGGGCGAGCCGCTCCCTCCGGGAGATGGAGCGGAAACCAATGTCGTACCCGATCATCCTCCCTGGACTCGCACGCTCGACGATCAAGAGGAAGATGTCCCCCTGTTGGCGCCCGCATTCGGACTTAAACCGGAGGAACGACCGGTGACTTTTGACGGCCGCGTGTTTATGCAGTCCTTATTGACCCGGGATCGAGGCAGCGGTCGCGCCAGCGATTATGACCTCTACCGGGTGGGCACCTGGATCGAGGCCACCAATCTCTTTGCAAAGGGGGGGCGTCTGTTGTTCGCAGGAGAAGTGGAGCGGAGAACGGCGAATATCATCGGCGATCGCAGTGTCGATGATCGTCTCCGCATCGATCGTCTGTCCTACATGCTGGGAGGTAAGGAGTTCTCAACATATCGATTCGAGGGAGGACGGTTTTATTCGATTTATCTGCCGGAAATCGGTTTGATCGATGGGGCGGAAGGCGTCTTGCACCTGCCGTACGGTTTTCGGTTGGGAGCGGGAGTGGGGTCGTATCCCCGTCCGTTCCCTTCGAATGATTTTGCCGAGGATATCGGATTTCATGCCTTCGCCAATTATCAATCTGAGGCGGAGCATCATCTGTCGGCGCTGGTGGCGTATCAAAAAACCTGGCACAATGGCTTACCGGATCGCGATCAGATTCTGGGTCGGTTGAATGTTCGCCCCATCAAAGGATTATGGCTTTACACTTCATGGCGGGCGGATGTGTATACGGAAGGTGATTTAATCAAGGATAAAGGCATCGAACTGACGGAGTTTCGGACGCAGGCGAGTTATAGTCCGGGGCGGGAATGGGGCTCATCGACCTCATATTCGAGGACGACCTGGCCCGAGTTGAAGCGGGCGGAGTTCGCCACCCTGCCGGTGGAATTGATTCGGGATGGACGGGTGGATCGCTTCGATCTCTCCGGTTGGATCCGGCATTCTGATGCCCTTCGCTATTCCGCCCGGGTGGATTACTGGATGGATCAGGCGGATGACGGTTTCGGAGGAGATGTGGGTGTGGATTGGGTGGATGTGACGGGGCACTGGCCCTCATTGCACGCAAACGCATATTTTACGGAAGGTCCGACAAATGGTGGGTCCGGATTTCGCATCGAAAGCCGGGCGTCGTTCGGTGAGATTAACGCTTCGCTGGGGTATGAATTGTTCCGTTTCGGGTCCCTGGGCAACATACTCGGGGCCGAGAACATATTAAGACACACAATTCGGGGTGGTTTCGACTGGCGGAAGGGGGCTTGGAATTATAGTCTTAATGCAGATTACAACTTTGGGGACAACGCCAACGCCTACACCGTGGGTGCATATGTGGAATACAGTTTCTAAAGGAGCGCGACCATGATCCATACCAACCAGCACGCGACAGGCAGACTGAATCGGCGCAAAGTGACGATGGGGGTGTCGCTGTTGCTTGGCCTGGTGGCCTGTCAGTCGATGATTCAGCGGCAGGGGTGGAATCCGGATCACGGGCCGGTGGTGCCTCATGACACCTTCCCCGCGGATTGCTCTCTGTGCCATCTGGGAGGAAATTGGAATTCGATCAAGAATGATTTTATGTTCGATCATGCGCGGGAAACGGGGACTGAACTTCGCGGAGCGCATGCCCGGGTGCCGTGTCTGATGTGCCATAATGATCGGGGAGAAGTGTCGGCATTTGCGGCTCAGGGGTGCGCCGGATGCCATGAAGACATTCACCGAGGAAAACTCGGTCATACCTGCACACTGTGTCATACCGAAGAAACATGGTTGCCCAGAGGGGCCATCACCCAGCATAATAAAACGCGGTTCCCACTCATCGGTGCGCATGCAGCGGTGGCCTGTAATCGTTGTCATGCCGGGGCATCGACGGGTAATTTTGCCGGTCTGGATCCATCCTGTGTTTCGTGCCATGCCGCCGACGCGGCAAGTGTGGTGAGTCCGAATCACGCTCAGCAGGGATGGTCGGACGACTGCACCCAGTGCCATCAGCAGACGGCGTGGAAGCCCGCGGCGATCAGTCATCCTCCATCGTTCCCGTTGGCCGGTCAGCATGGGGCCATTTCGTGTACGGCGTGTCATGTGGGCGGCACCTTTGAGGGGTTGTCCACGGATTGTGCGGGGTGCCATATGACCGATTTCCAACAGACCACCAGCCCGAATCATCAGCAGTCGGGATTCAGCACCAACTGCACAGAGTGCCACACGATTTTCGGCTGGGGCGGAGGAAACTTCAATCATTCCTCGAATTTCCCGCTCACGGGAGGCCACAGTGGTGTGGTGTGTGCGGCGTGTCATAC
>CAZLXE010000128.1:0-7023 GCA_964563005.1 uncultured Isosphaeraceae bacterium
CAAACAACTCATCACCGATGCCCTCTCCACCGTCCAGGATCCCGACCTCCATCGAGACCTCGTCTCCCTCGGCATGGTCAAAGATATCCTCATCAACGGCAACAACTTACAACTCACCATCGAACTCACCACCCCTGCCTGCCCCATGAAAGACCGCATCCGGGCCGACATAGAAAAAGCCGTCCACCTCCGTGCGCAAGACGCCGGCGAAACCATAGAATCGTTGCAAGTCGAGTTCACCGCTGATGTTAGAAAAACCAACCAAAAGCTCCAGGATGAAGCAAACCCCCTCCCCAATGTCAAACATGTCATCGCCGTAGGAGCCGGCAAGGGCGGCGTAGGAAAATCCACCATCTCCGTAAACCTCGCCGTAGGCCTCGCCAGATTGGGTGCAAAAACCGGCCTCCTCGACGGCGATATTTATGGCCCATCCATCCCCGCCATGCTCGGCCTCGACAATTTACAAACCATTGTCGAAGGCCAAACTCTAGTCCCATTCAGCACTTACGGCGTTAAATCGATGAGTATCGGCAAGCTCGTCCCCCCCGAAAAAGCCCTCATCTGGCGTGGCCCCATGGCCCACAGCGCATTTACCCAACTGGCGGCCCAGACCGATTGGGGTGAACTGGACTACCTCATCGTTGATCTGCCTCCGGGTACGGGTGATGTGCCGCTCACCCTGGCCCAACTGTTACCCCTTACTGGAGCAGTCATTGTGTGTACGCCCCAACGGGTGGCCCAAGACGATGCTCGCCGTGCGGTAAAGATGTTCGAGCATCTCGGGGTGCCCCGTCTCGGCATCGTAGAAAATATGAGTTATTTCGTCGGGGATGACGGCAAGGAATATGACCTCTTCGGTCGGGGCGGAGCAGAAATGCTGGCTCAGGAAATGCAACTGCCTTTCCTGGGTGCAGTTCCGATTCACATGGATCTGCGACACAACAGCGATGCCGGCGAACCCCTGAAAAACTGGGAAGGTAATGAAACCCTGGGAAAAGAATTGGATCGATTGTGCCAGAATCTGGCCAGTCAGATTTCGATCGCCACCCTTTCCGGTGAATTTGTCCAGCCGACACTTTCCGTCAGTTGAAGAAAGAATTAAGGTTTGCGGGGAGTAACCGGTGAAGGGACGGGCTCGGGCCGAGGGTCGGAAGCTGGTTCACCAACCGGATCAATTTCACCAGGACTGTCTTGAGTGGAGGGTTCCGACGAAACGGGAACCGTGAGGGGAATGGTGGGCGAATCAGGAACCAAAGGTGAAGCAGGGACTGATGGTTCAGAAGGTGTGCCGGGGGTGATGATCGGATCTTTGAGGACTGGATCAGTATCTGTGGGTTCGATATCCACCACCATGGTCGGGGTGATATTGAACATAGTGGTCTGCACCTTACCGCCGGGGAGATGGCGTTTTTCCTCGACTCGCTCGACCAGCATGGAATCTGGATTAATGAACAGGGAAATGAAGTTGCCGTTCTTTTTCCCGGGTCGTGGTTTCGATTCAATTTTCAGGCGCACCATGTGACGATCTTCAACCGTGACGGAACGGGCTTCGGTCGCCTGAAGGATATGTGTTGATCCGCCCTGAAGATCGTCGAGGGGATGCTTGCTGAATCCTATGGCCATGTGGGGAGCAAGCCAATATTGATACCGCTTCCGGTATCGCTTCATGGATTCGGATTCCCGAAAAGGCAGGTTCAGTCCGAACGAACTCCGCATTTGCGAAGCCGGAGTAACGATACTCAGTTCATCATCGGCAACTCGACAATCCAACTGCGTCGAAACGGTTTGTTCTCCCCCTTGAGCATCGCGAACAGTACGGACCACATCTGTGGTGTCCCGATACAAAACCAATCGCTGATAGCGTTCGATCAATTCCTCCAACAGCAAAATGGGATCGAGGGTGGAGACGATCGCAACTTGAGAACTCGTTGGACCGACCGGGACGGCAGAAGGGATTTCGCAGGCGTGACTCATGGAGGTCAGGAAAGCACCGGCTGCCGTCATGCCCATGATGGTCGAATTCATTTTGAGAAACCGCATACAAATCTCCACCCCCGGAATTAAGTCCCGGAACTAAACCCGGAATCAAACCCCACAACCCAATCCAACCCCCCTACCCCAGAGATTATTCATGAATGGTACTCCGAGAATGTCCCTGAAGCAGAAAAAAATGTAAAAAAAGCCCATTTTCTTCTCTTTTCTCCTGATTTCCCTCAGAAATGTGCTTTTTTAGCCGCTGCTGAGGGTCATCATGAGTAAAGACATTACTAATCCATTTGATACGCCGTGGATCACCATGGATGGAAGAAGCGTCCCCCGCCACTCTCGTACGATGACGAATCCATAGGCAAGCCCCATCAAAGCGGGAATGGCCACCCAACCCTGGGGATGAATAAAGGCGAAGACAAAGCTGCTGATGGTTCCACTGAGAAGAATGCTCAGGATAACCCCCCACCGACTACTCCAGTCGCGGAGATGCCTATACAAAACACCTCGAAACATGGTCTCCTCAACAATGGGAGCAGCAACCGAAGCCACGAGAAGGATTTGAATCCGTACTGCCCAACCACCTTGCGCCACTTCGGTGATGATGGGGTGTGCAGGACCGCCGATGGGGGAAAAAATATTTGTTTCCGGATCGCCGAACATTCCGTCCAGTACTCCTTGAATTTGTATAAGAAGCAGCGTCAGCAGGACACCGATGGCCAGCAGGGGCAAAGCCATGAAATATCCTCCCAACCCGATGATGGGTTCCAATGGCGGTGTGCGCCCGAAGGTCCATCCGATATCCCGTCTGATCTCTCCCCATGCCCATCCCCGAATGACTGGCCAGCCGAGGACGGCCAAACTGGAAAAAAAGGCGAGGATGACAAAAACCATGGCATTTTCAGGCATCATTGCGCCAACAATTCCAGCAATCAATTGCAACCCATAGAACAGGAGCAGCCAGATGGCGAAGGTTTCGGCATAAATGCCGTGAGGAATGCGACCCACCCCCAGCCCGGTTTTCCGACTCTCGCGACTGATGAACAGGGCGATGAGAACGATCAGGCCGATGAACCCCAGAAACCCCAGACCGCCCAACACGAACAATCCGCCGACAAAAATTCCCGTCCCCAACTTTGCAGACCCAAGCATTTCATTGCGCTTAGGCGACCCTTCCTCGGCTGTGGCAAGACGACCATACCACCCGAGTTCATTTCTCAACACATCTTTTTGACCGTTGCTCAAACGGGCGATGCGTGATTCACCGTCGTCATCTCCCCCCGAACTCTCATTTCCATAAAGCAAATGCAGAACATCCTGTACCGCTTGTTGCTCCTCTGTCAGTTGGAAGGTCTCGGAATTACCGGCGGCCTGAGTGCGGGCTTCTTCCAGATCATCCTCCAGTTCATCCAGCACTTCCGCCGCCGTTTCGGCATCGGCGATTTCCGCGGCGAAGATAACAAACTGCTGGCGCTGGGTCACACTTCCGGTATTGAGCGTCGGTGCCAAGGCGTCATACATTTCATTCGTCGAAGAGGGAGTTTCTCCCAGGGCGCCGAGCACACTCTTCCCCTGAATCTCCAGCATGATCTCCCCAATGGGATCGTCGGGATTCGGCCCCGGGTCTTCCACCGAAGAGGCATACCACTGAGCCACCGCACCCGCGATCATCACGAGCACAATAATCGCCCAGGCAAAAACAGTCATCCCCCTCGACCCTCCGCGCGAAGCAGGGGGTTCTGTATCAAACTGTTGGGGATAATCCACCGGCGGTGATGGATTTGTGGGTGGTTGCATTTCCTGCGTCATAAGTGCTCTCGGGAACGGTTCGCGTCAAATCAGGGGGACTGACCCATCATCGACAGAGCCACGGCCAAAGCGTTATATCCGCCGTGAATAAGCATGGCGGCGACAAGAAATGGGTAGGCGGCGGAGACCCGGGCGGGCTGGCCGGTCCGCTCAATACCGTGCCACATGCGGCTGACCCCGATGGCGGCAATAGTCGAGCAGACAGCGTGCATGGCGAGACAGATACTCCACCGCCACGCGGCCAGGGCCTGCCATTCCTCCAGATGGGCCACTCCCACTTCCACCCCCTCTGCCGCATCAAGGGGATAGTAAACATAGAGATATACCCAGTTTTCGATAACCGCAAATCCCAGCCCGCCGAGGAATCCCACCCAGATCAGAACGGCGCCACTGGGGACCAGCCACGGCTTCTTCTCCACCAGCCAGAGAATCCCGGCAATCTTGAGCATTTCCTCCGCGATCGGCCCGAAGATCACAATCGCCATGAATCCAGTGCCTCCCTGACCGGCCAACCCATCCATCAACGCCCCCAGAATGGCGAAGGGGCCAGCGGCGAGGGCGGCGACAACCACGGCCCACCATTTGATATGCGTGGGAGTCGTCCGGATTCGTTCGGCCATATATTCTGCAAAACCCGGCATTTCGCGACGATCCATTTTCCGCCATTTCATCGTCGGCTCATCCGAAACGGACGATTCCGCGAGTTCTTCGGCGGAGGGCGCAGGAACCACCTCACCCGCTCGGACGGGCTCCTCATCCAGATAATTACTGTCATCGGGAACGATTTCCTGTGGACGCAGATGCGGCTCGTGTTCTATGCCATGTTCGCGAGGGATTCGTTTGCTCACTATTCAATTTCTCAACAAATAATTCAAGCGGATGTTGCGCTCAGGATCGCCGTCCCGTAGGCGATGACTTCGACCATGGGAGCGGGATTGCGGGTCATGCGGCCGATGCTGCTGGTTTCCAGCCGTACATTGATGACTGCGATGGCCTGCTGAGTATGGGCGTTTTTCAACATGCGGCAGATGGCTTCCCGCCTGGCCCGTTCCATGAGGCGCTCGAAACTTCGGACCTCGCCCCCGATGAGTTTTCGGATCATGGCCATGACGGTTTTGAAATAATCGCTGCCGATGACCACGGAGCCGTTGACCAGTGTGGAACTCGTGGGATTCTGCTGAAGCCCGGGGGGCAGCGATTTCAGATCGGAAATGGGAATGGTGTAGAGGTTCTTTTCTTCCCGTTCCAATCTTCGGAAATGATTCTGCTCCACGGTGGAACCGACCACATACCCGATGATGAAGAGCATCAGCGGGAGGCCGCAATTGAAAATTATGCTGAACAGGTCGGGATCTTCCATAAGACAATTGATCCGTAATCAGGCGTTGCTGCCGGGAGCGAAGGCGGTGTAGTCTTCACCGGGAAGAGCGGAACCATTGGCGAGCGGTCGGATAGTGACCGCCGTGCCGTAGGCATACAACTCAGCCGCCCCCTGGGTGATGGCGCTGGTGGTGAAACGAATGTTGACGATGGCGTTGGCTCCGAGTTGCTGGGCCTGGGACATCATGCGTTCCACAGATTGCCGCCGGGCCTCGGTGAGCAGTTCGGTATATCCGCGGAGTTCTCCCCCCACGAGATTTTTCAGTGACGCGGCAATGTCCCTACCCACATGCTTGGCCCGAATGGTGTTCCCCTGAACGAGGCCCTTGATTTCGACGATTTCATGGCCCGCGATGGTTTCGGTGTTTACGACAATCATGGATGGGTTCTCCTGAGCAAGGGGGGGAATAGAGTTATCATGACCGATTGGAGGGCGATTGTCATGTCCGGGTGCTTCTGGAAGGAGACATCGGGGGATGACAGCCGAGACGGCCGTCCCACTGGGGATTGAATTCCGGGGGTGGGGGTGGGTTGACAGATTTCTCATTCGGGATATGCTGTACGATTCGCTCCGGTTGGCGGGGCGTCGGTGTGTCCACATCCCGCATTCATCCCGCCAAATCCGGCTTTTTGTCCTGTTTTCCCCGTTCCTCCCGGTGTCCATCATGCCTCGTCAGACCACATTCGCCAAACCCGGAGATATAACCCGCCGTTGGATGCATTCCGATGCAGAGGGTCAGATTCTCGGTCGGCTGGCCGCCCATATCGCCCCCATTCTCATGGGCAAGCATCGCCCGGAATACACCCCCCATGTCGATTGCGGCGACTTCGTGGTCATCACGAATGCAGAAAAAATCGTCATCACCGGTCGCAAGGCCGAATTGAAGATAAAAACCCGCTACAGCGGCTATCCGGGCGGCCTGAAATCCCGTACCTTCGGCTGGGAACGCGACCATCATCCCGAACGACTGGTCGAACAGGCCGTCGCCCGAATGCTGCCCAAGACCCGTCTGGGTCGGCAGATGCTGAAAAAACTCAAGGTGTATGCGGGTGATGTCCATCCCCATACTTCCCAGAAATTGGAACCCCTGACCCCCCACCGAGCCCCCGGCACCCTCGGCTAATCCCCCGGTTTCCCCGATATCCGCGCTTTCCCCCTTCCTCTCCCACTCTCGAAACTCACCATGACCGACACCGAATCAACGAACAACCCTGAATCAACTCCTGAAGAAACAACCGAAGTTTCTCCGGAGGCGACTCCCGTCTCAGAAGCACCCCCGGCCGCGGATCCGACCCCCGCTGAGGCCGAGGAATCAGTGGCGGCTGGGTTGACTCTGGGTGAAGTTGAGGGAACCGGGGGAACCGGGGGAGCAGGAGATGATGGTGCTTCCCCAGAGGAAGCAGAGGCCGCCCCCGCTCCGCCGAAGCCCGCCATCAAACTCCCCGCCGGCCAGCATTGGTGGTGGGGCACCGGACGGCGAAAGGCCTCCGTGGCTCGCGTGCGGATCCGCCCCGGCGAAGGCAAATTCACCGTGAACAAGAAGGAATACACCACCTTCTTCACCGAGGAACGGGATCACAGCGATCTCATGAATGTCCTGGAAAAAACCAACACCAAGGGTTCCATCGATGTCCATGTGAAGGTCCACGGTGGCGGCTTCACCGGACAGGCCGGGGCCACCCTGCTCGGTCTCGCCCGCGCTCTGAAGGAATACGATGACTCACTGGAGCCGATTCTCCGCGACAACGATTTCCTCACCCGCGACCCCCGCCGCGTCGAACGCAAGAAATACGGCCAGCCCGGCGCCCGCAAACGATTCCAGTTCTCCAAGCGCTAAACCCCCGGAA
>CAZLXE010000129.1:0-7004 GCA_964563005.1 uncultured Isosphaeraceae bacterium
GTGCTGGGGGTCAGCCGCACCAAGATGAGCGATGATCAGTGGCGGGATTCCCTCAAACCGTGGGCGAAAGATCATGCCAAGGGTTTTAATGAAGCGGCATGGATGGCGTTTGCCAAGCGGTTGCATTATTTCTCCGGCAGCGCGACTGAGAAAGACATGTATCCCGCGTTGCAGGAGCGAATCGCGTCGCTTTCTCAGGAATTCAATTCAGGAGGAAGGATTCTGTTTTACCTTTCCGTGGCTCCCTCGCTCTACGAACCGATCATCGGGCAGATCGAACTGGCCGGGCTGGTGACGGAAGGACGAAAATGGTGCAGCGTCGATCGCGACCACATTCCCTGGCAACGCATCATCATCGAAAAACCCTTCGGCACCGATCTCGAATCCGCCGCCGCCCTCAACCGCACCCTCGGCCGAGTCTTCGAGGAAGACGCCATCTACCGCATCGACCACTACCTCGGCAAGGAACTCGTGCAGAACCTGCTCGTCCTCCGCTTCGCCAACACCATCTTCGAACCGCTCTGGAATCATCACTACATCGATCACATCCAGATCACCGCTGCGGAAACCGTGGGCGTGGAAAACCGGGCCGCCTACTACGATGGCTCGGGGGCGATCCGCGACATGATCCAGTCGCACCTCCTCCAGGTGCTCGCCCTCGTCGCCATGGAACCGCCCTCCTCCTACGCCGACCACGCCATAAGGCAGGAAAAAGTAAAAGCCATAGACGCGATCGAACCGCCCCCGCCCCCGGAATTAAACCCCCTTGCAGCAGGAAGTTCTTCTCATGCGGCATTCGGACAGTTTGCTCCCGGAAATGGTGATCCGGGTTACACCCAACTTCCGGGGGTCGGCGAACACTCCACCACAGAAACCTTCGCCGCCATCCGCTTCCATTTCGACAACTGGCGCTGGGCGGGCATGCCGTTTTACCTGCGTACCGGCAAGTGCATGGCGAAAAAGAAAACCGAAGTGGTGATTCAGTTCAAACCCCCGGCCGTAAACTTGTTTAAAACGC
The DNA here is from genome assembly GCA_964563005.1 of uncultured Isosphaeraceae bacterium. Lineage (GTDB taxonomy): Bacteria > Planctomycetota > Phycisphaerae > Phycisphaerales > SM1A02 > CAZLXE01. Next base: position 1,019 of record CAZLXE010000129.1, read on the forward strand.
TGGATCAGTATTCCCGGGGTCTGAATCGGCCGGCGAATCGGTTGATCATCGACATCGCTCCCCGGGAAGGGGCATCGCTGCGTTTCGAGGGCAAGGTCCCCGGCTCCGGTTCACTCACTCTGGATTCCGTGACGATGGATGTGGACTTCGCCGAGCGATTCGGCACTGAGCCGGTGGAGGCGTATGGTCCGCTGATTCTCGATGCTTTACGCGGCGATCAGACGCTGTTCAAGCATCGGTATGAGGTGGAAGGATCGTGGCGGGCGGTCATGCCGTATCTGGGCGAAGATTCAGCCCCATTAAGAGAGAACATCAAAGACAATTACGCTCCGGGGAGTTGGGGCCCGGCGTGCGCCGATGAGATGTTGAATCGGGAAGGACGGGCGTGGCACAACACCTGAGTCAATCTCAACCTTCGATCCCCGCTTCAATGCGTTCCTGTCGCCACATTTCATTGCCCGTGGTGTAGTCGATCACCTTTTTGGGCATGGCGAGGTGGAGGGTGACGGGTGATTTGAGTTCGATTTCCGATGAAACCTCGTGCACACCGACTTTCTGGGCGTTGCCTCCCCAATCCACATTGAGCGTGCCGCAGGGCATGCCGGTTTCTTTGCGCCAGCGGGCGCCGTGGCTGCGGGGGTAATACGATGCCGCCGCGAGTTGAATGCTGAGCACTTCACCCTGAATATGCTGCGGCACCGCGATGGGCTGATGAATCACTCCGAAATCTCCTCCCCCGGCGGTAAAGCCGAAGTGAACATCCCGCGCCCCCGGCTTGATGATGAAACTGTCTTCCGGAGGACGGAGGTGAATCACTGTTTCTGCCGTATTTTCGTAGCGGTTCTGGTAATAGACACAGAGTTCGGCCTGCTTGTTCTTAACTCGAATGATGGGCAGGAAGGACAGGCCATCGGTGTCGTAGTACATATCGCCTACAACTTCGCGGAGATGATTCTCCAGTTTGTCCTGAAAGTTCATGCCGTAGATCAACCAGATCCCGAGGGAGGCAAACAGACCGGTGGCGCAGAGCCGTTGGAACCAGAGGGTGGAGGTCGAATCTTCCGGCAGAAATAACCACGCCCAGAATCCCCAGATGAACGAGCCAACCATCAGAAGCACCATGATGAAGTTGCGCTTCTCGTGCATGCGGGCGTCTCCTTTATTCGGCCCCCGGAATCTCTCAAGCGATTACCGGGGCATACCGGGCATTCAGGGGGGAAACCGGGGGGGCGGTGGAACATGCAATCGTGCCTTATACTATCGACTTATGCGTGATTTCGGGGGAAAGATTTTGTTTTCTTGGTTTCAGTGGCTGCTCGGTACCCAAATCTCCCGCCGAGTCGAGGATTTTCTCTATGGATTTTGACTCTCCACCCCCCAATCCTCTCGCTCAGATGCGGGACTGGCTCAAAGAGGCCGAGGAAACGGAATTGATCAACCCCAATGCGATGACCCTGGCCACGGTTGATCCGGACGGTCGACCGAGCGCCCGCATGGTATTGCTGAAGGGGCTGGATGAGCGGGGAGCGGTGTTTTTTACGAATCGGACAAGCCGGAAGGGAATGGCCCTCGCAGCCCATCCCCGGGCCACCCTGTTGTTTCATTGGGACGCCCTGGCCCGTCAATTGTTGATCGAAGGGCCGGTGTCGGAAATAGGCGATGATGAATCGGACACTTATTTCGCCTCCCGGCCCCGGGGAAGCCGGATCGGGGCGTGGGCTTCGGAACAGTCGCAGCCGCTGGCCTCGCGACAGGTCTTGGAAGATCAGGTTCGAGCCATCGAGGAGCGGTTCAAGGATCGGGAAATCCCCCGTCCCCCGTTCTGGGGCGGCTACCGGGTGGCGCTGGAGCGCATCGAGTTCTGGCAGGGTCACGCCTTCCGCCTGCACGACCGGATCATGTACATGCCCGAGGAGAATACTGAAGCCGGGGGAATCGGGGGGACCGGGGAATCCGGGGGTTGGACGACTCAGCGTTTGAATCCCTGAGCCAACCATCCCTTCCTCGTCATACCGACAGTTTGTCCACAATGTGCCCCTCTCCCAATTCCCGGTAGAATTCAATTTCGAGGGCGGCATATACTCATCCTATGCGAAGATTGCTTCGACTCGGTGGCGTGTTTCTAACGGTGGCGGTGCTATGCGGCTGCCAGCGTTCCCTTTTTAAAAAGAGCCAGCCCCGGAACCAGTTTCAGACCTACGACCAGATGCGAAATCGATATGTCCCCCTCGAAGTCCCCGATGTGTTCGGCAATCCTCAGCCCGCCCTCCGTCAGCGTCTGAGCCAACACCCCTGAAACCCCCGAATAAAGAAACCCCCGAATACTGAGACCCTCGAATACAGAGACCCCTGAATACAGAAACCCCGAATCTCCGAATACCGCCGAGTGTCCGAGAACAACCCTTCCCGTGGGCGTGAAGCAAAAACCCGGACGAATGCTCAAGGGAACAACCCACTCAACTCCGATAGACCTTATAGATATACCCCCCCTCGAGTATTGGCGTGACCCGGACAAAAACCAGCCCATCAGCAAAGAGCAACCGATCCGCAAAACGATCTCACATCGTGTGGGTTAGTTTTCTCGGCGTGATGACCGTGGTGGCGGGGGTGTTGGCATTGGGACACGAGCCGCCCCGTTCGGGTTTTCTCGCCGCAAATCTCACGCATCTCGATGAGCATTCGGGAACAGACCCAGTGACGAGCATTCAAGCCCCTCTGGATCATGCCCGTTGGAAAGATATCGTGATTCACGATTTGGGATTGCCCCGGGGTGATGCCGCATCCATCGACCGAATGCACCGTAATTACGGGTATCAGGGGCTGGGCTACCACTTTGTTATCGGGAATGGATCCGGATTGGGGGATGGGGTGATTCATGTGGGATATCGTTGGAATGAACAACTCCCCGGTGTGCATGTAGCGGGTCCAAATGGCGATTATTACAACAATAACGCCATCGGCATCTGCCTCGTGGGACAGGGAGACCGCCGTCCCTTCACCGAAAAACAGATGGAAACCCTGGGCCAGTTGGTGAGGCGGCTCCAGGAGGCACTCTCGCTGCCTGCCGAGCGGGTTCACCTGCATCGAGATCTTGCGCCAGGGGTAAGCAGTCCGGGTGAATATTTCGCCGAGGCGGCATTTGAAGAGCAATTGCTACGCCGCTTCCATTGAAGTATCCGAAAAAAACCGATATCCTAACTGTTCATGCTCAGAATCGGCTGTTTTGACGAACAGTCGTCGTTTGTTGATTCATTCACCCAAGCTTCAATCCGTTGTGGATGGGGCTTCCATATTCACTTTTTCGGGTTTTTCCCCCATTGGGCTTCATCATGACGGCAGGGAGGCAGATTGCAGGGTACCGCGTGCTCGCCAAAATCGGCGAGGGAGCTGCCTCTGTGCTGTATGCGGTTCAACACCCCAAAACGAAGCAGGTATGGGCCTTGAAGCGGGTGATCAAGAATACCGAGAAAGACCAGCGATTTCTCGATCAGGTGATCATGGAATATGCGGTTGGCTCGAAACTCGATCACATTAATATTCGTTCCGTCCAGAAAGTTATCAAGCACCGCAAACTCTTCAAAGTGGATTCGCTGTCCCTGCTGATGGAATTGGTGGATGCCCACACCCTGGAACACAAGCTGCCCCGAACCTCCCTGGCCGCCGTGCGAATTTTCTCCCAGGTGGCGAAGGGATTGTCACATATGCACGGCCGGGGCTTTGTTCACGCCGATATCAAACCCAGCAATGTCCTCATCACCGATGAGAACACCGTCAAAATTATCGACCTCGGTCAGGCCTGCGCCATCGGTACCGTCAAAAAGCGCATCCAGGGTACGCCCGGCTACATGGCCCCGGAACAAGCCCACCGACAAACCGTGACCGCCAAGACCGACATTTACAACCTGGGGGCGATGATGTATTGGGTGCTCGCCCGGGAAGTGATTCCCACCGCCATGCCGCCGAAAAGTGAAAAGGGCAACAGTCTGCTCTCCGGCGCTCTCGATGCCGACCAACTCAAACTTCCCGTCCCCCTGCATGTGAAAAACCCCCGTATTCACCCGCTGCTTTCCAAACAGATTCAGGATTGTGTGCAGATTCACCCCGATGATCGCCCCGAATCCATGGAAGTCGTGGCCAGCCGCCTGGAACTGATCGGCGACCTCCTCGAAAGCCCACCCCCAGAATCCCCCACCCCCGGGACTCCCGCCCCTGGTTCCCAGGGTTCCTCCGAAGCCCGGCAATCCACGACCTCTCCGGATGCCTTGAAATAACGATCCCCTGAATCCAAAACTACAGAGAATGCATTCAGATCACGCGGATGACGGCTGGAGGGCGCGAGGAACAGAGCATGGATCAACCCGATTCCTCATCAACCCCAATTTCCCCACTTCCCCTCCGGGCCTGCCCGGTGTGTGGGTTGATTCAGCATATGCCTCGGAGCAAGGTCATCCTTGAAAACTCCCCGCCCCTGACCCCGCATTGCTCGCGCTGTAATCATGCCCTCGAACGCCGTTCGGTGATCCTGCGTAGCAACAGTCGTACCGCCGCCCTCGCCGTCGCGGCCCTGATTCTATTCCTGCCCGCCATCTTCCTGCCCATCATGCGGATCGAACAGTTCGGCCATACCCATGAGGCGAGCGTCATCAGCGGAGTCTCCGCGTTGCTTTCTTCCGGGCATCTGGGTGCGGGCCTCATCGTCCTGATCTGCTCGGTCATCCTTCCCCCCGGAAAACTGTTGGCCTTGCTCATTCTTTCTGGAACCGGGGGGACAGGTGGATCAAAACGACTGAAGGATCGGCATCGGGCGTTCACCTGGCGGCTGGTTGAAATCACCGGCCGGTGGGGCATGCTGGATGTTCTCCTCGTGGCCATTCTTGTTGCGGTTCTCAAACTGGGCGACATGATGGAAGTTACTCCCGGCCCCGCCGCCGCGTGCTTTACGGCGTTAGTGGTCCTCAGTCTTCTTGCCGCGGCCAGTTTCGACCCTCACCGCCTATGGCCCCCGGAATTCCAAGCTCCATCCCCCCCATGATGACACGCATCCCATGACCACCCCCGGCACTCCCATCCCCACCGCCACCCTCAAGCCCGAGCGTAAAATCTCCCTGCTCTGGCTGATTCCCCTGCTCGCCCTGCTCTTCACCGGCTGGATTGCCGCCCGGGCGTGGCAACAGCGGGGCGCCATCATCACCGTTCACTTCGACAAAGGGCACGGCCTGAAAGCGGGCGACCCCGTGCGCTTCCGGGGCATTGAAGTCGGCCGGGTGCGTGATATCGAACTCCATGATGACCTCGAGGGCATCACCGTTACTCTCGGCCTTACCGAACAGGCGAACCGCATCGCCCGCAGCGGCACCCGTTTCTGGATCGTTCGCCCCGAGTTCAGTTTCGGCGGCATCGCGGGCCTGGAAACCATTCTCGGCCCGCGCTATGTCGGCGTTTATCCCCCCCCGGCTCCCCCAACCGGGAATCCCAATGATGCCCGGCCCCGGCGTTCCTTTGTTGGCTTGGATACTCCTCCCGCCGTGGAATCCATTCAGCCCGGCGATCTGCAGATCGTTCTCCAGGGTCAGCGGCGTGGCTCCCTCATCTCCGGCTCACCCATCCTTTATAGACAACTCCGCATCGGCACCATTCTCAGCGTGGCCCTCGCCGGCGATGGCAGCGCGGTTGAGGCGAGGGGTCACATTCAGGCCGCCTACGCTCCCCTTGTGCGCAGCAACAGCCAATTCTGGGACAGCGGCGGAATTGATATGCAGGCAGATCTCACCGGCCTGCATCTCGACATCAGTTCTCTGGAAACCATCCTCCGAGGTGGAGTGTCGCTGGCCACCCCGGAGCAACTGGCCGAAGCGGTTGCCACCGGACACCGCTTTCTTCTCCATCACGAGCCGGAGGAGGAATGGCTGGAGTGGCAACCGAGTATCGCGGTGGGGGATGCCCATCTGCCCCCCGGCGCTCCTCGCCCCAACCCGTTGCAGGCCCG
>CAZLXE010000130.1:0-2360 GCA_964563005.1 uncultured Isosphaeraceae bacterium
CTGGGGAACGGGCCGCTGGTGGAGTTGGCGGATGGGTCGGTGAAGTGGGATTTGATCTGCGGCATCGGGGTGCATCTGTTCGGGCATTCCGATCCCGATCTGGTTCGCACCGCCCTGCAGGCCGGGCTGGGGGATACGGTGATGCAGGGGAATCTGCAGTTCAACCGGGAGACGATCGATTTCACGAATCTGCTGCTGGAGGAAGCGGGGAAGGGGTCCAACCTGGAACATTGCTTTCTCATCAACTCCGGAGCGATGGCGAACGAATCCGCATTGAAGATTTGTTTTCAGAAGAATGCTCTCTCTTCCGGAGGGGCGAGCCGGGTGCTGGCTTTTGAGGATTGTTTTGCCGGTCGTTCCACGGCGATGGCTCAGATCGGGGATTCGGCGGCGGGTCGGGTGGGGATTCCCATTCAACTCGATGTCGATTACATCCCGTTCTTCAAGGCCGATGATCCCGAGGGTTCGACAAAGGCGGCGGTGGCGCGATTGCGGGAATGCATCAAGCGGTATCCCTCGAATTACGCTTGTTTCGTCATGGAGTTGGTGCAGGGCGAGGGCGGCTTCAACCTTGCACCCCCGGAATTTTTCCGGGCGCTCATGGGGATTTGCCGCGAGCAAGGGATTGGCGTGTGGGTCGATGAAATTCAGACCTTCGGCCGCACCGAAGCGATGTTCTACTTTCAACAACTCGGGTTGGGTGAACTGATCGATGTGGTGACGATCGGAAAGATGAGCCAGGTCTGTGCCGTGCTGTATACGAAGGACTACAACCCCAAGCCGGGCCTCCTCAGCGCCACCTTCATCGGCTCCACGGTAGGGCTGAGCGTGGGGAAACGAATCCTCGAACGGCTCCGCGATGGGGGGTATTACGGCCCGGAGGGGAAGATCGCGGAATTGCAGACCGCCTTCTGCTCTCATGCCGCAGCATTGGTGGAGAAACACCCGGAATGGTTTGCCGACATCCCGAATCCTTACGGCGGCGTCGGGGGCATGATGCGCCTCACCCCCTTCGGAGGAGTCAAGGAAAAGATCACCGCCGCCGTCCGCACCCTCTTCGACGAAGGCGTGATCTGCTTCTATTGCGGCCACGATCCCTATCACCTCCGCTTCCTCGCTCCCGTCGGCGTGATGACCCCCGACCAGTTCGATCCCATATTCCAGATCGTCGAAACCGCCCTTCAGAAAGTCGCCGATTCGTAAAAAAGCCCCCGTCCCCCAGCCCGGCTAAACTACCCCCCAAGAACTCCCGAATAAAGCAAAGATTAATCCCTTCTCCCCCCTCTGTGTTCTCTGTGCCTCTGTGGTGATTCCCCTCTTCTCCTCTCTTCATCCATGTTCCTCATCCGCCAGGTTACTATCGACGATGCCCCCGCCCTTCTCAAACTGGCGAAACTGGTCCATTCCTACAATCTTCCTCCGAATCCCGATGCCATCCGCAGCCGCATCCTCTGTGCCCGCGACAGTTTCCAGGGAAAAATAAAAGACCCCTCCGATCGCCTCTACCTTTTCGTCCTTGAAGACACCGACAACGGCAATGTGGTCGGTTCGTCACTCATCGCCCCTTCCGTAGGCACCCCCGAAAAACCCCACCTTTACTTCCAGGTTCGCAAGCGCGAGTTTTACAGCGAAGACCTCCAGACCGGCCAGGTTCACACCACCCTCCAACTTCAGGCCGATACCACCCCTCACACCGAAATCGGCGGCCTCATCCTTTCCCCCGCCTATCGGGGACACAAAGCCCGCCTCGGCCAACTCCTCAGTCGCACCCGCTTCAACTACCTGGCCATGCATCGCGACCAATTCTGCAAAACCGTTATCGCCGAGATGATGGCCCCCCTCACCCCGGACAGCCGCAACACCCTCTGGCAATACCTCGGCCGGCGATTCATCAATCTGTCCTATACCGAGGCCGACCGCTTCTGCGAGCACTCCAAAGAGTTCATCCTCTCCCTCTTCCCCAAAGAAGAAATCTATGTCTCGCTCCTTCCCCCTGAGGCCCGCAACCTCATCGGTAAAGTCGGCAAGGAAACCGAACCCGCCCGGGTGATGCTCGAACGGCTCGGTTTCTCTTCCAATGGGCATGTCGATCCCTTCGACGGCGGGCCTCATCTCGAAGCCACCATCGATAACATCCCCCTCATCAAAGAAACCTTTTCCGCCACCCTCGCCAATCCCGTAGAAAACCTGCCCCTCACCGGCATCATCAGTTCCCAGGGGAATTCCGGTTCCCCCGGTTCCCCCGGTTTCCGCGCCACCCGGGCGAATTATGCCCAAACCGAAAAAACCATTTCCCTCGCCCCCGACACTGCCGCCGCCCTTCACGCCAAACCCGGTGAAACCCTCTCCATCACCCCCAC
>CAZLXE010000130.1:2460-6897 GCA_964563005.1 uncultured Isosphaeraceae bacterium
GCCCCCTGCACAACCCCCGGTCATGCCGCTTGTATAATCTCTTCCCACAGGATTAACCGAAATCCACCGGACCCATCGCGCGGAAAGCGATTCCCACATGAGAATACTCCTCGTCGAAGACGATCAGTCACTGGCCGAGTTCATTCGGCAGGGCTTCGAGGAGCAGGGATATACTGTCGATCAGGCCGAATCCGATGAAGTCGCCGGCCTCTACACCCGGGGAAAATACATGGCTGCCGGCGATGCCTACGACGCCATCATTCTCGAAGTCAAACCACCGGGTCTGACCGGTATCCGCACCTGCCGTGACCTTCGCAGCCGAGGAGTGCAAACACCGCTCATGCTTGTTGCCCCGCCCTCAAATACCGCGCAGACCGTTGCCGGACTCAACGCCGGAGCGGACGATTACCTTGCGTATCCCTTTGAATTTACCGAACTTCTCGCCCGTATTCACTCTGTTATGCGCCGTGGTTCCGGCCAAATGTCAACCATCTTCACCTGCGCCGACCTCGAGATCGATCTCGCCACTCGCCGTGTTCATCGGGGAGGAACCGCCATTTCCCTCACCCCGAGGGAATTCGCCCTCCTCGAATACTTCATGCGCAATCAGGAACGCATCCTCACCCGCACCGAACTTGCCCACCATATCTGGGGTTCCCATATCTCCGGAGACAGCAACACCATCGATGTCCACATCAGTAGCGTACGGCGAAAGATTTTTGAAAAGTCACGATCCCCCCTGATTCACACCCTCATCGGGTACGGTTACATGATGAGCGACTCCCCCGATCCAGATCATCCTGAAGTGTAAAATTAATTTTATTTTATCCCCTATTTATGACATTTTCATTTCCCCATGCCATAATTATTCAGTCCAAACTGTGCACAATCATGCGGGTCAAACACTCCCTGGAATTAAAAATCCTTGCCCCGGACCCGGCAGATCATGCACTCTAGGGGACTCTACTGCAGGCGTCTTTTGTTCAGACGCCGATGATTTTCAAACTCAGGGTCACAGGGATTGTGAGTTGGCCGCCAGGAGGCACGCCCGAACACCTAAGGATGTGCATCATGCCACCAACTGCTACGCAATCCGTTCCCACGATCGGGCGATCTTCATTTGGGGATATCACCTCGGTCGCTTTTGACCAGATCAGCGAACCGGGCGCTTATGTCCTCCACGGTTCCGGATTCCTTGTCCGGATTCCCGAAGACGCCCTCAAAGCCGGCCGTTCACCCCTCGTGGACATCGTGTCCAACGAGCCGATGACCATGACCAAACTCTCCGGCAACCCCTACATCACCCTCACCAAGGCCCGCCTCATCGCCTGCGATCTCGACATCGAAGTGAATTTCTGAAAATGCACCGCAGATTCACCCTCGCGCGGCGCCCATCCCACCTCTCTCTGAAGGTGAATTGACAGGGAGGCAAATGCCTCCCTGTTTTTTTCTCCCCTCTTCGCGGACTTGCGTTTTTCCGCCTATCGCCGAACATAAACGCATGACCCCTGCATCACCCTCCCCCCACCCCGAATTCCGTACTACCCTCCCCAACGCCCGCATGACTCCCCGCTTCGCCGGGGTCGCTACCTTCTGCCGCTTTCCGCAGATTGAACAGGTTCCCGACCATCAGCGCCCCATTGACTGGGCACTCTATGGCATCCCCTACGACGGCGGCGTGACCTACCGACCCGGAGCCAAATTCGCTCCCCGGGCCATCCGCGAGGCGTCCCAATACATCAAGCCCTACCATCTCGAACACGAGGTCAATGTGGCTCAGACACTTTCTCTGGCTGATGCGGGAGATGCTCCAGTTCTACCCTATTCCTGTAAGCAAACCCTCGAGGCCGCCGCCACCTTCGCCCAATCCATCGGTGACCCCACCCACACCAAACTCTTCGCTATCGGAGGCGACCACTCCATCGCTTATGCGAACATCAAAGCCACCTGGGAGCGCATGGGTCAACCAGCAGGGGGGCTGCCGTTACTCCATTTCGACGCCCATCTCGACACTGTCGATACCGTCTGGGGCGAAAAATGGACGCATGCCTCTCCATTCATCCGCGCCATAGAAGGCGGCCTGATTAATCCCAGGAAAATGTTCTCCATCGGAATCCGAGGACCGCTCAATAGCGCTTCCGATCTTGACTACGCCAAAGACCACGGCATCCAAATCATCCCCGCCGCCTCCGCATCCTCTCCTGAAACCAGAGCCCGCCTCCAGCAGTTCATTAAAGAGCAAAGCGGAAACCCCATTTACCTCACTTTCGACATTGACTGCATCGACCCTGCCTTCGCTCCCGGTACTGGCACTCCCTGCTGTGGCGGCCTTACGACCCCACAAGCATTCGCTCTCCTCAGGGCCTGTGCCGGCATCAACCTCGCCGGGGCTGATCTGGTAGAAGTTCTTCCCGACCGCGATCCCACTCAGACCACCGCCCTCCTCGCCTCCCATTTAATCCACGAAATACTCGCCCTGGCCGCCCTCACCCTTTGATGCCTCGATCCCAATTCCGGGGGCTATCCTTCCGTCTTCTCGAACAACCCGAACAATTCCTCCCCCGTTTGTGCCCCATACGCCTGTTCCCGAAACCCTGTATCGCTCATCAGGCGGCTGATCTTCCCCAACGCCTGAATATGATCCGCCGTTTTGTCCGGCGGCGAGCACAAGAGGGCAATCAGCCGCACCGGTTTTTTATCAATCGATCCGAACTCCAGTGGCTCCGCAGGAACGCCCACCGCCATCACCAGTTGCTTTGAGCAATCGCACTTCCCATGCGGAATCGCCAGCCCCTCCCCGATCCCCGTTGATCGCTGCGTCTCCCGTTCCCACACGATTTCCTTCAGTTTGTCTCCATTGGAAATTCGTCCTGCATCGGCGAGAACATCCACCAACTCCAGAATCGCCCCCTGCTTGTCCGTTGCCACCAGGGGAACCCGTACCGAATCAGCCGTAAGAATATCGAGAATGTTCATAAGTAAAAGTGGAAAAATCAATCAAATACACGGGGAAACCCCGCCCGGAGACGACTACCCGGAAAGTGTACCAAAGCGACTTCATCTATGTTAAATCCCGCCCGAAAAATCACTTCACCCCTGCAACAAACACCCATACCCCCCATCCGCATACCCGCTCGCCTCCTCACCGGGCAGTCCTCGGGGCATCCCCATTCTCGCTTCCCCCACTTCCAATCCCATCTCCTTCCCCATCCACGCCGCCTGCCCTCCGTTCTCACGCGGCTCAATACTGCAAGTCGCATACAACACCGATCCCCCGCTTGACAGCAATGCCCTTGCCCCGGTCACAATCCGCCGCTGCAACTCCACCAGGTCTGCCAGATATTTCTCGTTCTGCCGATACTTCGCCTCCACCCGCCGGGCCAGCACCCCTGTATTACTGCACGGCACATCCAACACCAGCAAATCTGCCCGGCCCGCATATGTATCCAAATCCGTAAACTCCACCACCGTGACTTGATCTGATCCCGAAAACACTTCCCGCAACGCACCCCGTCGCTTATCGTCCTTGTCGGTGGCGATGATCTTCGCCTCCGGATGCAAGCCCGCTAACTGCTTCGTCTTTGTTCCCCGACCCGCACAAACATCCATTATTAATCCGGGGGTAAGATCACCCGTCATCCCCACCGGGCCTGCCGAGCCCGCATCCTGCACCCGCGCCCCCGGAAACTGCTCTAGAAGAGCAGTCAGATCATTCCGCGATCCCTCAAATACAAAGAATCCCTCCTCCGCGTGGGCACTCATTCCCTCCCCCTCTGGGGGAGGGCCAGGGAGGGGGTTGGGGGGGTTCGTGTTTCCCAAGGGATTGAATTCCGGGAGCCCCGTAACCACAATCGGGGCATGCACCAGACTATGACGGGCCAACTCCATCGTCGCGTTCCCCCCCAACATCCCAATCCACCGTTCCACCAGTTTTCGGGGATGCGAAGTCTGCTCTGCCAGCCGAGTGATTGGATCGCTGTGAAACACTTCCTTATTGAGCCGCCACACCCGTCCATCCGAAAGCGGCATCTCATCCCGCCGCTCCGGATCGTGCTCCGCCACCACTTCATTCCGCAACTCTGCCACCCGTCGCAGCACCGCGTTCACCATGCCCCCCGCCTTCGCCCGCACTCGCCGCTTCGTCCACCGAACCGCCTCATCCACCACCGCATGATCCGGCACCCGCTCCAGCAACAGCAACTGGGCCGCCCCCGCCAGCAGCACCCCCCGCACCTCCGGCTGCACCTGATCCCACGGCCGATTCACAAAATGCCCCGCGATTGTTTTCAAGGTCAACCACCGCCGCATCACCGCATGATGAATCGCCCCCGCCAACCCCGCATCCCGGCCATCCAACCCCGCAACCACCGGCCCCTCCAACCCCAAATCCGGAAACCGCCCCACCTGCTCCGCCAAGTACCCATGCACCACATCCCG
>CAZLXE010000131.1:0-4211 GCA_964563005.1 uncultured Isosphaeraceae bacterium
ACCGGTGCCTACGGCATTCGAGGAATCGTAGGTTGTGCCGGTGGGAATGGCTCTTACGGCATTGCCGTCAGTGACGCGACCGGATACATGTCCCAGCTGCACATTGCTCAGGTCGAGTCGCTCGAGAGTCAACTCATCACCAAAAGCACTGCCAGCTACGAGACCTGCGCCGACCGCCAGTACTGGCAGCGAGCAACACATCTTGTTAAAATTACAGAATTTCATCAGCCTCAGCCTCCGTTTCTTTTTAAGGATGCAGTTCCCGGGCTAAAAAGGGAACTGCGGAGATAAACAATGGCCGTACCCTGGCTTTGAGAAGCCAGTGACGACCGTTTCCACACACATGCCCAAATACAAGCGGGGCTGGGCTTCGATGACCCAACCTGTGGTAATGCACATTTTTCCGCACCGGTGACTGCTCCGCTGCGCAATAGATGGGCGACCAAGGCAAAGACCCGCTTCAATTCGTGACATAACGATGTTACAACAATCAAGATAGATCCCCTCCGACAGAGTGTGGTTCATTCACCGTGAATGAGGGTATACACTCTGGGGAACTGACATGCCCAACCCACTCGCTTATTATGCGCGCCATTGCTACCCCATGCAACCCCTTTTTTCCGTAGAAAATCATATTTTTTTTCTTGGCCATAAATATGTACGGTGATTGTTCGGGTATTTTGCCGATTATTTTGCAAAATTCACCTTATTCTTCTCAGAATTGCACTCGTAAATCTTTCCTTCTATGTAGTCTTTTTCTTAGTTATTAGCCATTTTGGACATTTTTTCTGGGTTCGTACCGATAACTCACTCGGATATAACCAGGGTCTGGGCTAGTATGCTTTCATGATGAGCATTCTTCTGACGGGCGGAACGGGTCAAATCGGCTTTGAACTTCGATCCGCACTCGCCTCGTTGGGACGAGTTATCGCCGTAAGCCGGAATGAGATGGATTTGCTGAAACCGGACACGATTGCGGCCACCCTGGACCACCATTGTCCCGATCTAATCATCAATGCAGCGGCATATACTCAGGTGGATCGGGCAGAATCTGAACCGGGGCTGGCGCAATCCATAAATGGAGATGCATGCGGTATCCTCGCGGAACAGGCGGTGAAGATCGGCTGCCCGCTTATTCACTATTCGACTGATTATGTATTCGATGGTTCCGCTTCGCGTGCTTATCGGCCGGATGATCAGACCCAGCCACTTGGAGTCTACGGCGAAACGAAACTCGCGGGAGAGCGGGCCATCATGGAGTCGGGATGTGAATTTCTTATTCTCCGTACCAGTTGGATATATAGTGGAGGAAGACAGAATTTTGTGCGAACCATGCTGCGCCTGGGGGAAGAGCGGCCGATGATACGGGTGGTGGATGACCAGAGGGGAAGCCCGACCTGGAGCCGCACCGTTGCCCGATCGACGCTGGGGATCCTGCAGAAGGGCCTTATCAGGCACAATAATCGCTGGATTCTGGGCATTCCAAGTGGAGTATTTCACCTGACCGCACAAGGAGACACCACCTGGTACGAATTTGCTCTGAAGATATTTGACCTGGCTGACCTGAATCCTCGACCGATGGTTGAACCGATCTCCACTGATGCGTTTCCTACTCCGGCTCGCCGCCCTGCCTATTCAGTCCTCGACTGCTCTGAGACAATGGATGGTTTCGGCATCGCTCTTCCTCATTGGGAGGATGCCTTGGATGAGTTTATGGAAGGGGGAGCGGTGGCAGAATCATCGAGCCACGCGGTTTGAAGTGATGGACTCAGAAGGGAGCATCGAAAGCCCCGGGAAAGTGCCGCAGTATGGGCTTTTTTCCATGGGGCCAGGTAATCGCTACGGCATCAAACCGGAATCCACACCCCTGAAATCGCTGCTCATGCTGTAATTTTGCTGCCAGACGCACCAGTCGATACTGCTTGGTGGGGGTGATGCTGAGTTCCGGGGCATGATGATCGGTGCTCCGGGTTTTTACTTCGACAATGATGATGGTGTGACCATCGGGATCCAGCGCGATCAGGTCGGCTTCATCATGCCCCTTGTGATAGTTGCGCTCCAGAATCTTAAACCCGCGTTTTTTCATCCACTTCGCGGCGAGTTGCTCACCGCGTGTGCCGACCTCTCCACTTGAAGAGAATCGTCGCTGCCGGATAAATCTCATCAACCTCATGGGCCATACCGGCTCTTGGCAACATCGAGCAAAAGGGCGGCCATGGTGTCCAACTCGTCGAAAATTCCTTCCTTCATGAGTGTTTTGATATAGCGATTCTGCTCCTCGTTTGACCGGCGAGCACGAATCTGTTCGGCAAGATAGCGTTGGAGGGCCGGATCGTAGAGTGGCCTCCCGGCGGGTTGTTCGAGAGCGGCGATATGCAACCACCAGGTGGAACGCCCCACGGGAAAAGATGGACTGGTTTGCCCGGGTTCGAGTTTCAGCAGCCGGTTTTTCAATGTATCGTTCAACTCAATGCCTTGCACCCCATCATCCCCCAATTCAAAAACTTCCCAGTCCCCTTCATCCGATTGCCCTGCTGCCGTGGCGACTTCCGCGAACGAGTCACCCGCCGCCAGTCGCTCACGAACGACATTGATCAAGTCGGCCTCTCGTGTGGTGTTCAACCGTATCCGCTTTACGATAAGCCGGGGGGAAGGGTTGAATTCGTCATAATGGCGTTGGTATTCCCGTTCGACATCGCGCCAGGACACGATCACACGATGCTGGATTTTATCCCGGAGGAGTTGGGAGATCAGGGCCTGGGTGCGCACATCATCGAGGTATTGATTGACGGTCAATCCTTCATCACGAAGTTGTTGACGGGCCTTGGCTTCGGAACCTTCGTGCTCGCTGTACAGTTGTTCTTCAATCGATTGAAGCCAGGCAAATACACCCTGTTGCTGTTCCGAGGTTAATCCGGATTCCGCCTCGGCCAGAAAGAGTTCATTCAACACCACCTGTCTCAATCGTTGCAGAATCGAATTAAGAGCACGGCCTTCGAATTGCAACGGGGTTAATTGCTCGCTCAGGGAGATCAACTCATCTTCGATCGGCTCGAAAAAATCGTTGGCGAAAATTGGTCTTCCGTTGACCTGGCCAACCATGCGGTCGACGATGAGGGCTTCACCAGCCTGCAGCGGCCGCTTTCTCAGGTTGATTTGTTCGAACTCCGGCTCGGGAATCAGATCTATGGATTTTGCGTCTGTTGATTGTTCTCGATTTACGAAATCATCTGGATCCACATGAGGTGAGGCATCGAGATTGGGGGCAACCTCTGCTGATTCCGTGTTGAAATCATGGGATTGGGAAAACTCCGCCAAGTGAACCACCCTGGGGGAATCGCCACCCAATTCTGGTCCACCGGCACATCCGGCCAACGCCCACAGGAAGATCGTTCCGGAGAATATCATCCGGCAGTTCTCAGGAATTCTTATCCACCATGCATTGATATTGTTTGACTTCAACATATCGTACTGTCTTCCGGATACTATTTGCGGGAATGATTGTACTCTCATTGTCGGCCTCGAACGGCCCATCTCTCAATTCTCCCTCCTGACCTCTCCCCGATATACCTTATGACCAGCGAAGACACCACCCCTAAAATTCAGATTGACAGCGACTGGAAAGCCGAAGCCCAGGCCGAAAAGGAGCGACTCGATACACAGGAACAGGCCAAATCTGAAAAGAAGGCCCAAACCCGAGGCAAACTGCCGGATGCCGATTTTCGCGGCCTCGTCAGCATGCTCGCCTCCCAGGCCATCATGGGGCTGGGAACCATGACCGATCCCAAGACGGGCGGGGTGGTCATCGATCTTGAAGGATCCCGCTTCAGCATCGACCTTCTCGGCGTGCTGGAGGAAAAGACCAAGGGCAACCTTACCGAAGAAGAAGCCACGGAACTCACTCAACTTAATACCGAACTCCGAAACCGATTTGTCGAAGTCACGAAACTCGTGGCCCAGCATGCTGCTGCACCATCTCCCACTGGCGATATTCCCCTTGAAGAGAGCAAACCCGCCGCCGGGGGAATCATTATGCCGGATTGATGTGTCGCCAACACCACACATGACTCAAAAGTTGATACACTCCCGCTCGTGACCACTTCTCCTTCCTTTCTGGATCGTCACTACTTCCTCCTCAGGCGGTTGCACTCTCTCTCGGGCATCTTCCCGATTGGGCTGTTCCTTTTCCCCCACCTCACCACCAATTCCTC
>CAZLXE010000131.1:4311-6884 GCA_964563005.1 uncultured Isosphaeraceae bacterium
CATAATCTCCCCGCCTTGATCTTTATTGAGTGGGGCGTCTTGTTTCTCCCGATTCTTTTCCATGCCCTGCTGGGCATTTGGTTCGCTCGTTCCGGCAAAACCAATGTCAATCGCTATCCCTATCAGGACAACTGGCGATACACGCTGCAGCGGCTGAGCGGTTACCTCGGCGTGATCTTTATCTTCATGCACCTTACCTCGCTCCGATTCGGGTACGAGTATGCCGGGCTTTTTCCTTCCTTTAAAGCTGAGGCCGCCTCTTCATCCACCGCCATCCATTTCCAGAATGGTGGTTGGGGGCTTCTGATGGCCGGTTTTTATCTTCTTTGCGTACTGGCCCTCGTCTTTCACTTCGCCAATGGTCTGTGGACGGCTGCCATCACCTGGGGACTCACTCTCACCGAGGCCGCCCAACGGCGGTGGGGATATGTGTGTGCCGGGGTGGGGTTGGTTCTGGCCGGAGCCACCATTGCGGCTGTCGTCGGATTCTCCACACTCGATATCGATTTAGCAAAATCTGTCGAGGCCCAACTCAATCATTCTGAACCGGCCATGACGACTGCGACCGAATCTTCATTATCCGTTCCCTGACCTGACTCTCATGAACTCACAACCACGCGTCATCGTTGTCGGGGGCGGGCTGGCGGGTCTCGCCGCCACCATTCGCATCGCCGAGGAAAACATTCCGGTTGACCTCTTCTCCATGGTCCCGGTTAAACGCTCCCACAGTGTCTGCGCCCAGGGCGGCATCAATGCCTGCAACGAAGTTGCCCGCCAGCAGGGCTACAGCGAGTTTATGCACTTCGATGAAACCCTTTACGGCGGGGATTTTCTTCAGCACCAGCCCCCGGTCTATGAAATGACCCACTGGGCGCCAAAAATTGTCGATTTGCTGGATCGAATGGGGGTCCCCTTCAACCGCACCCTCGAAGGGCAGCACGATCTCCGCCTCTTCGGCGGTTCCCTTTTCAAACGCACTCACTTCGCGGGGGCAACCACCGGGCAGCAACTCCTCTACGCCCTCGATGAGCAAACCCGACGGTGGGAAGTCGAAGGCCGGGTCAATAAATATGAATACTGGGAATTTCTCTGGCCCGTGCTTGATGAAAATGGCTCCTGTTGCGGCATCGTGGCTCAGGACATGCGGACGATGCAGATTCGGGCGTTTCGGGCGGATGCCGTGGTCATCGCCACGGGAGGTTGTGGCCTGATTTTCGGCAAATCCACCAATTCCGTCATCTGCACCGGGGCGGCGGGGGCTCGCTGCTATCAGGCCGGGGCTTGGTTTGCCAACGGCGAATTCATGCAGGTGCATCCCACCGCCATTCCCGGGGCAGATAAATTACGATTGATGAGCGAGTCGGCGAGAGGGGAAGGTGGCCGCGTGTGGGTGCCTCGGAAGAAAGGCGATACCCGCGATCCCCGGCAGATTCCCACAGCGGAGCGGTTGTATTTCCTGGAAGAGAAATATCCGGGCTATGGCAACCTCGTGCCCCGCGACATCGCCTCCCGCGAAATCTTTGACATCTGTGTGAACGAAGGCCTCGGTATCGGTGGGGGCAACATGGTCTATCTCGACCTCACCCATATGTCCCGCGAATACCTTGAGCGAAAACTGGGTGGTATCATCGAAATCTACCGCAAATTTGTGGGCGAAGATCCCTGTGAACTCCCCATGAAGATTTTCCCCGGCGTGCATTATTCCATGGGGGGATTGTGGACTACTTACACCGCCAAGGACGATTTGAAGGGCATGGTGGCTGGCGCACCCAATTCCATGATGACCAATATCAATGGACTGTACGCCTTCGGGGAAGTGAACTACCAATATCACGGGGGCACGCGATTGGGGGCGAATGCACTTTTGTCGTGTATTTTTGATGGCCTCTACTGCGGCGTTGGCGTAGCGAATTTTGTCCGGGATGAAAAGAAAACACCTGTCGCCGAAGTCAGCCAGAGTTGTTTTGATTCGGTGGTTCAACAAGAGGAATCGAAAGTGAATGCACTCATCAGTGGCTCGGCCGGGAGCGGAGGCGCTGGGTGTGAAAATCCATATGTGTTGGGCAGGGAGATGGGTGAGGAAATGACCGCCTCCTGCACCGTCGTGCGAACAGAAAAGAGGATGCTGCAGGCGATGGATGCATTGCATGAACTCCAGGGTCGTGCTACCAACATCTCACTTTCCGACACGGGGATGTGGACCAACCAGAACCTTGGCTACGCCCGGGCCATTCCCGACATGCTTAAACTCGCCGAGGCCATTCTTCAGGGGGCCATCAACCGCAAGGAATCCCGCGGTTCCCACTACCGACCAGATTACCCCGAACGCGACGACCCCAACTTCCTCAAAACCACAGTGGCCTCATATAACCCGGATTCGGGCCGCCCCGAACTCAGCTACGAAGAAGTGGAAATCGGGTTGATGGAACCGAGAGCGCGGACATATGGGAAGGTTGATAGTAAGCAGAAATCCAAGAAGAAGGCGGAGATGGCAAAATCGCCATAAATCGACGCTGGACAATCCAGACCTAAAACAAATCTCCTCCCACCAGAAATCCCAGCAGTCCCGCCAG
>CAZLXE010000132.1:0-6875 GCA_964563005.1 uncultured Isosphaeraceae bacterium
ACGCCTCTTGATTCCAGCCAGCGGGCGGCGCGTTCGGTCTGGAGTTGGTGCGAAGTTTCTTTGGAGTCGCTCCCCGTAGCGTTCTTGATGGGGCCGAACTCTTCTTCTCGATCCGTCTCCAGCACGATGGAGGACTCGGCGAGAGGGATGGCATCAAAGATGAAGGTTTCGAGTTTGACCGCGTTGGGCTGGTCGGGAGTAATCTTCTCACCCGATTCGAGATCAACATGTTCGACCTTCTTATCCGCCCGGTGGAAGGGCAGTTGAAAACCCGCTTCCCCGGCGGCGATCTTCTCCACGAACGAGACCCCGAGAATGTGAACGGCAATCGACCCGGCGTTGAATTTCAAAGAACCATCCTCGTTGGTTTCCTGAGCGCGTTCATCGGGGAGGTCGGAATATTCAACCACCATGGTCTTTCCTTCACTCTGGCAGAACACCCCCACTCTTTCTGCCGCGTTTGCTTTGGCCACCATCTTCGAGGAGATTTCGGCGGAGGAATCGTCGGCAGAGGCGTGCAGGCCGAGGAAGAGGGGATCGATGGCCCGGACGAGGGGGTTGTCGATCTGAAAATAAGAGATGTGCTCGATGCCCCGGCGGGTCATGTCTTCGAGGGCGCCGCTTTCAGCCAGGGCGCGGAGGGAGCCGCCGTGGCCATCGGGATTGAGGGCGAGCATGTGTTTTTCGGCGAGGAGGATTTTGCCGGAGGTCGGATCGATCGAGGGCATCATGCCCTGGGGAAAGGCGAAGATATTGGTGCGAGGCAGGCCGAAACAGTTGTTGTCGAGGAAGAAGGAGCGGGTGTCGGCGTCGTTGAGGGGGCTGGTCATGATGTACCAGGGGATGGTGACGCCGTATTTCCGTTCGGTGGCGAGGATCTGCTCGGCAAAGAGGCGGAAGAGGGGCTTGCCGGAGACCACCCCGGCGGGAAAGGTTCCCTTGGGGCCGTTCCAGCCCAGTCGGGTGCCCTGCCCCCCGGCGACGGTGAAGGCCGCGACCTTGCCCTCGTGGATGAGTTGTTCGCCGAGCTGGCGGAAGGTTTCGGTGGCCCATTCTGCGGTGGAAGAAAGGGGGTAATACGGAGCGGGAGCGAGATCAGCAGGGAGCGTGACATCGGGCCTGCGGCGGACATGGGAGGAGATCAGGGCGTCGATCTGGTCGAAGTTGATGGATTCGAGATCGGTGAGGAGTTGATCCTGCTGCGTAAGGGACAACTCATCCCAGAATGAGAGAAGGTGGGACTGGTGGTGCTTTTTCAGGGTGGCGCGAAGGGCGGTGAGGCGATCATCCATGATCTGGTTCTCTGAATCAGGGAGTGGGGGTTAAGGAATCATCATACCGAATCTTTCTCCCCGCTTTATACTCGCCCCCAAAATCAAATGAAATCTGATTCCGCTTTCCCAGGGGCCGAAATGACGATATTGAAATGAATCGAACTCATCGTCCCCTTCCCCTCGTAGAATCATTCTCCATGTCCACCAGAATCGGCGAAGGATTACGCTGGGGCGGGCTGCTGACGGTGCTGACCGTGGCGGTGATGCGGTGCGCCACGAGTTTCCCGCCGCAGGTGTGGTTTGATGTGGATCCGGCGTTTGATCCTACGCGGCTGGCGGGGCTGGGGCCGGCGGGGAGTTTACTGTTGGATGCGATGCTGTGGTTGGGATGTGCGATGGTGCTGGTTGGGGAATGGCTGACCAAGCGGGGGCTGGAGGGGAAGTTGTTGATTCTGGCGTTGCTGCCGCTTCCGGTGGTGCTCTATCACGGCTGGAGTGATGGGGGCGATCTGTGGCGGGGATCGACCTGGGCGGCGGGAGCGATGGCGTGCGTAGCGGTGGCTCATCTGGTGCGGGATGCGCGGATGCGGCCCGTGGTGATGGGGGTACTTCTCGCGATGTGCGTGCCTCTTCTTTGCCGGGGAGTGATGCAGATGACGGTGGAGCATGAGGCGACGGTGAAAGGGTTTGAGGACATGCGAGAGGAGTTTTTTGCTCAGAAGGGATGGGGGGAGGATTCCCCGGCGGCGAGCATTTACGAGCGGCGATTGAGGCAGCCGCAGCCGCTGGGCTGGTTTGATACGGCGAATGTGTTCGGGTCGGTGATGGCGTTTTCGCTGGTGGCGTTGGTGGGGTTGGCGTGGGAGTCGGTGCGTCGGAAGCGGCCGAGTGGGTATGCAGGACTGGCGGGGTTGCTGGGGCTGGCCGCGGGGGCGGGGCTGGGGTTGACAGGGTCGAAAGGGGCGATGCTGGCGGCGGGGGCGGGGATTGCCCTTTTTATTCTTCTTCAGGGGAAAAAATATAGTTCATCGTGGGTTCGATTGGCGGCGCCGGGACTGATGTTTGCGGCCATGTTTGGCGTGATCGTCCGGGGGTTGTTGCCGGAGGGGTTTCTGGGGGATAAGAGTCTGCTTTTTCGCTGGCATTATTTGGTTTCATCGAAGGGGATATTTTTTGATCATCCCGGGCTGGGGGTGGGGCCGGATGGGTATCAACAGGCGTATATGCTGCATCGCGTTCCCCGGAATCCGGAGGAGGTAGTGAGTGCGCACAGCATGTTTGTGGATTGGATGTGCTCTTTGGGCGTGATGGGACTGGCGTGGGTGGGGCTGGTGGTGCTGCTGGCGTGGCGGAGCGGGAGGCGGGACGAGCGGAGTGAGTTGGAAGAGCGTGATTTAATGAAGGATGCGGGGATAGGGCGCTGGGTTGCTCCGGTGTTGATCGGGATCGTGGGTCTGGGGTTGGCGATGGCAACGGAATGGCATGTTTTGAGCGAGCAGGATGTTTTGATTCGGCTGGTGGGTCTGGGGGGATTTATTCTGGTGGGGGGCGTGCTGTGCCGCATTCTGGAGTCGGCGGGCAATCAGCAGGGGATGACTGTTTTGGGGTGCGCACTGGCGGCATTTTTGGTGCATAGTCAGATCGAGATGACCTTTCATCAGCCGGGCGCGGTGGTGTGGGCGTTTTGCGTGGTGGGGGCGATCGGAGGGGGGCGTCGTGCTGACAATGAGGGAGGAGCGAGACGGGGAGCGGGGCTGATCTTCCCGCTGATTTCGGTTGGTACGGCGGGTTGGATCATGATGCGGGGGGCCCTGCCCGCGTGGAAGCAGGAACAGGACATGGCGGCAGCGGCCGGGATTCTGAATCAGGAGGGGGCTGCGTTTCAGGATGCTCATCAAGAAGCGGAGCGGCGCACCGAGGCCGCCGGGGTGCTGGAACAGGCGTTTGAGCGGTGGCCGATTGAGGTAAATCCTCTGGTTCTTGCCGCCCGGGAACTGGCCATGAGCATGATGCTCGAACCTGAAGGGAGCCGAAAAAGAGCCCTTGAGAAGGCCATTGAACTCGCCGAGCAATCGTCCGCCGACCCATCTTCCCTCGCTCTGCGATCCCGTTTGTACGAACAGCGGGGATTTGAATGGGATCAGGTGGAGGATTTGGATCGGGCGATTGATCTGGCCCGCGAACTGGCTCGTCTTGATCCGCAGGGGATTCAGGTGTGGGTGCGGCTGGGGGATTTGTATTGGAAGGATAATCGGATTGAGGAGGCGAAGGAGGCGTACAAAAGTGCGCTTCAGCACAGTTTAAACTTTGAACTCGATCCTCTGAAACAATTGCCGGAGCGGGAAAGGATGCGGTTGGAAAAACGGGTGCGGGAATAGGTTCGATCAGATTTCGATCGAATACCCCGCCCGACACCCCGGGGCTTCCGTCACCGTCACCCGGACCCC
This sequence comes from uncultured Isosphaeraceae bacterium, assembly GCA_964563005.1. Lineage (GTDB taxonomy): Bacteria > Planctomycetota > Phycisphaerae > Phycisphaerales > SM1A02 > CAZLXE01. The sequence goes on from CAZLXE010000132.1 coordinate 3,722, forward strand.
GCTGATGGTGGCGGGGAGATTCATCACCGTTTGCTCGGCAATATATTTTGCGATGTGCTCGGTGGTCGGATTGAGTTCGTCGAAGGGGGGAATTTCATTCAGGTCGTTATTGTGAAATGGCCGGAGAATCTCATCCACCCGCTTCTCGAGCATATGGAAATCGCAGAGAATGCCATCTGCATTCAGCACCGGCCCGTTGAGGGTGACCCGGACTCGCCAATTGTGCCCGTGGACGGGTTCGCGGCGGCCAATGAGCATGATGGCGTGAGCGGCGCAGAACTCGCGATCGACTGAAAGCTCGAACATGGGAGGCACTATAACGGGAAGGAACGAGAGCATGGTATGATGGGAGGCATGATGACTGTTCTCACCGAAGCGCCGCTGATGTTGACTGTTTCTGGAGCGCGGGGAATTGTGGGCAGAACCATGACGCCATCAGTCGTGGCGGAGTTCGCCGCCGCATTCGGGTCATTCCTACGGGCCTCGACCGGGATTGAAACGCCCGTGCTTTGCCTGGGCCGGGACAGCCGCCCTTCGGGGAGCATGCTGGCAGATGCGGCGGGAGCGGGATTGGTATCGGTGGGATGCCGGGTGGTGCGGCTGGGGATTGTCACCACTCCCACGGTGGCGGTGATGATGAAGGAGCATCAGGCGGATGGGGGCATGATGGTGACCGCTTCGCATAATCCGATTCAGTGGAACGGCTTGAAATGCCTGAATGCGGATGGGGTGGCTCCTCCGGCCGGGGAGGCGGAGGAAATCATCAGGCGGTTCAAAGAGCGAGATATTGCCTATGCGGATGTCGCCGGTCTGGGTTTTCAGACTGATGATGAAACCGGGCATGTGACGCATGTGGGCAAGGTGCTGAGCCATATCGATCCCGAGCCGATCCGGGCGGAGGGTTTTCGCGTAGTGCTCGATTCCGTGAATGGGGCGGGGTGCGTGGCGGGAAGATTCTTGCTCGAGGAACTGGGCTGCGAAGTGATTCATCTCAACGGAGAGCCCCACGGTCGCTTCGCCCATACGCCGGAGCCGATTGCAGAAAATCTGACCGACCTGGCGGAAAAAACCCGGCAACACGGGGCGGCGGTGGGATTTGCCCAGGATCCGGATGCGGATCGGCTGGCGATTGTGGATGAAACGGGTCGGTATATCGGGGAGGAATACACGCTGGCTCTGGCCACGAAACGGGTGTTTGAAATGAGGGGTGGAGGCATGGGGGCGGCGAATCTTTCCACCAGCCGCATGATTGATGACATCGCGGCCTCATTTCCAAATTCCCGCATTCTCCGCACGGCGGTTGGGGAGGCCCATGTAGCCGGGGCGATGAAGGAGCAGGGGGCGGTGATCGGGGGCGAAGGCAACGGTGGGGTGATCTTTCCCCCGGTTTGCTGGGTGCGGGATTCGCTTTCCTCGATGGCTCTGGTGCTCAGTGCAATGGCGTCGGAGAAGCGACCCTTAAGCGAAATGGCGGATTCACTGCCCCGCTATGCGATGGTGAAGTGCAAGTATGATCTCTCTGCGGTGGGCGGGCGGGATCGGATTGAACCCATGCTGGAGCAATTGAGGCAGGAGTATGCCGGTGAACGATTGAATGATGCGGACGGCCTGCGGATCGATTTTGCCGAAGCCGGAAGTTGGGTACATCTTCGGGCCAGCAATACCGAACCGATTGTGAGACTGATTGCGGAGGGGCGGACGGATGAACAGGCGTGGGAGTTGATCCGGAGCATCGCCTCAACCGTTGGGCTATCTTGAAATCAGGGGTACCCGGGGATACGGGGAGGGGTCCACGCTTCGTGGACGGTCCAGTCGATGGGTTCCTGTGAGCAGTCGATATGCACCTGAAAGAATCCGCCCCGGTGTTTCTGGATCAGGGGCCAGAGGATTTCGCGGTCGGTGTGGGGAATGCCGATGTCGTGAACTTCATCCACCGCCACCCATTCAAGATGCCCCTCGTCCATCTCCATCTGCACGATCTCTTCCGGCTGAATGGGACGGGTGATTTCGTAGAGAAAGATCAGCCAGTGGGTCTGCCCCTCATACGCCTTTTCTGAAATAACTCCACAGAGCCGGATGACCTCAGGATCGAGATCGATGCCCGTCTCTTCGTTCGTTTCCCGGCGGGCGCACTCGTGCGGCCCCTCTCCCTCCCCCACCTCAAGTTTTCCTCCGATGGGCGAATACATCCCCTTATTCGGATCTTTCTTGCGATGAAGAAGGAGCAGGCGATCATTGGTATCGTAGAGGTAACAGAGGACGGCTATTTTGTAGGGAATATTTTTCATCCTCGCTCGTGCAACTCATCTTCATCGGGGAGAAACTGATCGGGGATCGCCGCTGCTTCCCGCATGAGCCGTTTCATCTCGGCCACCGCCGGACGCAGCCCATCAAACACGGCCCGGCTTACGATGGAATGCCCGATGTGAAGTTCCCGCACTCCGGGCAGGGCGGCAATGGGTTGGACATTGGCATAGTTCAGGGCATGGCCGGCGTTGAATCGCATGCCGCATCCCCGGATTTGCTCCCCGGCCTTCGCCACTCGAACCAATTCCGCCCGAGCCGCCGGGTTGTGTATATTTCGACCTTGCTCATACACCGCGTGTGCCCAGGGGCCGGTATGAATCTCGCACACCGAAAATCCACACCCCGCTGCCGCCTCGATCTGAGCGGGTTCGGCATCGATAAACGCCGAAACTCTCAGCCCCGCATTCCGTAGCCGCGACACACAATCCCGCAGGCGATGCTTCTGGCCCAGCACATCCAGCCCACCCTCCGTCGTTACTTCCTCCCGCCCCTCAGGAACCAGCATCACCATATGCGGAGCCGGGTCGAGACCGCACGCCAAGCCAATCATCTCCTCCGTCGCCGCCATTTCCAGATTCAACTGAATCTGCACCGTATCGAGCAGTCGCCGGATGTCATGATCTTGAATATGTCGCCGATCCTCCCGTAGATGCACCGTGATGCCATCCGCCCCGCCCAACTGCGCCTCGACCGCCGCCCCCACCGGGTCCGGCTCGTAAGTCCGCCGGGCCTGCCGGATGGTGGCTACATGGTCGATATTCACACCCAACTGAATCATGCCCCCACGGTACGGGAGAAAGAACCCGGAGACAAGCGAACCCCCGGAAACAGCGAGCCCCCGGAAACA
>CAZLXE010000133.1:0-6773 GCA_964563005.1 uncultured Isosphaeraceae bacterium
TGTCCGAACCCGTCTCCGTCAAAACCACCATCGTCAACCGGCTCGGGCTTCACGCCCGGCCCGCCATGATGTTCGTCGAGATCGCGTCCGAATATGAAGCCGAGGTCAAGGTCCGCCGTTGCGATCAGGATGAAGTCGTCGACGGCAAGTCCATCATGCAACTCATGATGCTCGCCGCCACCGAAGGCACCGCCTTAGAAATCACCGCCCAGGGCGCCGATGCCCAAAAAGCCATCTCATCCCTCACCGACCTCATAAAATCAAAATTCAGCGAAGCCGATTCCTGATCCCCGTCATACCCGCGCAGGCGGGTACCCAGTGACTCCTCTCCCTTCCAGGCCGAAGGTCTTCCTCTGGCGGAGGAGAGGGCTGTGTCGAAGATCCGACGAAGGAGGAGTGAGGATTCCGGGGTGATCGGCGTAGGGTGGGTCGAGCGCAGCGATACCCACCACGGCAACAACCATAGAACACGGCAGACAATTTCGATCATTCCCCACGGTGCAATCCCCACCAACCATACTTCCTCTCCCTTCAACCTGCGGTTCGTCTTCGTCCGTGAAGAAAGAGAATCCCCAACAATCCTGCAGGGAGAAAAATACCAGGAACCGGAACCACCCGGCTGGAAAAAGTCGTGATCAACCCGAAATACCCCGCTTCGTTCGTCCCATCTGTCGCTCCCAACTCCAGAGTCCGATGGAACCATTCATCCAGGTTCAGATCAGTGGGAATGGCGTCTGAACTCAGTGGGGCGAAAGGTGCGGTTAACCGGAGAACACCTACAAATCCTTCCTCAATACTTCCGAATCGGACTTTATATCGCTGCGAAATCGGATCAGACAGGTTGAGAAATATCTCCGCCGTGGTTGTGGATTGAGATGCCCCATTCAGAGAAATCGAAAGCGACTGAATCGCATACTGGGCGAAAAAGGTATTGATATCGAGATCCGGTGTCTGATCGTCAAAAAAATAACTCACCAGAAACTCTGTTCCGATCCCCCTCCCCTCCCACGGAGGAGGAGGTGTCCCGATCGCGTCAATAAACTCCCCTCCGAAGGTGAACTCAATTTGCGAACCCCGCGCCTCGCCTCCCGAAAGCAACACCGCCACCGCGAGTATGCTCCACACTAACTTTATCAATCGAATCTGTTTCATCATCATTGATCTCCGCAACCTTGTGAATGGATTGCCTCTCAGTTCTCATCCCCTTCACTTATCAATATATCACAAATTCACCCCTTTGCCAACTAGAAATTAAATTATTTTCGGTCCCCCCTCCAATTCCCCTCTCCACTCTGCAATCAGATTCCGTCCAAGTATCATCCCCCCAGGATTGAAACTCAAACTATGTCTTCTCCACACGCATGTAGCACTTGAGATATCTGCCGTTGACTGAGGTGCCACGGAAAAAACTACCCCCAATTTCCACCCGCAACCACCACTTTTACCTTTTACTTCCTCACTTTTACCTCAAATCCCTCATTTTCTCTCTCTAGCAAAAACCCACTTATGCGCCTCGCCGTCTGATCCAAAACCACACAACCCTATGCCAAAGAACGCTTTACCACCCCCTACCCCCTTCTCCTGCCTCCTCCAAAGGCATATTCGCCTCTCCATGAACCAACCCCCAAAACAGAGCACTCCCGAGGGACTTATGACACATTCGGAGGAGCCCCGCCACAACACTTACGCCGCATGGCCCTCCACCCACGGCATTGCCCCCTTCACCGAACTCATCCTCACCTGCATCGGAACTGTAGATCCCACAACGGGTTATGTCATCAACATCCATTCCCTGGACGAAGCCACCCGCAAGGTCGCCCTTCCCATCCTCACCCCCGCCTATCACCCCACGCACAATACAGCGCAACCTCTTGCCCCCACTGAAGTTCTGGCCATACTCCTCTCAGCCATTCAGAATCAAATCACCATCAAAATCGTCTCCCTCAAGTGGCAACTCACGCCCTACTATGGACTTACCATGCACACCGACACGCCCCATCGCGTCCTCCTCGAGCAGCAATTCGAGTTCGCGGCCGCCCATCGCCTCCATTGCCCCCAATTCTCCACCGAAGAAAACCGCCGTATCTTCGGGAAATGCAACAACTTACACGGCCACGGCCATAACTACAAAATCCAGCCCGCCGTCTCCATCCCCGCCGATTCTTCCGATTTCACCCTCCAAACCCTCGAAAAAATCGTCCATGAAATCATCATCCAACGCTTCGATCATACCCACCTAAACCTCGACCACGACTTATTTTATGACCTCAATCCCTCAGTAGAAAATCTCACCCGAATCTGCTTCGACCTCCTCCAAAACCCCATCAAGCAGGCCGGCGGCACACTCGAAAAAATTTCCATCTGGGAAACTGAAAAAACCAAATGCACCTATCCCATCCATTGAATAAACTTGGAAATACCTTGCTGTAAGGTAGTTATATCACCAAGAACTCAATGGGAAACGCCGATAGATATGGCTTAGACATCACTCCCCATCAGTGATATGCTGCCCCATTCCCCCTCAATCATGAATTCAAGGCATGTAAAATGATGCAAAACTCCCTCAAAATTCCCCTGTTTCTCGTGCTAGTGCTCTCCATATGCCTCTGCATAAATCAGAGTTACGGCCAATCTGCAGCCCCTGAACAATCATCAGAAACCTCTGCAGATGATGCATTTACGGATCTCCGAGATACCTTTAATCTCCTCTCCAAGTCCCTCGCTAATAAACGAGGCATTGCCGATATCGACCGCCCCATCATCCAGCAACTCCGCGAACGCCTCGATGCCTACGCTCTGAATCACCCCCGGGATCCTCGACCCCTCGCCGCCTCCATGACCATCGCCACCTGGTTGCAGGAAACCGATTCCGCGGACGCCTTGATGGAGAAATTATTACAACTTGTTCCTGATAATACATTTATAGTCCTCCAATGGGCTCGCCGACTCCAAGCCCAATCCCGATACGACGAAGCCATCACCATGCTGGAAAGAGCAAAGTGGGATCGATCCTCTGATGCACTTACCGCACTCATGCTTGCCGGATGCTACCAGTCGGAAAATCGCTTCAATGACGCAATTACTGTGATTACAGAACTTTCCGAAGAGTCAACATCTTCTGATCCCAGTCTGAAAAACCGCGTGGAGACCGCTCTCCAGGCAAATACAAAATTGAAGGATTTATGGGAACTTGAACAGGATTTACGCCGTAAAGAAGCAGCCGACAACGACTTACCAAGAATAGAATTCCTGACCTCGAAAGGTCGTATCGTCGTTGAATTATTTGAAAACGAAGCGCCCAACACCGTAGCAAACTTCATAACCCTGGTCGAAGCAGGATTTTACGATGAGATGCCTTTCCACAGGATCGTCTCAGATTTCATGTCTCAGGTCGGCGATCCCCGCAGCCGCGAAAGCAGCAATGCCACCGGAGATGATGCCGGCTACCGGATTCCCGATGAGCACCTCACCGAGCCGTATCGAAAGCACTTTGCCGGCAGCGTTTCCATGGCCAATAAATCCACCCCCAACAGCGGCGGTTCCCAATTCTTCTTTAACCATAAGCCCACCCAGTGGTTAAACGGCAAGCACACCGTCTTTGGCCGCATTCTGGAGGGGCTGGATGTAGCCCGCCGGGTGAAGCAGGATACGGACAAAATCATTCAGGCGCGAGTATTACGAAAGCGATCCCACGATTATTCATTTACAAAAGCCACCGACGCTTTGCCTCCCGCTCTTGAGCCGCCGACCAAGATCCCCGCGGTTTTGCCAGTTCCTCCCACCACCGAGCCGAGTTCAGGCAGTTCCAAACCATAAGTACCGCGCTGAAGCATGATTATCCAATGATGCCCCATAACATCGCATCCGGTTGATGTCGCTGCGCACTTGAGGGCGAGGGGCAGAATTATGCACAATTTTGTCAGTTCGATTGATCCCAAGTGAAGAATAGGACGATGTTTGCGACTCGTTCCCGAGTGATGGTCACCTGGGAAGTGTCCGAGCGTTCGCGCCTTTTCCTGGTGTTTGGGAATACCGGTTCGAACGACAAGTACTTGTATGTGAGAACAAGAGTATGCCAAGCAATTTCAAGTCACCGTATGCAACATCGTTTAATTCTGCCGTCAAACGCGGCGTCTCCTTCGTAAGTGCGGTCAACAGCATCGCCAAGCGAACCAGCAAAACCCCGAAAACAGTCTGGGCTTCACTGTTTAAAGCCGGTGTGGTCAATCGTCAGAAATTCAACGGACAATGGGTCTATTGGCCCGTCAATTGGAAGCGTGCCTCCGCGGGCGTGACCAAGGAAGTGCAATTCAACAACTGGCAGTGCTTTGTGGAGTGGTGCATCGTTTCCGGTATGGTGAATCCTGAGAAAATGAGCAAGGCGACCGGAAGTCAGGTTGAGTTCATGAACTTCTGCCGTAAGTTCTTCGCCAAGCAGTTCACCAGCTCGACCAAGAGCAAGAGCCGCAAGAGCAGCCCCAAACGCAAAAGCACCACGAGCGCCCGCAAGCGTCCAAGTGCGAAGCGATCAACTCGCCGCAGCCCCTCCAAGAAGTCAACGGTCAGTCGCAAGCGCACTACGACCAAGGCCAAGGCCCGGTCGACGAATCGCAAAAGTAAGACCAGCAGCGCTCGTCGGGTTTCCGCATCTTCGCGGAAGAGGACAAGCACCCGCCGCACGGTCAGCCGCGCTGCCTGATTGCGGATATGAAGACAATTGTGGAGTTTAGAAAGTTGCCGACCCTTCGGGGTCGGCATTTTTTATGGGGTGAAGTGGGTGCGGCACTATCAGTCTTGCGTGGATATCCGGCGGCGTTTTTGGATGTAGGCGCGCATCATGGGGTTTATGTCGTACGATCGGCTGTAGAGGTGGTCGATGATTTCCGGGCGGGCTTCGGGGCCGGCGAGGGTTCGGTACCAGTATTCGGCCATGATTTTCATGCCGGTCTCGTTGGGGTGGAGGCCGTCTTCTTCGAAGCATTCGGGGTAGCGGTCGCGAGTGATGGCCCAGACATCGGGGCCGGGGTAGAGCCATGCGTGGCCTTCATTCAGGGCTTCGCGGAGGGCGATGCGCTCGTTACCGACCTCTGGCTCGACAGGTTTTTTGTAGATGTGCATGGCGATGTAAACGCGATCGAGTCCGAGATCGTGGAGCATCCGTCCGTGCTTGAGGATGGCGTTGCGGCCGATGCGGAGGCCTTCTTCGTCGTTGGCGCTCGTTATGGGGCCGCGCTTTGAGCGGGTGAACTGGAGGGACTGCTGGCAGATGGCAATAGTGGGCTCGGGGGCGTTTTCTCGGAGATGAGCATCGGGGCCGAAGTAATCTCGGATCATGGTGCCCATGGTGGGATCGTAGTTTCGGGTGCCGGGATCGCCGATCCAACGCTCGATAGGGGAGCCGCCGACTACGGCGTTGAGGATGTGGTAGGTTCGTTGGCCACCGGCATGTTCATCGAGCATGTCCTGAAGCATGTCGGGCCAGGCGTAGGAGGTGGAATAGCCCACGACGACTATTGATTTTTCTTTGCCGTCGAGCAGGGGGATGGTCGTTCGGTCGCCGTAGATGCGGGTTTCGGGATGAAAGGCAGACCAGGCGAAGTAGAAGCACTGCATGGCCTCGACACCGGGAGGAGCGTTGAGGAGTTCCATGCCGGCATCAGTGGCGGTGAGGGTGACTCTTCCCTGGGGCGTACTAATGGTGATCGGCCTTTGGTGTGCGTATTCGGCAGATACGAAGGCGGAGTATGCTTCTTTCGGGTTCTGAGGATTTACAGAGAGAATGCCCATCCCGAGGGTTTTGGGGAGTAGGGTCTGCCCGTGCTCGACGGGCATGTAGAGTTGACTGGAGGCGAAATATTGCTGGAGGCCTTCATCGTGTTCGGGGTACTCACGGTCGTAACCAGTGAGGGTGCTGAGCACTTGTCCATCGGGGAATTGTTTTTTGAACTCGGAGTATTGGATGACGCGGGTGGGGAGGAAGGAGAGGCGTTGGCCGGAGAAGGGACCGGTGAGGGCTCCCATGTCGGCCTGAGACCAGAGGCCCATGGTGATGCGATCGTACATGAGAAGATTGCTGCGGCAGAGCATGCCGGAGACCCCAAACTCTGGAGTGATGGTTATTCCGTCTGGGGTTTTCAGGCGGCGGTCGAATACGGAGACGGAATCGCAGAGGGGACAGTAGGTGACGGCGAGGGGGACACCGCCCACAACATCGTTGACCACTTCGTGATCGCCAAGAATGCCAAGGGGATAGGCGACGGCGTGATCGTTGATATTCACCACGACAACTCGACCATCATCAGAGGGATAACTGGCCTCGCCGATGTTCCATTTTTCGGGATTGGTGAGGGCGGGGATGCCGTCGATATCGACGCCGGGGGAGAAGAGTTCGGCGATATCGATGCGGGGATTGGAGAGGTCAAATTTTTCGAGGAGGGTTTTTGTATGTTCAGCGAAACGGGCTTTGCGATCGGCAAAGGTGGGGCGACGGCGCTGCGATTGAGGTGCGGGCTGGGTGGTGGTTCCCCCGGAATCCACGGACGCCCCGGCTTCCCCAGTATCCGCGGTAGCGGGGGGGGTATTGGATCTAGTGACTTGGGGATGGCTCGTCGTGGTAGCGCAGCCGGAGATGATGAGGGTGAGGGTGAGGACAGTGGGGTGAATGATCATGATTGAGCCCTTTTATTCAAACAATAACCACTGTGCGGTGATGGAGTATTCCCAGAGATGGGAGAAATGGAATCCGGCTTGATGCACATCGGTGCAGGCCGAAA
>CAZLXE010000134.1:0-6697 GCA_964563005.1 uncultured Isosphaeraceae bacterium
GGCTCCCTCGAGATCGGTTTCGGGCATAAGAATGACAAATTCTTCGCCCCCGTACCGCCCCAGGATATCAATGGTTCTGCATGTACCTTGGATGGCCTGAGCCACGGTATGCAGGCATTTGTCTCCGGCCTGGTGCCCCGCCGCATCGTTGAATTTCTTGAAGTGATCGATGTCAATCATCGCAATGGCATAGGGGCGACGGAAGCGGAGAAAGCGGTCGTGTTCAAGAGTGGCGGCCTCTTCCCAGGCCCCCCGACAGAGAATCTGGGTCAGCGAATCAGTCCGTGAGCCGACGGCGAGTTCTGTATTTGATTCTGCAAGGGCAATGGAAAGGGATTCGAGCCGATCGACACGGGAGCGAAGTTCTTGCTCCTCCTGGCGGCGGTGGGTTTGTTCGCGGGCCTGCCAAATGGCATCGGACAGTATTTCGGGGCTGAGATCAGACTTAACGAGATACCCATCCGCTCCCGCCCGCGTAACTTCAACTGCGATATACTCATCCCCCTGTGAAGTCAGCATGATGACGGGGAGATCGACACCCCGGCGGCGGAGGTCGATCAACACTTCCACCCCGGTTTTCGCTCCCAGACAATAATCCAGAAAAATAAGATCGATGGGGTGCGTCTTGAGGAAGGGTATGACCTCCCCGGAATCTTCGAGGGCATGAAACTCCACAGTTTGCCGGGGCACCGACTCGAGCGTCAGTTTCAGCAACTCGGCGTGGTCCGGCTCATCATCGATACAGAGAACTCGAATCATAAGTGGCCTTCAACATCCTGGTTTCAAGCACGGAGACAGATCATCACGCGGCCCGGGCGGGCGACTCCAGTCGCTGATTCCACGCCGTCCAATAGCAATTCAGATCCTTGATCATCGTATGGAATTGATCAAAATCAACGGGTTTCGTGATGAAACTGTTGGCATGATGACGATAAGCCCGGGCCTTGTCTGATTCCGCCGTGGAAGTCGTGAGAATGACCACGGGAATAGTGCAGAGATCCGCATCCTCTTTGATCTCACTCAACACTTCCAGGCCACCTTTTTTCGGCATATTCAAGTCGAGCAGGAGAATGTCCGGGCGGGGAGCGTCGGCGAAGGGCGGCTCCCGGCGAAGATAGGCCAGTGCTTCAACGCCATCACAGACCCGGTCCAGATGGTTCGCGATACGATTATCCTCAAAAGCGAGGGCCACGAGTTCCGCCTGGGCGTCATCGTCTTCGGCGAGGAGAAAATGGAGGGGCTGGTGATTCATGCGGCGACTTTCTTGGGAGGGGATAATTCAGGGATCGAGGTGCTGTTCTCTGGTGTATCTATCGGACGAATGGGCAGGGTAATCCAGAAGGTTGCCCCCTTGCCCGGGGCGGATTCCACCCCGCAACGCCCCCCGTGGACCTCGACCGCCCGGGCCACCAGGGCCAGCCCGACCCCGGTGCTGTCATCGCGTTTTTCCAGTCGTTGGAACAGGCCGAAGATTTTTTGGTGAAATTCTTCGGCGATCCCGGGACCGTTGTCGCGGACGAAAATACGAACCGTATTCTGGTCCACCTCAGCCCCGATCTCAATGGTCGGAGATTCGTTCGTGCAGCCGTATTTCAGAGCATTCGTGAGAAGATTGTCCATCACCTGGTGGATTTTTTTTCTATCACCACGAATGGGAGGCATGTCATCCTGAATGACCACAGTCACTCCGGCCGATTCGATTGAATCCCGGTATTCATCCACCAGATCCTTCACCAGCCCGGCAATATCAATTTCGAGTATTTCATTGGTGATGCGTCCGATGCGGCTCAATTCGAGCAGATCATCGACATTCTGTTTCATGCGGTGGCCCGCCTGCTCGATCCGAGTCGCAAATTTGTCCAGCCGGTCGGTGCGACCCTGCTCCGCATCGCGCTTCAGATGGCCGATGAATCCGAGCATGGTGACGAGAGGTGATTTAAGATCATGGGAGGCGGTGTAAGTAAACTGTTCCAGTTCCTGATTCTTGGCCGTGAGCTTGTTATTAATGTATTCCAGAAGAATTTGCGTCTGCCGCATGTCGGTGAGGTCGCTTTGAATGGAAACAAAACCTTCAATGATTTCCTGGTCATTGAAGATTGGGGCAATGGTCAGATGAGCGTCGTAGAGAGAACCATCCTTCTTCTTGTTCGTGACTTCGCCTGACCAGGTGTTTCCCCCGACAATTGTATTCCACAATTTGTTGTAGAATTCCGCTGATTGTTTTTCTGAATGAATGATGCGGGAATTCTGGCCAATCGCCTCGTCGAATGAATAGCCGGTGAGCCGGGAGAAGGCGGGGTTGATGAATGTGATGGTTCCCTCTGGATCCGTAATCACAATGGCTTCACCCGCCGCCGTAACACTGGAAGCCAGTTGCCGTAGTTGATGCTCGGCTTTCTTTTGCTCGGTATTGTTGCGAATGATGCCGGTGAACAGGCGACCCCGCTGAAGGTGAACATCACTGATGGAAAGATCCATGGGAAAGGTGGTGCCGTCTTTTCGCTTTCCCTGAACCTCGCGCCGGCTCCCCATAAATCTGGGCACTCCGGTGTCGAGGAACGCGCGGATATACCCATCATGCTGGGAGTGATCCGGCTCAGGCATAAGCATGTTGACATTTCGTCCAATGACCTCATCGGGGGCATACCCGAAGGTGGCCACCGCAATGGCATTGAACGATTGGATCAGGCCTTTTTCGTCAATGGTGACAATGCCATCCGCAGCGTTCTCGATAATGTTATGAAATTTCTTATTACTCTCCATGAGAGACTGTTCCAGAGTCTGGCGAGTGAGCATTTCCTGGGCTAATTGATTCGTCGTGGAAATATCATCGCGGTGAATTTGTACATATTCCAGACATAAACCAGCCAGGGGTACGGCATACACCACGATTTTAAGAAAGTGCGCGATGTTGAAATGATGATCAAAAAGAGCGGAAGACCCGAACGCCATATGCATCTGTGTCACCACATCGGGAATCAGACTGATCAGCAGAGCCAGAGAAAAGAGAGTCCGTTGACGCCGGTAAAAGAGGAGATACAGCGGAAAAGCAACCAGAGTGAAGAGCAGAAGCGGAATAAAATCATATGGCCGGGTGATAAGTGATCCCGGAAACATGGTCTGAGGCAGACTGTCGCTCTCCGCCGAGTAATGAATGATGGCATAGGCCACCAGGCCGAATCCCACACTGATAGCGATGATCAGGCGTGCGCTTATTCCGTGCTTTCGGTTGCCCCAGATGAGATAGAGACCCACCCCGGCAATCATTATCAGGGCATTGAAGATGCGGCAGACCGCCCAGGTGAAGGGGATGAAATTTGCATTGGGAGCACAGGCATCAATCAGTCGGGTTGCGGCGAGCGTGTGGAAAGCATCCATGCACCCGGCGCAGAACAGGGCAATGGCGATGATGGGAGTTGCCGCATCACCTTTGATGCGGTAGTGAATCAGGGCGAGAAGAACCACAAATGCCGCGATGCAAAAGGCCGACCATTCGAGGATGGTGTGAGTAAACGCCCCGGTAAGTGCATGAAACATCCCGTCGGCCAAAACGCCCGATGGAACATCAAGATAATTGTTCGGATTGAGTGGTACCGAGTGGCTGCCAAACTCCACTCCCAGCAGTATGAGAAGGGTGGGCACGGAACATATAGTCAAGGTTGCCCACAGCAACCAGCGCGTGTTTTGGAGGGGGGAGGGGGTAGCGTTCATCACTTCTTTTTTTAAATAAATGTCTTCGTTACAGCATGCTTATGCGGCGTCTGCTTGAGTTGAGTTGGAGACCGAATCCAGGGCTTTTCGAACCATCACCAGGAGTTCCTGATGATCGAAGGGCTTCCGAACCACGGCAAAGGCCCCCTGATCGCTCGCCCCTTCATCCACTCGCCGGGAAGACTCTCCGGTGATGTAGATCACGGGAACCGCAACTCCGATGTTCATTTTCTTCAACCGCTCCTGCACGCTGAAACCATCGCCCGCAGGCATGTTGACATCGAGAAGAATCACCTGAGGATTGTTCACTCTCGCATACTCGAGGGCCTGATACGCGTCCTGAGCGGTGAAGACCTCGTACCCTTCGGCCTGAAAGCGAATTTTCAGGGCTTCCAGCAGGGCGCGGTCGTCATCGGCAATGAGAATTCGGGTCGGGTTCACGAGGTTGCTCCTTTTACATACCGGCGATTTTCGGCGGCCCGGTCGCCGTGCAGAACCAGTTCCATTTCCACCAGATCGAGAAGATCATCGGCTTCGAACGGTTTTTTCATGATCGACACATCGGAGAGGTGACTCAACTCCTCCCGATATTCCCGTTCAAATCCGGTCACAATAATGATGGGAACGGGCCAGGCCTTGCGGATGCGGGTGGCCAGGGTGATGCCGTCCCCGGCGGGCATGTTGAGATCGGTGATCACCAGATCAACTTCTTGGTCAAGGAATTCACTGATCCCCTGAGCCCCCGAACAGGCGGTGATGCAGCGATACCCATTGTGTTCGAGCCGGGTGGCGATGGCTTTTACCACGCCTTCATCGTTATCGATAATGAGAATGGTCTGCAAATTGGATTCAGTCATGGGGTGATCCCTTCTACGGATTCGGGGTAATTGGGGTCGGATCGAGGACGCTTTGCACGGCCCGGATAATGTCTTTGGCCTCATACGGCTTGGCGATGAACATCACCCCGTGAACCTCGAACGATTCGCTGATGGTGTCGCGATCGGCATTGGCCGAAAGGAAAATCACCGGTATGGATTGAAGTTCGGGGTTGTCTTTCAGGCGACGACAGACTTCCAGGCCGGTCATATCCGGCATGCGGACATCAAGAATAATGGCGTCCGGACGGATGGTCTCGGCCTGCTGAAGACCCTGGGCCCCGTTGGTGGCCTGATGGACCGTATAGCCCACCGCTTCCAGCCGTACCGTCAGGGCGGTAATAATGGAAGGTTCGTCATCGACGATGAGAATGGATTCAGGCACAGCGCTTTAACTCCTGGGCATGTTCCAGCACCAGAGGAAGTATCGACTCCGAGGAATCACCGCTTGACCAGACGCCCATTAATTGCAGATTAAATGTCATATCTCTCTGGTCTGTAAGGATTTTCATTCTTTGCCGCGACTCCTTCCCTATGCGTTCGATCCACTTCTCGGACTGACCCGTGATTCCGATGAGCGTGCAGGAGCCATCGGGATCCGGCCCGAAAACCACATCCATGGGGTATGTGCATCCAATGAGAAATTTTCGGAGTTCCTGGGGATCGGCGGCAGAACCGGGAGTGGCTTGGAGAATGGCGATTTCGGCCCGGGGCTGGGTTTCCCTCACCAGTTCACAATAGCGCTGGAGCACGATTTCCCTCGAAGCGACAGGAAGCGAAAAGGCGAAGGTGCTCCCCTCGCCGGGTTCACTCTCCACCCAGACGGAACCCAGATTCAGACGAATCAGTTCCCGGGCAATATTCAAACCCAGACCGAATCCCTTGCCCCCGGCGGCCGAGCCATCCCCCACCTGCTGAAACCGCTCGAAAATGCCAGCCACCTCTTCGGGTGACATGCCCGGCCCGTGGTCGACGATGGCGAATTCCATGAGTTGCGGGGATTGCGGACGAACGGAAATAGTAATCTCACTCTCCTGGGGGGCGAATTTAATGGCGTTAACCGTGAGATTAATGAGCACCCGGCCCGCCTTTTCCGCATCCGCGAAGACTTCCAGACATTCGGGATCGATGTCCTCCGTGATCTGAATGCGCCGTGATGCCGCCCGACACCGGAGCATGGGGCGCACCGCATCGAGAATATCCGTAACCGAATGGCGCTGGCGATCCACCCGCAACGATCGGGCCTTCAATTTACTGCTGTCGAGAAAATCGTCGATGAGATGAGCCAGATCGCGCGAGGAAGCGATGATGTGGCCGAGAAACTCGGTCTGTTTTTCGGTGATCTCTCCACCGAGGCCATCCGCCATGATGGAGGCGAACTCCTTGATCACCGTCAGCGGAGTGCGAAACTCGTGGGCCACATCATTCACAAAGCGATGGGCGGTTTCCGTTAATTCCGTCAGAGCCGTGTTCTGCTGCTCCAACTCTCCATTGGCGATTTTGAGTTGGCGGGATAACTCCTCGTTCCGTTGCTTGAGGGAATAGCGACGCAGGGCCTGCCAGATGGATTGATGAAGAATCTCCGGGTTTTCGATCACCACCGATTTCACCAGATAATCAGATGCCCCCGCCCGGAAGGCCTGGGCGGCTATGCGCTCATCCCCCTGACCGGTGAGCAGGATCATCGGGCCGATGTTCTGACGCAGAAAATCCGGCAACCAGTCCAACCCGGAGCTGCCCGGCATGGAATAATCGCAGATGATGATCGCCGGCCCCTGAGCAGGGAGATGGGTCAGGGCCTCGGCGGGATCGAGGAAAGTGACGACATTGAAATCGTCTATCGAATCGCTCTTTCCGATAAGAGCCAACTCGATCAGATCGAGATGATCGGGATCATCATCGATAAGAATGACCTGCACGAGATTGTCGCCTTTTTGCGTCACTGATCCAGTTCCCTGTTCGTGGTCCACATCATGGGGACAATGGGTACAACAGGAGAATCGACCGAATATCCCTCGTTCTTGATTGGTGATTTCCCCTGAAGATCGCAGTATTATGGCCCCATGCCCGCCCCTCCCTCCTCTTCCCGCGGCCCCGATACGGTGCAGTTG
>CAZLXE010000135.1:0-6673 GCA_964563005.1 uncultured Isosphaeraceae bacterium
CGGGCTTGGGGAGCAAAAGGCCGAGGTTTTATGGAAAAAGGTCGAGGGTTGAGAGCAAAAGGGCGCGCTTTTGGAGCAAAAGGTCGACGGTTGGGAGCAAAAGGGCGGCGTTTGAGAGTAAAAGGGCGCGCTTTTGGAGCAAAAGGTCGACGGTTGAGAGCAAAAGGGCGCGATTTGAGAGCCAAAACTCGGGTTATGAGACCAAAAAGGATGTTTTCGGGGGTTAATCCGGGGGATGAGAGGGGGTTCTTGCCTTCATATAGGAATTGCCTTACTCGTGGCGGAGGGCGTCGATGGGGTCGAGGCGGGAGGCCTTGATGGCGGGAAACATGCCGAAGACGATGCCCACGGTGGCGCTGAAGGCGAAGGAGAGGGTAACGGCCCAGCCGGGGATGGCGGCTTTTTCGAGGCCCGCATCGGGGATCATGGTGAGGGCGAAGGCGAAACCCTCGCCGATAGCGAGACCGGCCAGTCCGCCCAGGAGGCAGAGGGTGACGGCTTCGAGGAGGAACTGCATGAGGATGGCGGCGGGAGTGGCTCCGACGGCTTTGCGGAGGCCGATTTCCCGGGTGCGTTCGGAGACGGAAACGAGCATGATGTTCATGATGCCGATCCCGCCAACGAGGAGGGAGATGGCGACAATGCCTCCGGCGATGGCGGTGATGCCGGCGGCCATGGCTTTGAACTGCTCGATGAACTGGTCGATGGATTCGGCCCGGAAGGTATCCGGCTCTCCCGCCTTGAGACCGCGCATTTTACGAAGAAGGAAGCGGACTTCGGCCTTGGCTTCATCGGCGACTTCGGGAGATTGGAGCTGGGCGTTGATCATGAAGAAGAAGCGCCGCCCCTGAAGTTTGGTGGCGGTGGAAAAGGGCAGGAACAGTTCGACATCGGTGGCATCGGGACCGACATTGCCGAACATGTTTTGCTGGGCATTTTCGACGACTCCCACGACGAGATAGCGTCGCCCATTGAAGAGGATGTGGGTGTTGGTGGGATCGGTATCGAGGTGGAGTTTGTCGATGGCTTTGTCGTTGATGAGGCAGACCTGACGCGAATTGTCGAGGTCGTTCTGGTTGAACGGGCGGCCGACGATGATGTGGCGGTTTTCGATGTCGTGCCAGGTGGGCCAGATGGCGGTCGCGTTGACTCCGGTTTCCTGAATGGTGCCCGCCTGGACCATGCCGCCGAGGAAAGTGACTGGAGTGAGTTGCTTGATGGAGGGGCACTGGGCGTTGATGGCGTCCAGTTCCGGGAGTTTCATGCGGACCTGATCCCAGGAATATTCATTGTTGCCGCGGCCACCGGGCCGCTCGTGGAGGATGAACATTTTGCTGGCCCCGAAGGCCTCGAACTCGGTGAGAACCTTGTCTTTCAGGCCGGACATGGCGGCAATGACGGCGGTGACGGAGGCGACGCCGATGATAATGCCGAGGGCGGTGAGGAAGGAGCGACCCTTGTTTGCCCATATCTGACTGAGGGCGAGGAGAATGGACTGGATGTAGAAGAGAGGATTCAGCATGATTCTCCCCCCGGGTTCAGGGCCGGTTCAACTTCCGTGAGGATGGCGTGGCGTGATTGACGGGGGGTGTGGCCGTTGCGGATATCGGATTCCATTTTGCCATCGGAGAGGGTGATGACGCGGTTGCAATGGGCGGCGACATCGTCTTCGTGGGTCACGATGATGATGGTCTGTCCTTCGTGGTGGAGTTGATCGAAGAGGGCGAGGATTTCCCGGGTGGTGACGGAATCGAGATTTCCGGTGGGTTCATCGGCAAGGAGGATGGCGGGTTGATTGATGAGGGCGCGGGCGATGGCGACACGCTGCTTCTGCCCGCCGGAAATTTGGTTGGGACGATGGGTGATGCGGTCGGCGAGGCCGACGCGCTCGAGGGCGGCTTTCGCCTTTCGCCTGCGGGATCGCCAGCCCTCTTTGCTGTAGATCATGGGAAGTTCGACATTCTTCAGGGCAGACTGGCGGGGAAGAAGTTCGAACGACTGAAACACGAAACCGATGTCTTCGTTGCGGACATGGGCCAGAGCACCGGCCCCGAGGCGGCTGGTATCGCGCCCATTGAGGATGTACCGGCCCGCAGAGGGGCGATCGAGGCAGCCGAGGATGTTCATTAAGGTGCTCTTGCCGGAACCGGAGGAACCCATGATGGCGACGAACTCGTTGGGTTCGATGTCGATGTCCACCCCGTCGAGGGCGTGGATGCGCTCGACGCCGACGCGGTAGATTTTCTTGAGTTGTCTGGTTTGGATGATCATCTGGTTATTCATTTACCACAGAGCACACAGAGAGCACAGAGGGGAGCGCAGAGTTTAATAATGTAAGAGAGAGAATGCTCATTTACTCACTTTGATTACTGGTTTCCTTCTGGGCGACTTCTGTTTCGGTGCTTTCGTTATCTGTTTCTGATGGTTCCTCTTCGTCATCTTCAAGGGTGGCGAGTTCATCGTGGACGGCATCGTTGTGTTTGATGCTGCCTTCGCCATCGAGGACTTTGTAGGGGCCGGTGATGATGAGGTCATCGGGATCAAGTCCGGCGACGATGAGGCGGTAGAAGTCGTCGCTGGGGCCAGGTTTGACAGGGGTGCAGATCGCCTTGCCATCGATGACGCGATAGACCACATTGACCACCCGCTTTCTCATGTCGATGATGGGATTATCCTTGCGGATTTCTACGGGCAGGTCATCGATGAGTCGTTCCACCACCGCCTGATAAGGCACGATGACGCCATCGTGTTCGTGAACATGGATATCTACATTTGCGGAGGCCCCGGAGAGAATTTCCTTATCGCGGAGGTCGATTTCGATTTCGGTTTTATAAAATCCCGTGCCGTCGGCGGCTCCGGATCGCTGGAGAGCGACCCGGGTGACCACGCCTTTCCATTCCTCCTCGCCATAGGCAATGGTGTGTACGGTGGCGGCCTGCCCGGCTTTGACTTCGGCGATATCGTGCTCTGAGATCTGGGCGATGAGGAGCATGCGGGAGAGGTCGGCGATGGTCATGATGACGGTGCCCGCGTTGTTCATGGTGCCGAGCACGACGACTTCGCCGATTTCCGCATTGAGCATGGTGATCACGCCGTCGATGGGGGCTGAGATGACGGTCTTGGCCACACTGTCGGCGGCGCGATCGATATCGGCTTTGGCACCGGCGAGGGAGGATTCGATGACGGAGATGGAATATTTGGTGGCGTCGACATTGGCGGCGTAGTTGGCCACACTTTCTTCGGCAGCATCGAGCTCCGACCGGCTGGTGTCCCCGGACGCGTAGAGGGATTGCTTTCGTTCGAGTTCCCTAACGGCGAAGGTGTGGTTGGTGATCAGTCCGGCGAGCCGCGCCTGCTCGGACTGGAGGCGGAACTGTTCGCCATCTCTGCGGGCCTGGGCGGAATTGAGAGCAGCCCGGAGATTGCGATCATCGAGTTTGACAATCATATCGCCCTTTTTCACCCGATCACCCTCTTCGAAGGGAAGTTGCTCGATGCGAGCGGAGACCTCGGCGGAAATGTCCACTTTGGTGTGTGGCTCGATTTCGCCGGGGGCTTTGACGGTTTCGATGAGGGTGGCTTTTCGGGCGGTTTCCATGCGAACGGGGATGCCTTCAAGCTTGTCACTGGTGGAGGTGCTGGATGTACCGAGCATGCCCTGGAGTTTGGGGCCGACGAGGAATGCTCCGCCGATCATGACGGTGAGGACGATGCCGAGGATGATGAGAGTGAGTTTCACAGATGCCGCTTCCTTGCTAACAGATCCCCCATTCGAGAATCTGATTTACCACAGAGATTCAGAGGATACAGAGGGGAAAAAATAGATCATGGGACTTAATTATTGGGAAAAGGGGGTTTTCAGTTGCAGGATCAATCATCTCTCCGATTATCTCACCCGCGTCAAATCGTACTTTGAGCCATCATTGGGCGTACACTGTGGTCTGTCTTGTCCCAAGTCTCCGGAAACGGGACTTTCTAAAGCCGCAAAGGTGGCCATGATATACGGTGGGGATGCTGGGGAATAGTGCAATGTTTTCAGGGAGACCCTGTCGATGATTCATCTGGAATGTGACAATTGTGAGAAAACCTTCGAAGTCTCCACTGAGCATGGAGGGACTAAGGTTCCGTGCCCACATTGTGGAGATATCAATCGGGTGCCTGTCGCCCGATCGCCGGAAAGTCAGGGTTTGCCATCGAGTGACGGGCCGGAA
The DNA here is from genome assembly GCA_964563005.1 of uncultured Isosphaeraceae bacterium. Taxonomy (GTDB): domain Bacteria; phylum Planctomycetota; class Phycisphaerae; order Phycisphaerales; family SM1A02; genus CAZLXE01. The sequence continues at coordinate 4,212 of CAZLXE010000135.1, forward strand.
GAGGATATTCTTATTTTTCGGCCAGCGATGTTCCGGGCACGACCTTTCCTATTTCTGTTGATGTTGGGACTGATTGGAGGAGGGATTGTATTCATGGTCTGGTCTTTTACCGGTGGAGGTGAGGAAGTGGCAGCAGTGGCAACCCCGGAAGCAGGGGGGGCGGGAGATGTGGCCGTGGATTCCAATCCCGGGGGTTGGCGGTTCTATCTTGGTCTGGCGATGCTGTCATTCGGGGTATTGTGGTGGGGGGGGTGGTATGTGTCTCATCTCACGCGGCGGATTCGGATCACGAACAAGCGGACGATTTCCCGTACTGGGTTGCTCTCGAAGAATACGAGCGAGGTGTTGCATGCGCACATTCGTAATCTCCAGATCAAGCAGACGATCTGGCAGCGAATTGTGAACACCGGCTCAATTACTCTGGACAGTTCAGCCGGGGGAGGAGAGGTGAGCGCAGAGATCACCGTGGAGGATATTCCCCGGCCAGCCCGGATCAAAGAGATCATCGATCAGTATCGGGAGTTATGAGCATTCCGCGATCAGCATTCAGCCATTTGGGCGGACCATCCTCCTCCATTTCTGATATACTTTCGCTTTCCTCTTCATAAGGAACAAGGATCCATGACTGAACCATCCATTTTCGAAGCCCTCAACGATCCGCAGATGAGGCACTCGATTCTCGGGCATCTGCCCATCGTGCTGGCGATATTGGGGGTGCCACTGGCCATCGCCTCCGCCCTGCTACTGAAAAACAAGACGCTGCGGATCATAACCCTGATCTGTTTCATACTCCTAGCCATCTCTGCCCGAGTCACAGCGTGGTCGGGCCATCAGGCGGAGCACCACGGGATTAACGAGGGAATTACCCTCACCCACGATGCTCACGAGGAGTTGGAGGAGCACGAGGAAATGGCGGAGAAAGTCTGGTATTTCGCCCTTGGCTGCTCGGTTCTGGTGGCCGGAGGACTTGTCGATCATAAGAAAGCCCGGCCGATTGCGGGTTGGCTGGGGGTGATTTCTGCCTTGGGGATTGCGGGTTGGATGGCGGTAACGGCCCACCACGGGGGCACTTTGGTCTATAAACACGGGGTGGGTACCCCCACAGCCATTGGCAACCCCCAGCCGCCCTCTGCAGTTACCGCAGCACAAGAAGGCGTTGAAGATTGAAGGTTTCGAAATTTCGGGGGTGTTCGGGGGACGGCTTCTGTTGGTGTTTCTCGGAACGGCGAGTTCTCATTCCGTCTATCGTTCGGTATATGAAAAACGAGATCACGAGAATGAAGGGGAGAATTTGTTGGGTATCCAGCACAATTCCAGATTGCTGCATTTCGGTGCCGTAGATCATATCGGCTCCTTGCGGGGTCGCATCTGGGTACGGATATATTTTATCCGATGACCCTTTGAATAAGCGAAGACTCTCCATCATCATCCGACTACCGGATTTTCCTCAACCCTTCGATTTCCCTGATCCCCGGATTCATCATGAAGAACGATTCCGTGGTTGTCATATATTCATGATAAATTATGGAGGAATTGGAGCAAGTATGGTGAATCCTGCCTCCGTCAAGTATCATTTGGGTGATGCCTCCCCCGGATACCCAATCTTCAGTGAAGCCGACTCCGGCCCCTCCGGCCCTTCCTGCGCTGGAAGGGGGAGGAGGAACCGGGGGGGACAAAAAGGGCATCCCCGAGGGACTCTGGATTCGGTGTCCTTCCTGTGCGGCGATTTTGTTTCGGCGGTCGGTAGAGAATAATCTGTGGGTGTGTCCCGAGTGTCAACATCATTTTCGGGTGAATGCGGATCAGCGAATTGGGCAGTTAATCGATCCGGGTACTTTCGAGCCGTTTAATGCGAATATGACGCCGATGGACCCGCTGGATTTTGTGGATGTGAAACCGTACCTGGAACGGTTGGCAACCTCGCGGAAGAAGACGGGGCACAATGACGGGGTGCAGACTGGGCGGGCATTCATCAAGGGGCGAAAGGTGATTCTGGTGGTGATGGACTTCTTTTTCCTGGGGGGTTCGATGGGAAGCGTGGTGGGAGAGAAGATTGCGAGGGCGATTGAAATAGCGATGGAGGGGGACCGGCCATTGATCGTGGTCTCTGCATCCGGGGGCGCGCGGATGATGGAATCCGGGTATTCGTTGATGCAGATGGCGAAGACGAGTGCGGCGCTGGCCCGGTTTGATGATTTCGGTGGGTTATATATTTCGGTGCTGACCGATCCCACAACTGGAGGGGTGACGGCGAGTTTTGCCATGCTGGGGGATATTATTCTCGCGGAACCGAAGGCCTTAGTAGGGTTTGCGGGGCCGAGGGTGATCGAGCAGACGATTCGTCAGAAGTTGCCGGAGGGATTCCAGCGGGCGGAATTTCTCCAGAAGTGCGGCTTTGTGGATCGCGTGGTACACCGGAAAGATCTGCGGAGCGAGATTGGCAGCATTATTGATTATGCAGG
>CAZLXE010000136.1:0-6673 GCA_964563005.1 uncultured Isosphaeraceae bacterium
ATGACGGGGGGGGATTTGTGTGTGGGTCAGAGATTGGGTTGATCTTTGTTGAGTTTGTACATCGACCTCAAGGTTTCGAGCACGGATGCAAGTGATGCAGAACCGAGGTTGAGGTTTTTGAGATCGGGGTGCTCGTGGGGGATTTTCTGGAGGAAGCGGCGGAGGTTGGATTCGATGGCCGGGGGGAGAGAGACGCGGAATTCGGGGTCGATTATGCGGTAGAGTCGGAAGACATCGTTTTTGTGTTTCTTTATGTTTTTGGAGTCTATGTTTTCGCCGGCTGCTTTGCGTTCGCGGAGGTCGAGCCAGGCGCTGGCTTTGAGGGGGATGAGATGTTCGGGGCCAACGAGGGACAGGCCTTCGAGGAGGCGCCGGCCGCGGTTAATCCACTGGTAGTCTTCATCGTGGAGGAGGATTGCGGAGAGATTGGACACATCGTCATCGAGGGGAATGGGGGTGAGGTGGTCGGGGCGTTTGAGGGTCAGGGCCTCGGGGATCCGGGAGAACAGTTCGAGCATGGTGGGGAAATCGGGATGGGTGGGTTTCTGGAAGCGGTAGCGTACTTTGCGATCACGGGAGATTTCCTGTTGTTGGTAGCCGCCGGTTTGGACGAATTCCCAGAATGCTTTGGCGAAGGCGGAGTCCAGGGATTCCAGCAGAAGCACGATGTCGAGGTCGCGGGTGGCGCGGAATTCGAGTCCGGCTTCGGTGAAGAGGAGGTCGCAGGCGGTTCCTCCGATGAGGATGTAGCGATCGGCGTAGTCCCGAAAGTAATCACGAAATCGGGAGAGTCCTTTTACCACGGCAGGTTCTCCATGAGGTTATCGAGGGCTAACTGGATGCGTTCATCGGGGTCGCTTTGGAGGGACAGGTAGAGAGAGAGGGGATCGACTGCGGTTTCATCGCGGTAGGGGCGGGGGGGATAGGTCCATACTTCGATCTCTCTAGCGTCCGGCTCGGGCAAGGGCAACTCGTGAATGGTTTTCTGTGGTTGAAGGGATTTCCAGGATTCACGGGTCAGAGCGATGATCAGGTTATTGGGTTCGGCGATCATGGTGTCGTGGGCGAGGGCGCTCAGGCCGGCGTGGAGACCGGGGATTATTCGGGAAGCGGAGTCGAGGTAGTGGCGGCGGATTACGGGAGAGCGGAGATATGGTTTCGCGCGTTCCCAGATTTCGCGCCGGGGGGCCTTGAAGCGCAGGCGTCTTTCTCTGCCGTGAGATTCGGATGCGGCGAGGTCGGCGGCTTCAAGGGCGTCGAAGGCGCGGCTCATGGTCATGGGGGTATAGCTGAGCAAGGGGGCGAGGTCGGTGGCGATCAGCGGTTCATCGGAATCCCGGAGCAGGGCGAAGATGAGGGCGGCCTGAGTGGACGGATTGAAATTTGGTTTTTCGATTGGGGGTTTTCGGAAATATTCGCGCAGGTCAAGGCCGAGTTCGGGGAGGTACAGTTGGTTGCCGGGGATGACGAACGGGATGCGGTGGTGAATCAGGCGATTTCGGTTGTAAGCGGTGACTTGTTTGCGTAGATAGGCCACGAGGTGGGGCCATTTGGTTTTTACGCGGGTGAGGTGTTTGCGGATGGAGGCGGGGGATTCTTCCCGGGGATCATCATCGACCATGAAGAGGATTGGGGTGTGGAGCAACTCGGCTTGCAGGAATTGATAGCGGTGGTTGAGAAACGGGGGTAGCCGAGGGGTGTCGGGCCAGGGGATGGGGAAGAGGGATATACCGAGGGTGTCGTGGAGGTAGTTGGCGAGATTTTGGGGTAGGGTTGGCATGGGGGCTATGCTAACTATAGACTGCATAGTAACTGAGTCAATGTTATCGTGCAGATTTTGTGTTATTATTGAAAATACTTGTGATATTTTGGTTTTTGGGGGATTGAGGAGAAAGGTGGGCAGTGCCCACCCTACTTTCTACAATGGGGGGATGGAATGCGATTGGATGCAACTTGCGGGTCGGTTTTTGGTTTTTGATGGGCCGGATGGTTCGGGTAAATCTACGCAGTTTTCGCGGTTTGCGGGGCTTTGTCGGGAGGAGGGGCTGGTGGTTTGTGAGGTTCGGGAGCCGGGGGGGACGGCGATTGGGGAGCAGATTCGGGAGGTTTTGCTGGATCCGGAGAATACGGATATGGCGATGCGGACGGAGATGTTGCTATATATGGCGAGCCGGGGGCAGTTGGTGGAGCAGACGATTCGGCCGGCGCTGCAGCGGGGGGAATTGGTTCTGGCGGATCGGTTCATCAGTTCTACGCTGGCGTATCAGGGGACGGCGGGGGGTTTGGCGGTGGCGGATATTCTGGCCGTGGGGAGAGTGGCGGTGGGGGAGTGCTGGCCTCATTTGACGGTGATATTTGATGTGGATGAGGAGGTGGCGGCGGGGCGGCTGAATCCGCTGTTGGACCGGATGGAATTGAAGGGGGCGGAATTTCATCGGCGGGTGCGGCAGGGGTATATGGATCTGGCGGCGGGGGATCCGGCGGGGAATATGGTGATTGATGCATCGGGGAGTGAGGATGAGGTTTTTGAGTTGTTGGTGGGGGGGTTGGGGGAGCGGTTTTGTGCTGAGGAAGAAGGGGTGAGGGTGGAGGTGGGGCATGGGGTTTGAGAATTTGGGTTTGTTGCTGTTTTCCCTCTTTATCCCGAACCCTCACCCCGCCCAGGCGGATATTCGACCGAAGGCAACTGAATTATTGCTGAATTCGGAGTCACGACCTGATGCTCGGGAAAGGATGTGCCGGTTGCTCAAGGACGCCCGCACTGCCTTCCGCTCCGCTCCAGGCAGTGGCACCGGGCATCACCACGGGCGAGACGCCCGTGCCACTGAATCGGGATCATCATGTTGATATTGCATGTGCTTCAGGGTGCGGATCGGGGGAAGAAGTTTTCTTTGCCGGAGGGGGAGCCGCAGTTGATCGGTCGGTCTTCGGAGGCGTTGCCGATTACGGACAGGTCGGTGAGTCGTCGGCATGCGGAGTTGACGCCGGATGGGGGGGATTGGTTTATTCGGGATCTGGAATCGGGGAACGGGACGCAGGTGAACGGGCAGGTGGTGGAGGAGCGGGTGAAGTTGAAGCCGGGGGATCAGATTCGGTGCGGGGGGACGCTGTTTTTGTTTGTGGTGAGCCATGAGGAGGAGCATCAGGCGGGGGCGCTCAGGTTGATTGATCCGGAGCAGTTGGAGGTGACGGTGGAGAGCACGGTTCGGGCGGGGGAAGGGACGGCGACGATTCTGGGTTCGCCGGACCCGGTGGAGGCGGCGCTGGATCATCTGCGGATTATTTACGATCTGCATGCGTTGACGGGGGCGACGATTGATCGGGGGGAGTTGCTGGGGCGGGTGATGGACTTGATTTTTGCGCAATTTCGGCCGGATCGCGGATTTATTTTATTGGGGGAGGGGGCGGAGGGGCCTTTGGAGCCGGTGGTGGTGCGGTATCGGGAGACGCCGAAGCAGTTGAAGGAGGGGCATGTGCCGGTGAGCCGGACGATTATTCAACATACGCTGGGGAAGGGGGAGGGGGTGCTTTCTACGAATGCGATGAGCGATGAGCGGTTTCGGAGCGGGGATTCGGTGCGGGATTACGGGATTCGTTCGGCGATCTGCGTGCCGATTGTGGCGAGCAATCGGACCTTCGGGGTGATTTATATTGATTCGCAGATGGCAAATGTTACCTTTTCGGAATCGCAGTTGCGGTTGCTCAATGCGATCGGGCAGCACACGGGGTTGGCGTTGTTGGGGGGGGAGATGGTGCGGTCGCGGGTGGAGACGGAGCGTTTGGCGGCGATGGGGCAGGCGGTGGCATCGGTGAGCCATTCGATCAAGAATATATTGCAGGGTTTGCGGGGGGGGGCGGATGCGGTGGAGTTGGCTCTGAATCGGGGGAATCTGGAGTTGGCGCGGGAGGGATGGCCGATTCTGGGGCGGAATCTGGATCGGATTTTCCGGTTGATGTTGAATATGCTGGCGTATTCGCGTCCCCGGCATCTGGATATTGAGTTGGTGGATTTAAATGGGTTGGTGAGGGAGGCGGCGGAGTTGATGCAGTGGAGTTGCGAGCGGAAGGGGTGTGCGTTGATTCAGGAGTTGGATGAGGGGATGCCGCCGGTGCCGCTGGATGGGAATGCGGTGCATCAGGTGTTGATGAATTTGTTGACGAATGCGGTGGAGCATGTGGAGCAAAAGCGGGGGGTGGTGACGGTGCGGACGGGGTATGACGAGGGGACGCACGAGGGTCGGGTGGAGGTGTCTGATAACGGGGAGGGGGTGCCGGAGGAGTGGCGGGAGGAGATATTCAAGGCGTTTACTTCGATGAAGGGGCAGCGGGGGACGGGTTTGGGGCTTTCGGTGTCGCGGACGCTGGTGAAGGAGCATGGGGGGCGGATTGAGTTGTTTTCGACGATGGGGGAGGGATCGACTTTCGTGGTGGTGTTGCCGAGCGACCGGGGAATGATGGAGTCTGGGGATACGCAGCCACCTCGTCCACGGCCTCGGAAGGGTGTGGAGGATGAATTTGAGTGAAAAAGTTTGTTTCTGAATTGGGGAGAGGGGTTGAGGTTGCCGATGTAGGGCTGGGGAGTATGATTCGCGGCTTGTCACAGTTTTGAGAAAGGCGATCTGGATTGAATTCGCACATGTTCAGCCAAGAAACATCATCGGACCCGGTTATTTCGGCATCTGCCCTGGCGACGGGGGGGCTGTTGGCGCCGGAACCTCGGGCGGCGACGAATTATCAGCGGACGCGGGAGATGACGATTGATGAGTTGATGCTGGAGAACCGGGTGGTTTTTCTGGTGGGGGAGATCAATCAGGCATCGGCGGCGCGGATTATGATGCAGATGCTGTATCTGGAGGATCAGAAGAAGGGTCAGGAGATCAATCTGTATATCAACAGTCCGGGGGGGGCGGTGGATGATACTTTGGCGATTTATGACACGATGCAGTTTATTTCGTCGGATGTGGCGACATTCTGCATTGGCCGGGCGTATTCGGGGGGGGCGGTTTTGCTGGCTTCGGGGTCGGCGGGTCGGCGGCACATTCTGCCTCATGCGAAGGTGATGATTCATCAGCCGTACGGGGGGGTTACGGGACAGACGACGGACATTCAGATTCAGGCGGAGCAGATTATCAAGGCGAAGCAGACGCTGAATGAGATTATCGCCAACCATACGGGTCAGGATGTGGCGGTGGTGACGAAGGATGCGGAGCGGGATAAGTTTTTCTCGGCGGCGGAGGCGAAAGAATACGGGTTGGTGGATGAGGTGTTCCAGTTGCCGGAGAAGGGTTCGAAGTCAAACGGTCAGGAAAAGAAGTCGTAATTTATGTCAACGCTTGTTCCCATTGTTATTGAGAAGACCGGCCGGGGAGAGCGGTCGTATGATATTTTTTCTCGTCTGTTGAATGACCGGATTATTTTTCTGGGCGGGGGGATCAACGATGAGGTGGCGAATCTGGTGGTGGCGCAGGTTCTGTTTCTGGCGAACGAGGATGCGGAATCGGACATTCATCTGTATTTGAACAGTCCCGGGGGATCGGTTACGGCGGGTATGGGGGTTATTGACACGCTGAAGTATGTGCCTTGCGATGTTTGTACTTACATCATCGGGCAGGCGGCTTCGATGGGGTCTTTGATTGCGACGGTGGGGACGAAGGGGAAGCGGTATGTTTTGCCGAACGCGCGGAATCTGATGCATCAGCCGCTGTTGTCGGGGGTGATGGAGGGTCAGGCGACGGATTTGGAGATTGAAGCGCGGGAGATGCTGCGGTTGCGGGAGATTCTGTTTCAGATTTATGCGGAAGCGACGGGGAAGCCATATGAGACGATCGCGGAAGACTGCGAGCGGAACAAGTGGCTGGGGGCGGACGAGATGCTGGAGTATGGTCTGGCGGACCAGATTCTGGAGCATCTGCCGGAGATCAAGGGGAAGACGGCCAAGTAAGGGCGTTCTTTTCTGGTGATCCTGGATGATTGCCGTGTGGTTTTATTGTTAAGCTGTTCAGCGATGGTCGGGGACGATCAGGAGAGAGATATATGCACAAGGCATTGGTGGTTGACGACTCGAAGACGACGCGGTTGCTGACGACGCGGGTGCTCAACGATATGGGCATTCATCTGGTGGAGGAGGCGGTGGATGGTTTGGATGCGATCAGCCGGGCGGGGGCGTTCAAGCCGGATTTGATACTGCTGGACTGGAACATGCCGGTGATGACGGGGTATGAATTTCTGGAGAAGTACCGGCAGGGCGGGGGCGGGGCGAAGATAATTATGATTACGACGGAAGCGGAGAAGGGGCAGGTGGTGAAGGCGGTGCAGGCGGGGGTGGATGGTTATATTTTGAAGCCGTTTACGGGGGAGCAGTTAAGGGGGAAGATTGAGGGAATGATGGGGGGGCGGGGGCGGAAGGCGGGGTAGGGGATCTTAAGCAGGTTAATTGCATTCTTGATGAATTGGACGCCATCCGCCATTGGGGGAAAGTTTGGGGAAGGTCGTGCCGGATGCATAAGGACGCTTGCACTGCCTTCCGCTTGGCTTTCCGCCGTGGGCGGATGGCACCGGAGGCGCGGGATTTATTTGGTGTGCCGGATGTACAAGGTTGTCCGCACTGCCTTCCGCCCGGCTCCAGGCAGTGGCACCCAACGCCGTGAACTATGCCGCGGTTGCTTTGTCGGTA
>CAZLXE010000137.1:0-6650 GCA_964563005.1 uncultured Isosphaeraceae bacterium
GCGAAATCTTCCGCAAGAGCGAGGGCGTCGGCGATGCCTCCTTCGCCGTCCTGATAGGTGTAGTGGAGTTCCTTCAGTCCGAGGTGCTTGCCGTTCTTGAGCAGTTTGAGGAAGTCGCCCGCATGCTCGCCCCCGGTGACCACGATGACCTCATCGATTCCCGCCCGCACCATGCACTCGATGGGGTAATGGATCATGGGCCGGTCGTAGATGGGGAGCAGGTGCTTGTTGGTGACGAGGGTGAGGGGACGCAGCCGCGAGCCGAGCCCCCCGGCGAGGATGACGCCTTTCATGGGAATCTCCAGTGATTATGATTGATGAGTCGGCATGATAGTGGATCCATCATGAAGGTTCAGCGAAGTTGCTGGCGGATGCGGTCGAGCCGTCGGGTGATCCAGGCCGGGGTGGAGTGGTGGGCGGCGGCCAGTTCGGCGAGGGTCTGGGGGGCGGTATGATTCAGGCCCCAGCGGTTTTCGATAAGAGAGCGGTCAACGGGGGAAAGATGGGGTATTTTTGGAATGATGCGGTGAGACAGAGAGAGAACATTTTCCCACGGGGTCAGATTGCGGAATAAGCCGGGGATTTTGATACTTCCGGTTTCATGGCGGGCGCGGGCACCCCCGGAAATGGGTTTCTGGGTGTCCTGAGCTAAGGCCCGATCCATGGCCTGGGCACAGAGTCGCTCCAGTTGCTGTCCGCCCTGGGGAATACCTTGCTCGATGTTGAGTGGTCCCGGATCATGGGCTTCGACGACTCGCAGCACTACATCTCGGGCCTGAAAAAGTGTTGTGGTGATGATGTTCCGGGATTGATCGACGAGCGGGCGATGAAAATGCTGCTCGGCAGCCCGGATAGCGGCGGGCAAACCGAAGGAAACGAGGCGACGGAGAAGGAGTGTCGCCCAGCGGAGGTCTGTTTCCACGCGATCGACGGCAGCAGCAGAAAGGTTGGGCGGAAAACCTCCCCGAGGCATGAGCCATGTTTCGATGGTGTGGGCGGCTTGCATTTTGAGGAGGTTCAATGCGGCGGTGCAGGCGACGACATCTTCCGGATCGAGGGAGACCCCTTCCCGACAGGCGATGAGAAGATCCAATGCGTCCTCCTCCGGCAGGGTGATCGCAAGACGGGATCGGACTCGAGGGGAGGAAAAGATGATCTCTGCGGCATCAGGACGGTTAAAGGTGGGGAGAGGAATATGCTTGAGATGGGGGAGGAACGAAAGCAGGGTCTCCGCGCGGGATTGAATGATGATCCGCTGGATGGTGGAGCGACTGCGACCATACCGTTTCATGAGGGTGAGAGGAGGAATTCCCAGACGGGCGGCTCGACTGATCACACGCAGCTCTTTGTCCGTCATTGGATTCGATGACATGACCCCGGATCGCTTCAATACACCGCGGATGGTTTCGTGAGATCGTCTGTGCCTCTTGGCTATGGATTTCGCAGCACCGTTGAGAGACACGCTGGGATTGTCGAGATGAATTTGAGTGGCCTCATGGATGATGTCTTCTTCCATCGCGTCTCCCAGCCGGGAAAATGTCGAGGCGATGGTGACCCGGTCGCTTTGCTTATCGAGAAATCGTTGCAGGGCATCTTCGTAGCATGAGAGGCGTTTGACGCCGTCGGCTCCGATCAGATAGTGGAAGACTAAACCTTGTGGTCGCCAGCGTTGAATGGTTTTTGCGGAAACGCCGAGCCGACCGGGGATGGAATCGGCCCGGATGGCTGGTCGTTCACCTCGTTCGAGATGGATATCCAAACCCTGAGAAAGGCGCTGTATGAGATTGATCAGATCGGCAATGATGACCGTGCCGGGGAGGAGAGTAGGTTCTTCCCGGTGATCCGGCCTATATTCCGTGATGCGAAAGATGAGGAAGTCGCCGGGATAGGTGCGATCGGGATCGATGTCGGTGAGAAGATCCTCCGCCCGCTCCATGTGCTTGAGGCGAGCGGTGGGGGGGGCGTATCTCAGCTGCGTGAAGAGGTCTTCAAGGGCAGCGGTGCGGAATGCCGCGACGCGGGGCATGGAGGATCATAGATCGAGAAAAACGAGGGGTCTATTCTGCTCGATGAGGCCGTAGGTGTGGGCTTTCTCGAAGAAACACTCCAGACCCGCCCTGCGCTCCGGTGTCCAGTCGTACACGATGTGTTCCTTGAGATAGGAAGAGGCGAGCGACATTGTCCAGGGGCATTGAGGAGCGTGGCGGTGGATCATGCCATCGATGCGCTCCCGATTGTGACACCTTTGGTGATCGAGGATGCGGGCGAGGGTGTGAATTCGCCTCTGATTCTGGTTTTTCCCGGTGTCTGTTCCAAGGGCTTTTCCGGAAGTGGTGATTGGGATTCCGGGGGCGGCGGGAGTCATCCAGCAGGCGAACACGAAGGGGAGGCCGGTGTGTTTGGTCCAGGATTCCCCGAGGTCGAGTTGATGAGGGTAGTCATCTGTCGGGGGGGCATTGGCGATGACCTTGTCCCCAATGAGGAGAATGGCTTGGTGATCAGGGGCAAGATTTCTGTCAGAAGAGGAAAATGAGGCTAGCTCTGGATTCACCTGCCAGCGTTCCCGGAGGAGAATGCTCAGAAGGGCGATGGAAGTGTGGCTGTCGGTATCGCAATGCACCCGTTGGAGTCGATCGAAGGGTACGCGAGAAAAGAGGCGGACGGTGAGAGTGGGGCCATCACTCCCGAGCAATCCGCAGGGCACTATCGCCAGAGGTTCTTTTGCCCGCTGGTAATCAATGGAGGAACACAAGGCAACATCGACTTGGCCCCCCTGAAGCATATCTATTAAATGACTGGGGACGGCATGAACCAACTCCAAATCACTCAAGTCCTCCAAGCCATCGATGAGCGGAAGGGTGTTGAGGAAACTCACCACCCCAAGACGGATCGCCGTTGGATTTTCCGGTTTGCAAATGGTGGTCGAGCGGGGGAATGTTTCCACAATTGACATGGGGGTACTGTAACCGAGGAAATGAATCCCGGCGATTCACCCATGATCAGAAGTCCCGGAAGTGGGGGGGGACGGGAGGATCGGGAAGCTCTATGGCCAAGTGGGACGGCGTTTCCGGGGGTCCCGCGTAGAGAAGTATTAGCTTCCCGATCCTCGCATCTCCCGATGGGAAGTTTATCGACTGATCAGTCGTTCGTACACCAATCAGAAGAGGGGCTGGTTGATTCCGGAAGATTATCGGAACGAGGATCGTATCTTGAGTTCTATTTTTATTCAGGCCGCAGACTTAAGGGGTAGGGCAAGGGTGTCGGCAACTTTCCGACGGGCAGGAAGCGTTGGAATCAATCGCTTCATCACGCTCTCCGCCGTGGCTCGATAGGCGGTGAGTTTCCCGCCGTAGATGGTAAGCACACGGGGATGGTCGATTCTGTCAGTTTTGAGAATGGTCTCCCGGGACAACTTGAACGCCTGGCCCTCTTCCCGGGGCAGGACCCGCAAACCGGCAAAGGAATCCAGCACTTCACCCGCCTCGGCTTCCTTGAATTGAGGAAAATAATGCTCCATCACTTCGAGCAGATAGGCCTCTTCTTCGGGAAATGGAGCCACTTGATCAGGGTCCCCTTCATATGGAGTCTCCGTTGTCCCCACCAGAGTATGTTCATCCCAGGGCATGGCGAATACCGCTCGACCATCCCGGGGAGATTCCACATAATAAAAACCCTGTTCCAAACCGCCCCGAAGAAGTAGATGGGTTCCCTGCACCAGAGAGATCTCCCGGCACGGAAGGGCGGGGGTAATCCGATCCAATACCCGATTGGCCCACGGCCCGGCGGCATTGATGAGCATCTTTGTACGGATGGACAGGGTGGTGTCGTACAGAGCAATTTCAATCGTACAACCATCCTCATCCAGATCCGCCCGGATGAACTCTGCGGGCAGGGCAAGTTCCGCCCCTAGATCCATCGCCGACATCATCACTGCTTCAGTAAGCCGGGCGTCGTTTGTCTGGGCATCGTAATAGCGATATACGGCTTCCAATCCCTCGGTTTGCAAGCCATCCAGTTGATCCCATTTGCGTCGAGACACTTTTTCGAAGCGAGTTGCCCGGCTCAGTTTTCCGAGCAGAGCATAAATACTCAAACCGGTTCGCACCTGCCAGGGGCGGCGACGGGTGGATTGGTAGATAGGGATATAGAACGGCTTCAAATGAACCAGATCAGGAGCGAGGCGGAGCAGAATGGCCCGTTCGCGGAGGCATTCGCGCACCAGGCCGAAGTGCCCGCCTTCCAGATAGCGCAGGCCCCCGTGGATGAGTTTGCTGGAGCGGCTGGAGGTTCCTCCGGCCAGCCGATTTTTTTCCACTACCAAAACGGAATACCCCTGCGCCGCGGCGGCCTGAGCCACACCCGCGCCGTGGATTCCTCCGCCGATGACGACCAGATCGTAAGCATCACGCACTGAGCTTCCCCTGTTCGAGGGGCGGCTGCTGTCCCGACAATAGAGCGAGGTGCATGGTTTCGAGGAGGTCCACGCCGAGGGAGAGGGCGGAATGAGCGAGTTCGAAGGAGTCTATTTCATACATCACCCACTGCCACGGCCCGGCCCAGAGGCACTTTGTGGTGGGAGGGACCCGCAGGTGATCGACAAACAGATATTCCGGGTGCAATTGTTCTGCGGATTCTTTCGACTCATCGCACCAGGACTTGAGCACCCAGCCGACGGCACAAGCCCCCAGAGATCGAGCCAGGTAAAGGGCTTCGAGATCGTAGGAGATGATGATGCACTGACTGATGATTGAGGGCAAGGCATTCAGAGTATTTTTGACGACCAATTCCACACCGAAGTGCTCGATACTCGCCGGTTTGATCTCAACGAACGCCAGAGCCGATGGCCAGTCGCGCAGGAATGCGGCCACCTCATTCACAGTAGGAATACGCTCTTTTATCTGGCTCCCCGCCCCGGGGATACTCGGCAAGTCATGGAGAGCCACTTCCATTATCCGGCGATGGTCTCCGGTCATGCGTTGAAGATGCTCATCGTGAAATACCACAGGAACGCCTTCGGCCGTCAACTGCACATCAAACTCAACGAATTGTGCGCCGTTCTCCAGAGCTGCCCGGAGTGCCCCGATGGTGTTCTCGGAGTTATTTGCAGGATACCCCCGGTACCCCCGATGGGCGACCAGCCGGTCCAGAGATAGCCCTACACTCGGTTTGTTCAATCTTGGACTATTCATGGCTGAATAAGAAACGGATGATCCACCATGGGGGATATCGTCCGACTTTCCCCGATCCTGAAGGAAAAGCGGCGAGGCGGGGAACATCCAGCATGGTGCCACTGCCTGGAGCGACCCCAGGGAGCGCAAGGCAGTGCGGGTGGGCAAGTGCATCCGGCACGACCTTCCCCGAACCTCAGGTCGTGGCACCGAATACTTACCTGTTACTTGGCCTTATTCCACCCAGTTCAGTGTCCGCTGCACCGCCTTGCGCCAGCCGTCATACAGCCGTTTTCTCGTTGCCTCATCCATCTGCGGCTTCCAGCGGCGATCCTCTTTCCAGTTCGTTCGCAGGTCATCCAGGTCCGAGAACACCCCAACCGCCAGCCCCGCCGCCAATGCTGCTCCGAGGGCCGTGGTTTCCACCATCCGGGGTCGGACTACGGGAAGATTCAGCAGGTCGCTCTGAAACTGCATCAGGAGATCGTTGACCACCATGCCCCCATCTACCTTGAATTGCTCAAGATTCAGCCCCGCATCTTCCCGCATCGCCTCCAGCACTTCCCGCGTCTGAAAACAGGTGGCTTCGAGGGCGGCCCGGGCGATATGCCCCTTGTTGATGAACCGGGTAAGGCCCACCATGACTCCCCGGGCATCCGAACGCCAGTGCGGAGCAAAGAGGCCGGAAAAGGCAGGAACCACATAACAACCGCCCGAATCATCGACAGTTCGAGCGAGGGGTTCTATTCCGGGGGCGGTCTCGATCAAACCCAGATTATCGCGGAGCCATTGCACCAGTGCCCCCGCAATGGCCACCGATCCTTCCAGAGCATACACCGGCTTTTCCCCCGCGAACTGGTAGCCCAGGGTGGTCAGCAGACCGTGTTGTGATGGAACGGGGGTCTCTCCGGTGTTCAGGAGGAGAAAGCAGCCGGTGCCGTAGGTGCATTTGGCTTCGCCTGCATCAAAGCAGCATTGCCCGAGGAGAGCCGCCTGCTGATCGCCCACCACCCCGCAGATGGGGATGGCTGCACCGAAGGGACCATCGGGCCGGGTGGTGCCGTATGCTTCGGGATGGGAAGAAGGAGCGATGCGGGGCAGCATGGCGGCGGGAATACCCATGATCTCCAGAATCTCCGCATCCCAGTCGAGCGTGTGCAGGTTCATGAGTTGGGTGCGGGAGGCGTTGGTCACATCAGTAACATGGTTGCCATTCGTCAGGTTCCAGATCAGCCAGGAATCAATCGTGCCGCAGATGGCTTCGCCCGATTCTACCGCTTCTTTCAGTCCATCTGTATGCTCGAGTGCCCACTTGATCTTCGGCCCGGAGAAATAAGTGGCGAGAGGAAGACCGGTGGCGGCACGAAAGCGATCAACCCCCGGTTCCCCCTTCCGGGGGCCGCCCTCTTTTCCTAGTTCATCACACAGATCATGGGTCCGCGTGTCCTGCCAGACGATGGCGTTGCCGTACGGCTGCCCGGT
>CAZLXE010000138.1:0-6627 GCA_964563005.1 uncultured Isosphaeraceae bacterium
GGGGGAGGTGGAGGAGGAGGTCGGCGACGCAGCGGAGACCCAACCCCCGGAAATCCGCGGCCTTGCGGGGGCCGATGCCGGGGAGGTCTTGTATGGGGGTGATGAGCGAGATGGTGGAAGTGGATTCGGTCATGGCTTGGAGGAAGGGAATGGGATGTATGATAGGGGTATGGATCGGAAACCATTTAATCCCAGTTTGGCGAAGGGGGCAGAGTCCATTGAGGTTCCGGCGCGGCGGGAGCGGAAGGGGGAGTTGACGGTTTCGCAGGTGGCGGCGATGATTCAAGGGACGCTGGAGGAGCATATTCCCAGGTCGCTGAAGGTGATCGGGGAGGTGAGTAATTTGAGCGCGCGGGGGCATTGGTATTTTTCTTTGAAGGATGCGGAGGCGGTTTTGAGTTGTGTGGCGTGGCAGTCGACAGTGCGAAAGTTGAAATTTACGCCGCGGGATGGGGATGAGGTGGTGGTGACGGGGCAGGTGAGCCATTATGCACCTCAAGGTCGGACGCAGTTTTATGTGACGAATATGAAGCCGGTGGGGGCGGGGGCGTTGGAGCAGCGGTTTCAGGCGATGTGCGAAGAGTTGCGGGGGCTGGGGTATTTTGCGGAGGAGAAGAAGAAGGGGCTGCCGTGGTTGCCGGGGAAGATTGCGGTGATTACCTCAAAGACGAGTGCGGCGATGCAGGATGTGATCGATACGAAGCGGCGGCGATGTGGGGCGGTGGGATTGGTGCTGGTGGATGTGCGGGTACAGGGGGAAAATGCGAAGGGTGAGGTGGCGCGGGCGATTGGGTGGGTGGATGAGCATCACGAGGCATTGGGGGTGGAGGCGATTCTGGTGACGCGGGGGGGCGGTTCGATGGAGGATCTGTGGGCGTTCAACGAGCGGGTGGTGGCGGATGCGGCGTATGGGTGTTCCATTCCGCTGGTGGCGGCGATCGGGCATGAATCGGATACGACGGTGATTGAGTTGGTGGCGGATCGGCGGGCGGCGACGCCGACGCAGGCGGTGATGATGCTGGTGCCGGAGGGGGCTGATCTGTCCCGGCAGGTGGATCATTTGTCGCATCGAGTGGGTCAGTTGGTGCGGCGGGAGGTGGATCGGAAACGGGAGCGGCTGAAGACGATTGAGATGCACGCGATGTTTCGGGATCCGAAGGGGATCATCAATCTGGCGAAGGATCGGGTGGAGGGGCTGAGGGAGATGTTGCAACAGGCGACGGAGCGGCGATGGCAGACGGGGAAGGATCGATTGCGGGGGTTGGAGCGGCATCTGCGGGCGGTGGATCCGATGAAGGTGCTGGAGCGGGGATATTCGCTGACGGAAAAGGAGGATGGGTCACTGGTGCGGTCGGTGGATGATGTGGAGGGGGGGGATCGGTTGGTGACGATGATGGCGGATGGGTCGGTGCGTTCGGTCGTGGACGGCCTTCCCCGGAAACAGGTCGCCAAGGGGCAGCGGAAGTCGCGTCCATCGCCCAAGCGGGATGATTCCGGGGGCAGTCAATTCGACCTCTTTGGCGATGCCAAGTAGATTAGGGGGATATGGCGACCGCAGACCACGATCAATTGAAGAAACCGGATGATCTTTCGTTCGAGGAAGCGGTGGCCGAGTTGGAGGGGATCATTCGGCGTATCGAAGAGGGAGAGATCGGGTTACAGGAGTCATTGGAGCAGCGAAAGCGGGGAAATCTTCTCATCAAGCAGTGTCGTTCGATTTTGGATGGGGCAGAGCAGGAACTGGAAGAGGTGTCGGTGCCGGAATCGGCTGCCGGGAATTCCATGAAAGAGACGCACTGATTTTGAGGGACATGCTTTTTCAGTTCGATCAGTTTT
The DNA here is from genome assembly GCA_964563005.1 of uncultured Isosphaeraceae bacterium. Taxonomy (GTDB): domain Bacteria; phylum Planctomycetota; class Phycisphaerae; order Phycisphaerales; family SM1A02; genus CAZLXE01. The sequence continues at coordinate 1,837 of CAZLXE010000138.1, forward strand.
GTATAGAACTGGCTCAAATGCCCGTCTGGATGCTCATGAAGCATATTCCCACGGCGGTTTTTGTGTTCTGCTTCGGGGCGTGCGTGGGGAGTTTTCTGAATGTGGTGATTTATCGGTTACCGGCGGGGATGAGTGTGGTATCGCCGCCGAGCCGGTGCCCGACCTGCGGGGCACGGCTGAAGTTTTTTCGGGAGAATCTTCCGATTCTGGGGTGGCTGATGGTGAAGGGGAAGTGCCGGTATTGTGGGGTGAAGATCAGTTCGCAGTACATGCTGGTGGAGGCACTCATGGGGCTGGTTTTTGTGGGGATGTATGGGTTGCTTTATGTGGTGTCCCCGTTGACGGTGTGGTGGGGAGGAATCGGGGGTTTCTGGTGGCATTCGAATGGCTTTCTCCCCACGATGCCGGCATTTTTTACGCTGGTTTTTCTGATGGCGGGGCTGGTGGCGATGACGGTGATTGACGCCCGGACCTTCACGATTCCCATTCAGATTCCGCTTTTTGTGACGGTGGTGGCGTTTCTGGCGTACCCGGTGCAGGGGTTGATGCCGCTGCGGATGACGATGGAGGAGCCGTGGGTTATACCGGCGGGGATGTCATGGTTATCGTTCGCGATGGTGATGGGAGGTATGCTGGGGATTCTGGGGGCGACGATGCTGCTGCGGCTGGGGGTGATGAAATATAGTTTTGCGGATTATCACGAGTATGTGAAAGAGGATGAGACGCTGGGGGACTATCCGCATGGGAGGCGGGAGATGGGGGTGGAATTGAAATTTCTTCTGCCTTGTTTTTTGGGGTTGGCGGTGGGATGGGGGGTGGGGCGGTTTTTGCCGGGATCTGCTCCGCCGGTGTGGGTGCAGGGATTGGGGGGATCGGTGCTGGGATATCTGGTGGGCGGGGGACTGGTGTGGGCGGTTCGGATTCTGGGCACGCTGGGTTTCGGGCGGGAGGCGATGGGAATGGGGGATGTGCATCTGCTCGCAGCCGTGGGAGCCGTGTTGGGGTGGTTTGACCCGATCCTGATTTTCTTTCTTGCTCCTTTTTCTGGGCTGTTCTGGCATGTGTTGTCGAAGGGTTTATCGTCGATCTTTTCTTCTGAACGACGAGAACTGCCGTATGGACCGCATCTGGCGATGGCAACAATTACGGTGATCTTGATGCGTCCTGGGGTGGAGATGGTGTGGGTGGCGTTATTTCAGCAGATTCCGATGCCTTCCCCCGGAATTCTGCCTTGAGGGGGAATGACAGGGGACGCGGAGGGGAAATCGCCTTAAGGGGGTTTGTGGATTAGTTGTCAATTCGCCCGGTTGGCGGGGCTTGTCGATGAAAAAGGTATGATGGCATGGTGCATCCGCGGAGGCGGGTGCGGAAAACGCATTTGCAGAAAGGACGAGCACATGATGCGCGCAACAATGATGATGACAGTGGGTCTGTTGGTGGTGGGAGGAGGATTGACGGGCTGCACGAGCAGTCTGAAGGCGACCAATAAACTTCTTACCGAAGAAAACACGAATCTGCGGGGTCAGTTGGAGGAGCGGAATTCCGCATTGGATTCGACTTATACGGAATTGCGGGACAAAGAGCGGCAATTGGCGGAGATGCAACGAGATCTGGACAGCGCCAATGCTTTGACGGCGCAGCCCCTGGCGAACACGCCGTTTGACAACATCCCGGGCGTGACCGGCTCGGTCGGTTCGGGTGAAGTGACGGCGACGGTGGCGAATGATGTGCTGTTCGGTTCGGGTCGATCCAAACTGAAGTCTTCGGCCCGGCAATCACTCGATCAGGTGATTTCCGTGTTGAATTCAAGTTATGCGACGGCGGTAATTCGTATCGAAGGGCATACGGATACGGATCCGATCAAGAAGAGCGGCTTCAAGAGTAACTATCACCTCGGCTTCGAGCGGGCGTATGCGGTGCGGCAGTATCTGATTTCGAAGGGGATTTCGTCGAATCGGGTGTATCTGGCGAGCCACGGACCTGATGAGCCGATGGGGACGAAGGAGAAGAGTCGCCGCGTAGATATTGTGGTGGTGTTGAACTGAACGGCCGGGAGGAATTGGGGGTGGCTGTCTTCCCGCTGCTGGTCGATGCTGAGAATTATCGCGCCTGTGCTACGGACTTGTTAAATGATCACGAGGCGCGATCATATTGGCTGGAGGTGTTCGGGAGTCAAATAGAGGTGGGACTGGAGGCGGCGGCAACGCGGGGGTTTGGGCAGGGAGCAATTGACGGGGTGCGCAGGGATTTTCTCGCCGAAATTGATCTGATTCGCGAGCAGCCGGATCGACATGGGCGGCTGGACATTCTGTTGATGGATGAGATTCGGCAGGGGTGTCTGGATCGGCACGGAATTGAGGATGAGTTTCGGCTGGTGAAGGAGCGGGAGAATGCGTATGCGCTGGGTTTATTGCCGGAGCATCTGGAGCGGGTCGATAAATTGGCGGAGGGGGCGCGTTTTGAGATGATGACACGGAGCATTCTGGCGGGGAATCTTTTTGATATGGGGGCGCAATCGGTTTCGGATGACTATGACGAGGCGTCGTTGCCGTTTGCCGAGGCACTGGATCGAGTTCCGGCGCGGCCGTGGCTGGGGGATGATCTCGATGCGATGCGGGAGGACTGGCTTTTGCGGCGGCCTCAGCAGGTGGTTCTCTTTGTGGACAATGCGGGAGCGGATATGGGATTAGGAATTCTGCCGTTGGTGAGAGAGATGTTGAGGGGAGGAAGTGAGGTGGTGCTGGCGGCGAATGAGGGACCATCCTGGAACGATGTTACAGCGCGGGAAATTCGGGAGAAATTTCTTCCGGAGGCGATCCGTATTGATTCGATATTCGGCTCAAGGCAATTGACGGTGGTGGGGAACGGGCATCAGGCGCCGCTGTTGAATCTGCTGCGGGTGAGCGGGGAGTTGGCGGAAGCGGTGCGGGATTTTGATGAATCGGATCTGGTGGTGCTGGTGGGGATGGGGCGGAGCATCGAAAGCAACCGGACGGCTCGATTTATCTGTCCATGCTGGAAGATTGGGATGGTGAAGGATCCGCAGGTGGCACGGGGGGTGGGGGGAAAGGTTTTTGATGCTATTGTGCGTCGGGAACCGGGGAGTCTTCCAGAATGAATAGTCCTGATACGATGCGTTCCTCATTGAGAAAGCCACCGAGGGGACTCGAACCCCTGACCTGAGCTTTACGAAAGCTCCGCTCTACCAACTGAGCTACGGCGGCGGCATGGCCCGGAGATGTTGAAGGGTACACGCCGTGGTTTTGTCGTCAAGAGTGAGGATAATACTCGATGGCCCAAACGACATTTCTACTTCTGGATGACCAAGTTGGCCGCCTCGCCTTATTTAATGGGGGAGAGGAAATTCGGTGCAGAGGGTACGGACCTCTTCGCGGACATCACTGCAGATCGATTCATCGCCGCTTGCTCCCATGACACGGTCGAGAAGGTCGGCGACGACATTCATTTCTGATTCCTTCATGCCTCGCGTGGTGAGGGCGGGCGTGCCGAGACGGAGGCCGCTGGTGACCATGGGGGGACGGGGATCGTTGGGGATGCCGTTTTTGTTGACGATGATGCCCGCGTTTTCAAGCCACTTTTCGGCATCGGCTCCGGTGAGATCGGCAGCACGGGGTTGGAGATCGACCAGCATAAGGTGGTTGTCGGTGCCACCGGAACAGAGGCGATACCCCCGTTGGGTGAGGGCGGCGGCGAGAGCCTGAGCGTTGGTGACTATCTGCTGGCAGTAGGTGGTGAACTCGGGCTTCAGGGCTTCACCGAAGGCGAGGGCCTTGGCGGCGATGATGTGCATGAGCGGGCCACCTTGGGAGCCGGGGAAAACTTTGCGATCGACCTTCTTGGCGATTTCTTCATCGTCGCTGAGGACGAGGCCGCCGCGGGGGCCGCGGAGGGTTTTGTGGGTGGTGGTGGTTACAACATGGGCGTGGGGGAAGGGAGAGGGGTGAACTCCGGTGGCGACGAGACCGGCGATGTGGGCGATGTCGGCCATGAGATAGGCGCCGACGGTGTCGGCAATCTGGCGGAAGCGTTCGAAATTTATGATGCGGGAATATGCGGAATAACCGCAGATAATGAGTTTGGGTTTGCACTCTTTGGCGATTTTTTCTATGGCATCGTAGTCAAGGGTTTCGGTTTCCGGGTCGAGGTCGTAATCGACGATGTTGTAGAAGGTTCCGGAGAAGTTGGGCTTGAGGCCGTGGCTGAGGTGACCGCCGGATTTGATGGGGAGGGAGAGGACGGTTTCGCCGGGCTTGAGGAGAGCCATGAAGGCAGCGACATTGGCGTTGGCTCCGCAGTGGGGCTGGACATTCGCGTAGCCGCAGTTGAAGAGTTGTTTGGCCCGGTCGCGGGCGAGGTTTTCCGCCTGGTCGTGGAAGATACAGCCACCGTAGTATCGCTTGCCGGGATAGCCCTCGGCATATTTGTTGGTGAGACAGGAACCCATGGCGTGCATGACGGCGGGGCTGACATGGTTTTCACTGGCGATGAGTTCGAGGGTGGTGGCCTGGCGCTCGGCCTCGTGGGTGATGATTTCAGCGATAGTGGGATCGGACTCGCGGAGAAGATCGAGAAGGGAGCCGGTGAGGTGGTCGAGGGGAAGGGTGGCGGTTTCGGAGTTCATGGAGGCATGATATCCGGGAGGAGTTGTGGTTGCTGAAAGAGTGCGCTGCTGTGGGAATACTGTTCCCTTTGGCAGGGATGCGTTATGAGCATACGATATGGCCTTGGGCCTGTGGCGGAATTGGCAGACGCAGCGGACTTAAAATCCGC
>CAZLXE010000139.1:0-6508 GCA_964563005.1 uncultured Isosphaeraceae bacterium
TTCAATGGCGAGCGTGGGAATGACATAGCGTTCGGATCCCACCCGGACAATCATGCCGTCGATGATGGCCATGGTGAGCGGCAGACGCATGGAGAAGGTACTGCCCTTGCCGAGCGTGGAACGGATTTCCGCCTTGCCCCGGAGGGATTCAATGTTCCGCCGGACCACATCCATGCCCACCCCTCGTCCGGAGATGTCTGTCACCTTCTCGGCGGTGGAAAATCCGGGTTTGAAAACCAGATTATGGGCTTCGGCATCGGAAAGGTCGGCAGGGTTCTGGTCTGCGGGAAGAATGCCTTTTTCGATAGCTTTCTTGATGAGTTTATCACGATCCAATCCCCGGCCATCATCTTCAACTTCGATGACAATGGAGCCACCCTGATGGAAGGCGCGGATGGTGATGATTCCCTGTTCGGGTTTGCCCTGAGCGCGGCGTTGTTCCGGCGTGCCGATGCCGTGATCGCAGGAGTTTCGGATCATGTGCACGAGCGGATCGCCGATTTCTTCCACCACATTCCGGTCGAGTTCGGTGTCTTCGCCTTCCATGACAAATTTGATTTTCTTCCCCGCTTTGGCGGAAACATCACGAACGAGTCGGGCCATTTTCTGGAAGGTGGCCCGGACCGTAACCATACGCAATGCCATGGACACTTCCTGCAGATCGCGGATGATTTTTTCCACTTGAGTGAAATTGCGCTGCAGGCGTTGGTTATTGATGTTCTTAACAATGTCATCCTGAATAACCATCTGCTGTGCGATGACCAGTTCGCCCACCATGGTGACGAGGTTGTCCATGCGACCGGTGCTGACTTTGACCGTCTGATCAATTTTCTTCTTTTTCCCCGGCTTCTTCTTCGCTTGCGGGGCAGGTGGAGCCGGTTTTGGCGCAACCCGAGGTGCCGTTGAATCTGATTGCGGGGGCTGAGCGGGCTGAGGTTTTGCTTCCACCACGGCGGCTTCACTCGGCAATTCTTCTCGGTTCACCTTCCGTTGTTCATGCAGCGCAGAAGCAATCTCCTTTGTGGACAAGCCGAGAATTTCTCCCAGACGCATTCCCTTCAGTCCACTTTCTTCGATGGCGTGAGCCAGATTTTCCTTATCAACCAGGGCAAGATCGACCAGGAGGCGGCCGATCAATTGTCCGGTGTCTCCGCCGGCGGTCAGTGATCTTTCCACGGCCTCGACATTGAACAGTTCAGCGTCTTGTAGAATTGTTTTCAGGCGATCTGCACATTCTGCCTGGCGGTTGAGGGCGTCATTGATTTCCTGCTCTGTGGCGAGATGAAGATCCACGAGAATATCGCCCAGCGGAACGGCGTTCTCGATTTCCGGCACCACCGCAGAATTTTCTTCATCATCCAGTTGATCGAGGGTGGCCTGCTTGAGCCGGTGGATCATGCTGGCATGCTCACCCTTCGTGGGAGGATCCCCATCCTCCAACGCCCCGATGATCTGGGTCAGCATGTCACAGGAGGCCAGAATCAAATCGAGGTAGCGGGAGTTGAGCGTGATTTCACCATTGCGGGCAAAGTCCAACAGTGTCTCTGCTTCGTGAGCCAGCGTTACCACGGCTTGCAGATTCAGAAACCCGGCCACTCCCTTGATGGTATGAAAAGAACGGAAAATGGTGTTGATATGGTCGATGTTTTCCAGATCGTCCTCGAGTGTAAGGAGCGATTCCTCCCCGGCGGCGATGTGTTCGCGGGCCTCCCCGATGAACTCGGAAAGCATGTCGTCCATGCCGGTCGATTCGGGGAATTCAACCGGGGAAGTATCGGTGAACATCGGGTCATCGGTGGGGGCAATACCGACGGGATCCGAGGGGCATTCGTAATTGGATTCGGAGGAACTTTGCGGCTCCGATTCGGGGGACGGCGACTCATCGATAACTTTCTCTGTCGCAACCGGAGTAGATTCGGAGGGGGGCATACTATTCGTCGGCACTGGCTGATCTGATCCTTCTGAATCTTCCAGATTATTCTCAACGACTGGTGCTTCCTCGGTGGACTCTTCATCAGAATTCACCACAGTGCCTGATTCCTGAAGAGCCCGGAGTAGAGATGCATGTTCCGGTACCGGCGCTTGTGCATTCTCAACCAGGGCAGCGATGTAACTTCTTGTCCAGTCCGAAACCGCAAGAATCTCATCCACCGGAAACTCTTCACCCGATGTGCTTCGATAATCAATCAGAGTTTCCGCCTCATGCAGCAGGGACTGGGCGGAGTGAAGGGCAAACACCCCGGACTCCCCCTTCAGGGTATGAATCGCCCGACGAATTTCGGCGATGGACTCCTCCGGATCTTCCGAAGAATCCAGACCGACTACCAAACCCTCCAACTCGGTGAACGCATGTCCGGTCCCTTCCACCCAGGCGAGAAACAATTCTTCATCATAATCATCTGCCAATTCGTAGGTATTTGCTTCTTCCGGCGCGAAGGGTGAGCGCGGAGCAGTCCCTCCATCTTCGACATGATGCATCAATTCCTGGGCGTACTCGATGCTCTGCTGCACCAGGCGGAACGCACTTTCGGTGTCATCGATCGTGTGCATGACGATATCGCCAAGCAATTCCACCGCATGACCGGCGACCTCGGCGAGCGGTTCGAGATCGTCAGAGTCAATCTCCGCGATAAGTTCACTCAACCGGTCCTGAAGGGCGACGATAGCAGGAAAATCGTGAGAATCTGTCACGACCGCCATCTTGGCCAGGGATTCAATGGTTTCTGGTATGGGCACGGGATCCTCACTCACATCTAGTTGACTAAACGATCAGTATCCACAGGGCGCCCAAACTGATCGGGGCGGCGTGGGTCCGATCTAGTGTGAAGATCGGTCGATTATAAGGTCGGTATGAGTGATTAAGAACCATTGGATCATCTCTCTTGAGAGATTCGTCCTATAACCCTGCTTGGAGTGATGACCGAACGATGGGGATTCACGAGGGAATTCAGAATTCGCCGAGATTGGATACGATTCACTTATGCCTGAACCGATGGAAGAACCCATGTCCCCACCACGATTGTGGAATCCAGATAATGAATCCCCTACTCCCGATGGCCGCACCACCCGGCTGTTGGTGATTGCCGTGGGGTTGCTGTTTCTGTCGGCGTTACCTGATGCGATGGTAGTGCCTGTGCTGAAGCAACTTATGATCGATCGCTATGGCGTGAATGTGGCTCAGGCCCATGCTTTTATGGCGGTCAATCTGGTGGGGGCGATTCTGGTGGCGGGGGTGGTTGGGCGTATGAAGCGGCGATGGAGTGCGGTACAACTCATTGTTGGCGCTGCGGTTATAAACGGAATCCTGCTGGGTATCATGGCGATGCCGATTGGATTCATTCCGACCCTGATGGTTCGTTGTCTGGAGGGGGCGAGTGATTTATTGGTGTATGCACTGCTTTTTGATGTGATCGCCCGGCTGGGATTGCCGGAAACTCGGGGACGGCGGATGGGGGCTTCGGCCACCTTTATGATGCTGGGTATAGCGGGAGGCATTGGGATTGGCGGTATTATCGGACAAGAAGAGGCGACAATGACGCTTTGGGCCGGGATGGGCCTTTGTATTATGGCTGGATTCGGATGCTTGCTGGGCTTGCGGAATCTGCCGGGATCGATTGTTCCGGATCAGAATACTCGTTCTTCTATGAGCAAGGATATTGCAGAACCACTGTGGCCCTCGATGGTTATGATGTTCAGCGATCGAGCGGTGGCAGGATTACTGGCTTCGACGGTGCCGCTTTATTTTGCCACGGCGGCTGGTTTCAGTACGGCGAAGATGGGGATGGTGATCGGAATTTCGATGCTGATGACGGCGCTGGGAGCGTGGCCAATGGGGCGACTGGCGGAGTGGATTGGGGTGTATCGACTGCGGACTACGGCGGGGATTTTTTATGTGTTAGCACTGTCCTTAGTGGTTGTATTTTCGTCACTTACGACCGTAATTCTGATGATTGATTTGGTCGTATTCGGGGTGGCGGGAGCGGCTTTATTTGCTTCGTCGCTGCTGTTTGTGTGCAACAGTGGCCGGGGAGCGGCGGGGATGGGGGCGTATCATGCGGCGGGGAATGCGGGGTTTTTGTGTGGGCCGTTGGCGGCAGGGGCTTTATTGATGGTTTTTGGGGGTGATACGCCGGGGGCGGGGCATTATCAGGCGGTGCTGGTGGGGTTCGGAGTGGCGCATGGGGTGGGGACGGGGATAATCCTGGCGGCTCATAAACGACGCCTGAGACTCACTTTAGAGACGGTGACGGGGTAGGGGCGGAGGTGGGATTTTCGGATTTTCGGGAGTGATCCATCCAGGCGAAAATTGCGGGGAGGAGGAGGAGGGAGGACAAGAGACAACAAAGAACTCCTATAGTCATTACTAACCCCAGCGAGTGGAGGCCTCGGTGGGTGGCGGTGGTGAGGAGGCCGAAGCCGATGATGGTGGTGACGGAAGTCAAGACTACTGCTCGACTTGTGGCGCCGAGGCCACCAAGAAGATGACCCTGTTGGCGGTAGCGGTGGAGCATGTGGACGCCATTATCTACGGCGAGACCGATGAGGATGGGGACGGCGAAGAAGTTGGCGAGATTGAATTTGATATGGAGGAGGGCCATGATCTGGGTGAGCCAGAGGAGGCCGAGGAGGACGGGGAGCATGGCGATAAGGGGATCACGCCAGCCACGGAAGTCGATCATAAGTACAATGAATACCATGATTAATGCGAGGGTTGCGGAGAGGCGGAAGGCGGTTTGCATTTCGCCCAGGGATTCGAAATGGGTCATGGGGACGCCGGTGGCTTCGGGATCGAGGGAGCGGAGATCCTGAACGAATTGGCGGAGGGGTTCATATTCCCAGACATTTTCACGAGGGTGAATCATGGCGAGGTACTGTCCCTGGGGGGAGATCAGGGAATCGCGCAGGGCGGCGGGTAAGGCATTGCGGAGGGGTTGTAAGTCGCCTGACAGCATGGTGTTAAGGTTGGTATATTGAGTTCTAAGGGAGGTTTTTGTAGAGCCGTAAAGTGAAGGATTTTGAGCCAAATTGAGGGCAAATTGATGGGTTTTAAGTGATTGCCGGCGTACATTGGAGGCGAGATCGGCCTGATTTTCGGGGAGGGAATCGGCCATTGCATTCAGTTGCGCCGATGCGGCATGGAGTTGGGCAGGAGTCAATTTCGGGGGAGAGGGTGGGATTGAAGTTGGATTATGTTTATGGTTTTGTATTTGTTTTCGAATTTGTTCGCGGGTGGAAGAATTCGGTTGAATGAGATCGAAGATGCTGCTTATGTGGCCGACAGAGGGGAGGGATTCGGCTCGGTTGATGATGCTCTGGAGTTCCTCTGGTGAGTCGGTGGTGATGGCTCCGAACCAGACGGCATCGGCGGACTCTTCGAGGAGGCGGTGCTCCCAGCCCACGGAATCAAGCCCTTCGGCCTGGAGGTTGAGCAGGTTGTGCTCGAACTCAAGGGAGCGGAGTTGGGGAATGAAGAGGAGGGTGAGGAGGAGTAGCCCCCCCACTACTTTCCGGGGGTGATGGGTGAGGAGAGGAGGGGAACTCACCACAGAGGCACAGAGAGCACAGAGATGGGAAGAGGGGGGATTTTTTTTGGGGTGAGGAGAGGAGAGGAGAGGAGGGGATTTTTGACGCGGAGGTCGCGGAGAGGCAGAGGACGCGGAGGGGGACTCCCTTTGGGCGCGATCCGGGGCATCCGTCGAGAATTCATGCAATTGCACGCCCGCACTGCCTTCCGCTCCGCTGCAGGCAGTGGCACCGGGCATGGGCGACTCCCTTTGATTCCGCCCGGGCGGATCCGTGGCACCTTTTGATTTGTATTGTTCATACAACACTAACATGGCGGGGAGGGCGGTGGAGATGGCGAGGAGGCAGAAGAGGAGGCCGCAGCCGGCGATGAAGCCGAGTTCGCGGAGGCCCTGGAAGTCGCCGAGCAGGGCGCCGAAGAAGGCGAAGGAGGAGGTGACGGCTCCGGTGAGGTTGCCTCGGCCGACGGCGGTCATGGCGGAGGTGAGGGCGTCTTTTACTGATTCCTGTTTTCGGTGTTCGAGGTAGCGGCTGAGGAGGTGGATGCCGTAGTCGATGCCGACGCCGACGAGGATGATGGTGAAGACGATGCTGAGGAGGTTGAGTTGGCCGATGACGAGGGCGGCGAGGGCGAAGGTCCAGGAAATGCCGCAGGCGAGGGCGATGACGGCGAGGAGGGGTCGCCACAGGCCGTGAAAGGCGAGCATGAGGAGGATGGTGATGAGGACGAAGGCGATGGAGGTGGCGATGGTCATGTCGCGGCGGGTGGTGAGCATTTCATCGGTCTGGAGGACGGGCTTGCCGGTGAGACCGATTTCGACGGCGGGGTGATTCTGTTGGACTGCAGCGATTACGCGGCGGATCTGGGTGAGGGGTTTTTCGATGGCGGCGAGGGTGGAGAAGTCTTTGCGGGGCTGGATGCGGATGAAGGAGAAGCGGCCGGAGGAGGAGGTGAGGTATTTATTTTGAGGGGTGGGAAGGAGGG
>CAZLXE010000140.1:0-6496 GCA_964563005.1 uncultured Isosphaeraceae bacterium
CCCTACTCCTTCGGCACCTCCACCAGCATCGACGACTGAGTCACCGTCCCTCGACTCGGCCGATGGGGATCAATCGGAGTTTCCAATGGCTGGCCGTTCACGAGCCGGTAGGGAAATTTCTTCATCAGTTCCAGCACTTCCATGCTCATCACTCCACTCTGCGGATCGATCGCCTTCGCCCCGAACACCCCCACCGTCACATCGCTCAGCAGTTTCTCATCATCATGGTGAAAATATGCCTCAAAACCCCGGCTCCGCAGTTCCCGCACCTGGGCCTCCGCCGCCCGGTGAATCCGCTCCGCCGGCCATTGCCCGCTGTCAAAATCACCCCACACGGCCACATTCAATGTATATATCTGATTCACCCCGGGATGCGTGCGCCGAACCATGCGCAGATCGTGCGGGTGCAACGATCGTGGTTTCGCCCCCGCCAGCCGGGTCAGCATCGCCCCTCCGAATATTGCCCGTTTGTGATACTTAATCTCCTTAATCCGCTTGAGCTCCATAGTGGCCGCTGACTCCCCTGGGCCAGCGTAACGCCCATGCACCACCATAGAGCCGTTCTGGGTTGTCTCCACCCGCATGTCTCCCACCTGAGGCGTGATCTGCTGCACCTGCTGAATCATGTTTGTCGCTGCCTGAGCATGATTGTGAGCCGTGAAGGTATTGAGAACAATGGTCCATCTCCGTGGGGAATTCACCCCCTCACCAATCCCTGGCTTCCTCCCCCCGGTTTGCCCTAATTTCCGTTCCCATTCGGCCCCGAAATCGAGACCAGCCATTTCACTTTCAGAATTATTTTTTGGAAATTTTTGATAATTTTTTTCGCCCTTCACATCCACCGATCCCGATGATCCAGGAGCCGCACATCCAACGATGCCAAGGGCAAAAACCGCGATCACAGACCCGACAAACAGTATATTATTGGATGGTTTCAACACGATGATTCGTCTTTGCTTTTCGAGGGGTTCTGAAGTAAGGAAATGAGTAGAAATCCACCAAAGGGAATGCTATCATAACCATATGTTTTACACCGAATTACAACTTTGATTCAACACTGACTGAGGAAGGGGTAATGTTCAAGCAAATAGAATGCTTGGGACGATAGTTTACATGGTTGACGCGAGCTTCAAAGGCGCAGCCGCGACTGGCCAGAATAATTTTTCGGACGGCACACGCCAGTCCTTTTCTTGTCCTCCAGATACCGATGCGTAGGAGTTCTATCCGCATGCCTGACATTTCCTCAGTAGGTCACCCCGTTCCCGGTCCCCGAGATCGCAATTCGCCTTCGGCAATTCGAAATGCTCATTCCCCGACGGAAACGACGACAACAACCCGAACCCCATCGAGTTCAGAACCGAGCCACAATGGTTCATCGGGTTTAGCCCCGATTCGGCCGGGAACTGAGACAACCGTAGATCGGGTGGAACTTTCCGCCAATGCCCGATCATTAGGTCGGATTGAAGATCTCCCAAAAAATCGACGCGAGCGGGTAGAAACGCTCAGAAAAGGAATCAGAGAAGGAACTTATGAAACCAGTGAGAAGATGGAAACCGCCTTGGATCGCCTGATAAAAGACCTTGAGTGACGGCATGGGGTGCGTCGCCCCGGCCTCATGATGTTCTCCTGACCCCCCGTCGCCGAAATGCGGCGGGTTTTTTTAATTAATTTTTTAATTTCTGATTTTTTGCGCAATAGTGCACTCCACATTGCGTAATGACCCGTGGAGGTACCTTATGGTTCGGCGGGCAGTGCCCCTTGAAGGCAGCCCAGGCCCTTCCGGGTTTTCCGGGAAATCATGCCGGTCCCGATTCCTCCGGCTTCCTCCATGGCTTGACCCCACTCCGGGGTTTCATGGCCGCTTTGATCTCCTGCCGATATCCGGCAGCGGAGGATCATGTATTACGCCGCCTGTTGTCAGACCAGTTTCCCCTGTCCCCGCACCCGCGATGAAATCGCCAGTCGCACCCAGCGCATGGTTGAAATGGTCGAGCACACCATTCTCGGCTACGAACCATTCTTCGATGTGCGGCTACTGGTGTTTCCCGAATTCGCCCATGCCGCCCCCATTTACGACACGGTTGACAAGTTACGGGAACGACTGGCCATCGAGGTGCCGAACGAGCATACCGACCGCTACGCAAAGCTCTGTCAGCAGTACGGTTGTTTCATTCAGAGCGGAACCTTTCTGGAGCGGGATGATGACTGGCCGGGGGTGGTGTTCAATACCACGGTGTTGATCGGACCGGACGGGGTGTTGACGAAGTATCGCAAGGTGAATCCGTGGCTGCCGTGGGAGGTTCATGCTTCGCCTCACGACCTTGCGGATTACCCTGAAGAGCCGTTTCCGGTGGCGGATACGGAGATCGGAAAGATAGGGGTGGGCATCTGTTACGACTGGCTCTTTCCCGAAACCATCCGTCAGATTGCCTTCAACGGAGCCGAGATCATCTGCCGTGTTTCCGCCTATATGGATCCATGGGGCGCGACGCCCCCCATGGACTGGTGGACCCTCTTCAATCGCGCCCGGGCGGCAGAAAATACCGTCTTTGTCGTCGCCGCCAACCAGGGAGCTTCACTGGAGCAGTACCCCCCCTTCAGTTGGCCCGGCGGGAGCATGATCGTGGATTATGATGGGCGCATTCTGGCCCAGGCCGATCCGGGGGAGGGGGAGAAGGTTGTGGTGGGGCCGATTGACATAACTGGTTTACGCGAAGAGCGTAAACGCAGAGTAGGACACGACATGCGCTCCCACCTGCGGTCGTCCATCCATACTTACATGCAGCAGGAATACCTGGCCCCGGCCTATCAATCGAACGGACCCATGACCGGTGAATCGATACGGGGGCGAATTTCAGAAGCGCAGATGCGCATGAGAGGTAAAGTGTGAATCATTTAAATGGCAAACTTAAGTGCTTATGGCTTATGGGGTTCGTAGTGGTATTTTTGGGCGGGTGTGGGAAGAATTCCCCCCCTGCGGCTCCCACGAATTCAGATGAAGAGATTGTGGAGCGGAATAATCAGGCCGTGGGACTGATGGGGCAGTTTGCGTATGAAGAGGCCAGAGTGATTTTTGCAGAGTTGGCGAAGGAGCGGCCGGAGAACCTGGAAATCAAGGTGAATCTGGCGATTGCGATTCTGAATCGCCAGCAGGAAGGCGATGAGCAAAAGGCCATGGGGGTTCTGGAGGAAGTGCTCAGGGTGGATCCCAATCACCTGCGGGCGAACTATTGCGCGGGGCTGCTAAAGTTGTATCTGGAGCAGCCGGATGAGGCGAAAAAGCATTTCGAGTTCGTCGCAACTCACGATCCGAAAGATGCTTATGCGGCATATCAGGTCGGCCAATGCCTGGCCAAGGAACGGGATTATGCCGCGGCTTTGGCGCGATTCGAGCAAGTTATGGCGCTCGATCCGTATCTTCGCAGCGCGCCTTATGCCGCTTCACAGATGCTTTCGCGGCTGGGCCGGGGGGATGAAGCACGGGCAATGATCGATTTGTTCAAACGGCTGGAGAAGAATCCCCGCTCGCGGGTGGTGAAGTTTATCTATACGCGGATGGGGCCGAAAGGTGAAGTTCTGGCATTTGATCTGGAGAAAACGGAATTAGCGCAAGTTCCTGATGGGTCTTTGTTTAGGGATCCTATTCCGCTGATCATAGATGAATCTATTCAGTGGAACACGGGCCCAGGGAAAATCATAAGTCTTACCTGCTGCGATATGGATGGGGATGGGGATATTGATGTTTTTATTGCGCAAGGGTTGCGTGAAAAAGGGGTTATGAATGCGGTGTGCATGAATAATGGGGATGGGACTTTTGCGCTGGATCGGGAGCATCCATTGGCGGGGATTGAGGATGTAAATGCTGCGCTATGGGGGGATTATGACAATGATGGCTTGACGGATGTGTACCTCTGCCGTCGGGGAGGGAATCAACTCTGGCGACATCTGGAGGATGGGGGCTGGGAGGATGTATCGGTATCGACAGGAACTGTAAATGGAGTGTACGAAACGGTTAATGGATTATTTTTTGATGCGGATCATGATGGCGATCTGGATATTTTCTGCGTGAATGCGGATGGACCGAATGAGTTATTAAACAATAACTTGGATGGAACTTTCCGGCCGATCGCCGAAGAGCGGGGGATCGACGGGAGTGATCGTAAGTCTCGTCAGGTGATTGCGGCGGACCTGGATCAGGATCGGGATCTAGACCTGGTGGTAATTCATGAAGTACCGCCCCATCAAGTGTTTATGAATGATCGCTCGTGGGCGTATCACCCGGCAAACGGGATGGATGAGTTCTTGCAGAGCGAAGTTATGAATGGGGTAGCAGCTGATCTGGAGGGGGATGGGCAATTGGAACTGGTCATGGTGAACCGGCTGGGGGAGGTGGTGCAGTGGCGTAAACTGTTGTCGGGCAAGTGGATACGCAAATTGGTGGCGGCTCCGGAAGGCGCGCCCTGGTTACGGCTGGGTCTGGGAGACTTTAATGGGGATGGGCAACAGGATATGCTGATGGGAGGTAAGTCATTTGCGATCAATCAATTAGAGAACGGAGAGCAACTCTGGAAAACTATTGGTGAAGGGGATTGGATGGGACTTACGATGATTGAGTTGATGCCGGAAGATGGGCCTGGAGTGGTGGCCTATGATCGTAACACTGGACCTATGCTGTATTTACCTGGACAGGGGCGGCATCATTTTGCGTCTGTTTCGCTGACGGGGAAAGACGATAACTCGAAATCTATGCGTTCGAATGCATCGGGGATTGGGGCGCGGATGGCGGTGCGGGTGGGGTCGCGATGGACGGTGGTGGACTCATTGCCGCATAATTCCGGTCCGGGACAGAGTTTACAGCCACTGTCGGTGGGACTGGGAGGGGCGAAACGGATTGATTTTGTGCGGATTGACTGGCCGGACGGGGTGATGCAGACGGAGTTGGGATTGGCGGGGAGTGAGCGTCATAAGATTGAGGAGACGCAGCGGCAGACTTCGAGTTGTCCGGTGCTATTTGCCTGGGACGGCACGGGTTATGCGTTTGTGAGCGACATTCTGGGGGTGGGGGGAATGGGATTTGCGGATGGGGCGGGTGGATTTGTGCCATCGCGACCATGGGAAAAATTCATGCTGCCGGATGGGAATTTGAAGTCCCAGAATGGGCGTTTTTCGCTCAAAATCGCGGAACCGATGGAGGAGGCGCTCTATCTGGACTCCGCAATGTTAGTGGCTATTGACCTGCCGCCGGGGTGGAATATGGGAGTAGATGAGCGGATGAATGTAGCGGGTATGGAGCCGACGGGGGACAACTTTTACTTTACACAAATGATTTTGCCAAAAACAGTTATGAACAATCGGGGGGAGGAGGTTTCTGACATAACTCGAACTCGGGATCAGCGGGCGGCACCGGTGGGAATTGTGGATCATCGGTTCATCGGGCGGTTGGCGGGGGAGCATACTTTGACGATGGAGTTTGAGGAGATTCTCCAAGAAGGGGCGACGATGGTGATGGATGGCTGGGTGGAGTATCCCTATTCGCAGACGATGTTTGCGGCGGGTCAGGCAGGGGCGGCATTCCGGGCGCCGACGATTGAGGCGCGGGGGGCGGATGGAGTGTGGCGGGTGATTCTGAAGGAGTTCGGGTATCCGGCGGGGATGCCCCGGCAGATGAGTGTGCCGCTGGGGGAATTGCCTGCGGGGACGACGATGCTGCGGATTTCTACGAACATGGAGGTGTATTGGGATCGGCTGTTTGTGGTGTATCCGCAGGAGGTTGCGTCGGTGGTTCGTACAGCGATGACCCCTGTGAAGGCGGAAGTTTTGCGATCGGGGTTTGCCCTCAGGACGACCGGGGAGCAGCGGTTGCCGGGCTATTCGTATACAGACCGAAGCCCATTCTGGGACACGAGATATCCCACCGGGTACTACACCGCATTCGGGGATTGTCTGGAGTTGGTGGTGGAGGCGGATTCGGGGTTGGCGATCATCGGGCCGGGGGAAGAGATTCACCTGGAGTTTGGGGATGATCTTCCAGAGTTACGACCGGGTTGGACGCGGCGGTATGTGCTGGAAGTGGAGGGGTGGTGTAAAGATATGGATTTGTATACGAAGGATGGGGGAACGCTGGGGCCGCTGCCGGGCGAGGATTCTGCGGTGAGAAGGGGATTGCACAAGCGATTTAATACGCGATTTGAGTCGGGTTTTTGAGGAGAAAAGTGAGGGAAAGTGAGGGAAAGTTGGGTGTTTTTGGTGGTTGCATATGTAAATTGGGGTCTCTTTTCACCGCGGAGAGCGCGGAGTTTCGCGGAGGGGGAGAAGGGAAATATTTGGGGGGGGAGAGGAATTTGAAGTGATCTTATTTTTGATGATATGACGAGATCGGAGTGTCCACTCGGCAAGAATAACATGGCAATCACATTCTCTTGATATCGGCACCATGACTCAATGATCGGGGCAGAATCTGCGAGCACATCAGGACGCTTGCATTGCCTTCCGCCCG
>CAZLXE010000141.1:0-3472 GCA_964563005.1 uncultured Isosphaeraceae bacterium
TCCGCCCGATCACTGCTCGGAATGCCGGAACCGAAGGGCACGATGGCGTCAATAGCGTCTGGCTCTAATCCTGCCTGATGTAACGCCAATGACAAAGCATCTGCCACCGATTCATCTGATTCATCCAGTTCCAGCCCGATGGTGTCCGGGCAGAATGACTGCGTACACCCATATCCGGATACGCGGGCCAGAACCGAAGCGCCACGGGCTGTCGCTGTCTCCGCTGCTTCCAGAATAAGCAGGCCGCCACCCTCACCCAGCAGCGTTCCTCGGGCCTCAGGATCAAAGGGCTTGACGATGGTCGCGGGATCGCAGTCCACCGGCGTCTCCGCCAATCGTCCTGTACACCACTGACGGTAAAACGCCATGAGATTGAGTTTATATTCCGCCCCCCCCGTCAGGCAGCAGTCCGCCGCCCCCCGATCGATGATTCTCATGGATTCCCCCAGAGAAAGCATCCCGCTTGCTTCGCAACAGGTGATGGTGTTGCTCGGCCCCTGACAGTCGTGCACGATCGTTACATGGCACGCCAGCATGTTGGGCAGATACTTGAGCAGCCAGAGGGGCGTCAGATTCTGCATCCCCGCCCCCCCCCAATGATCGAGATCAAATGATCCATCCTCACTTTGACTCGTGATCAGGGCGTCTGTCAATTCGTTTACATCCGCCGAAATCAGACCCGCCCCGATATGGCATCCGAATCGACCCGGAGCGTAACTCGGCTCATCATCGGGATTTGTCCCTTTGGTCACCATTCCCGCGCTCTCGACCGCCATGGTCGCCGCCCCCACGGCCAGTTCAATATCCCGGCACATCACCTTCGTGGCCTTGCGATAACTCTTTGGAACGATCTTCCTGATACTGAATGCGTCTTCAGCCAATTCCCCCGCCGCTCGACAGGGGAATCCCTTCGCATCGAAACGGGTCATGGCGCCAATACCACTGCGACCTGCCATCATCGCTTCCCAGAGGGGGGCGATGCCGAGGCCGAAGCAGGTGATGGGACCGATGCCGGTAATGACGACGGGACGAGACATAGGGCGGGTAGTGTATCCAACTCGCCCCCGAAAGGCAGATAGGTCCCATATCCAGTCTCATGTACACCAGTGAGGAAATCGTTCTATAGAATCCGCCGAATTAATCCGAATTGATCCATACCCCCAACCCCGCATCCGCCGGGAGAAAGATGATCGTGCGCCGATGGTGGAGCCACAGCCCCTCAATCTGGAAGACCCGATGCAACTGCTGGATGAGGCCTGCGCCCGCAATATGCCGGTCTCCCTCCATGGGAAAGGGGCTCACCATGAACTTTCCGTAGCCCGTTCCCGGGTTCTGGGCAGCGACAATCATGTGGTGTATCTTGACCGGCCGCAGAGTATCGGGGAGAAAATACAATTTCTCAAAAGGCAATGGGTGGATGTTTATGTCAACATCCATGGTCAGTTATACACCTTCTCCGGTCAGGTACGGGAAATGGAACGAATTGTCGAACTGAATCAGAAAAAAACCGTCGTCGGCATGACCATCACCCGTCCAAAAACCATTAAACCCGGTCAGCGACGAGATCATTTTCGGGTATCCCTCGCCTCGGGGGAACTCCGATTTGCGACGATCCACGAAACCAACCGAGACCAGCCGGACGCCTGTCCCCTCCATGCGGCTCGCTACCGGGGTTCCCTGGTGGACATATCTGCCGGAGGGGTGAGCATGAAAGTGGATGAATCCCAAACCAAACAGTTTCGCCTGGGCGATCGCCTGTTCATCGAGTTTCTACTCCCGGAATTATCTTCACCATCATCTCCCCCCTCTCCAGTCTGGTTCCTCGTCTCCGTTCGCCAAATTCGGGAGTTACTGGACGGCACGGCCGTTCGTCTCGGCCTGAAATTCGAATCCTGGCCCGATGCCCACCGTCTCGGAAAACTTCAGAATCGAATCCAAAAGATCGTCAACACCCTCCAGCGTGAGCAGCTCAAGAAGGCAAGTTAGAGCGTCGCATTGGGCGTTATCCCACCCGTCTTGCCATCAGCATCGCCATCTCCATCGCCTGTTCTGAATTCAGCCGGGGATCCACCTGCGATTTATATGCCCGCTTGAGATCATCATCATTTAATCCCCGCGCCCCTCCCGTACATTCCGTTACATTCTCCCCCGTTAACTCGAAATGCACACCTCCCAGTGATCGACCGGCATTCTGATGTATCTCGAATGCCTGCTCCAACTCGGCCAGAATGTGCTCGAATTTCCTCGTTTTGATTCCCTCTGCTGTCTTCTCGGTATTGCCATGCATCGGATCACATATCCACAAAACCGTCTTCCCCGATTCCCGAACCACCTCCAGCAAAGGCGGCAGTAAATCCGCAATGGAGTGTGCCCCGAACCGGTGAATCAGGGTCAAACGCCCCGGCTCATCATTCGGATGAAGAATCTCCAGCAACTCCTTCAACCACTCCGGCGAAGTCGCTGGCCCTACCTTCACCCCGATGGGATTTCGAATTCCTCGAAAATATTCCACATGCGCCCCTGAGGGATCCGCCGTCCGCATCCCGATCCAGGGCATATGACAGGCCAGGTTGTACCACCCTTCCCGCCGGGGAACCGTTCGCGTCTGGGCCTGTTCGTACGGCAGGTGCAGCCCTTCATGACTTGTTCGAAAATCCACCCGATTCAATTGTTCCACCGTCATGTCGGTCAGCGTTTCCATGAACTGAATCGCATTCCCGATCGTATCCACAATAGTCCGGTACTCATCGGCCCGGGGAGAGTGCTTGACAAAATCCAGATCCCAATATTCCGGATGATGCAGGTCGGCAAACCCCCCGTCAATCAACGCCCGAATGAAATTAATCGTCAGGGCCGATCGCTCATACGCCCGCAACATGCGGCTGGGATCGGGAATCCTCGACTCCGGCGTGAACGCAATCCCATTCACCAGATCACCCCGATAGGCGGGTAACGACACTCCATCCCTCGTCTCCATCGACTGTGAACGCGGCTTGGCATATTGCCCGGCAAATCTTCCCACCCGCACCACCGGCTTTTTTGTGCCGTGCACCAGCACCAACGACATCTGGAGGAGGATTTTTAATTTTGCGGCAATGGTCGCTGAATCGCACTCCGCAAACGACTCGGCGCAATCGCCTCCCTGCAACACAAATCTCTTTCCCACCGCCGCCTCCCCCAGCCGAGTTTTCAGGGTTTCGATCTCCCAACTCGTTACCAACGGAGGCAAGTGTCCCAACGCCGCCACCGTCTTTTCCAACACCTGCGAATCCGGATACTCCGGCTGCTGAAGTGCGAGTTTCGACTGCCATGATGAGGGAGACCAGTTGGACATGACGGGATGGTAGCAGCGAATGCCCGATGATTGCAGCATCCCTTCATGGAAATAAATTACCGACCGATTTAAATGAATTGGGCTGACGATAGAGTCGATGAAGAAGGAGATGGGATTGGGAACGATTCTGGGGGGTCT
>CAZLXE010000141.1:3572-6484 GCA_964563005.1 uncultured Isosphaeraceae bacterium
TCTGGGGGGTCTTCGGGTGGGAAGGATATTGGGGCCGTAGCTCAATCGGGAGAGCATTCCGTTCGCAACGGAAAGGTTGAGGGTTCAATCCCCTCCGACTCCATTGACCGACAGGGGGTCTGGCACATTCCTGACCGTCCTACCGCCTTCCGAACTGATGTTCCAGATCCGCAATGCTCAGCCGCAGACTGGTCGGCCGTCCATGTGGACAGTTGCTCGAGCGTTCCACGGTCTCCCGGTAATGCATCAATTCAGTCAGTTCCTCCGGGGTAAGACGATCTCCCGCCTTGATCGCCGCCTTGCACGCCATCATGTCCAGCACCTCGTGTAAAGCTGCCTCATCGGTGGTCTTCACTCCTTCATTCGCTGCCTTGTCCAGAAGATCCGTCATAAATTCCACCGGGTCTACCCCGCGATGAAACAGCAGGGAAGTGAACGCATGCACCGCCACCGCATCCGGCCCCATCGGCGCCGCCTCGATCCCCAGTCGTTCGAGCAGCGGCTGTAATTCGACCAGAACATCCACCTGCGTTCGATCTACCGAAAGCGTAGCGGGCATGAGCAGCCGTTGCGATTCCAGATTCCCTTCCATGATTCGTCGGGACAACTTCTCAAACATCACCCGCTCGTGTAATGCATGCTGGTCAATGATCACCAGTCCCTCTTCATCCTGCGTTACCACAAAACTTGAATGCACCTGCAGAATATCCTGAACCGTCCGTACCGTGGGTAAACCCCCGGCATAATCCCCGGCAGATGAATCCATGCCCACTTCGGATGATTCACCCCCCTCCACCTCCTGGGCCAGAATCTCCGGGGCTTCTTCTCGCAGCGCCTGCTTCACCTCGCCATAGATAAACCCTTTCTGTACGGGATCCAGTCGTTTGAAATAGTCCACGAATGCTTTCGTACCCCCTTCGGAACTTTGCTCAGTATCTTCGGGCAATCGACTTCCCAGACCATTGCCGAATTCAACCCGCCCTCCCGAAGTCGCCCGACCCAGATCAAACTGAGGGGCTAGATCCGCTTCCCGCAACCGATCCCGCACCCCATGCAACACCACACTGTGCATCTGCGGCTGATTCCGAAACCGCACCTCCAACTTCGCCGGATGTACATTCACATCCACCTCTGCCGGATTCATGGATAGAAACAGGGCTGCCGTGGGATAGCGCGATGGTTCGATCAATCCCCGATACGCCTCCTTGATCGCGTGGGTAATCGTTCGATCCGAAATCGGGCGCCCGTTCAAATACACCCGTAGATGCTTCATTGTTCCCCGGGCAATCCCCGGCCTGCCGACCAGTCCCCACATGCGCACTCCGCCTTCCTCCACGCTCACTTCCAGCAATTCGTTCTCCAACTCCTCTCCCAGCACGGCAATCACCCGCCGGGTCGGGGTCTGCTCTCCCGGCAAGTCCACCATCGTTCTTCCATCCTGTTTCAATCCGAAGGCAATCCCCGGGTGAGCCAACGCCAGCCCATCGATAATCTGCCGCACCCGCCCCTGCTCGGTTTGATCTGTCCGCAGAAACTTTCTCCGGGCCGGCGTATTGAAAAACAGATTCCGTACTGTCACCGTAGTCCCCACCGATCCCGACGCTGGCCGTACCTCGCTCACCGATTCCCCTTCCGCCTCGATCATCGCCCCATGATCCGCTTCCGGTGGACGGGACACGATGGACAGACGGCTGACTGAAGCGATTGACGCCAGCGCCTCGCCCCGGAATCCCAGCGTGGCGATGGAATTCAGATCATCCGCCTCCGATATTTTGCTCGTGGCATGAGGGGCGATCGCCATGAGAAGATCATCCGACGAAATCCCGCCCCCATCATCCGCCACCCGGATCAACTCCTTCCCTCCCCGTTCAATCACCACCTCAATCCGGCTCGCTCCTGCATCGATGGCGTTTTCCATCAATTCCTTCACCACGCTCGCCGGCCGCTCGATCACTTCCCCTGCGGCAATCTGATTCACAAGCAACGGCGACAAACGAAGAATAGCCATGCCCCGATTCTATCCCCTCTTCCTCCGGGAGCGTGTGTGTCTGGCTCCCTCCCCCTTTGGGGGAGGGGCGGGGAGGGGGTCAGGCAGGCCAATTGACAACTTAACCACAATTCCCATTCTCGATTCCGGTCCTCTTTTACCTTTTCCCCGTGACCTTTTACCTTCCTCGCATCACCACCGGCATCACCCGCCCCCGACCGAATGCCTTACGCGAAACTTTCAATATCACCGCCGCCTGCTCCCTCTTGTACTGGGCCTGATCAATCATGCGAGTGATTTTTCGCACCACTTCTTGTTGCGGCATTCTTTTCACAAGTGACTCCATCGATGTTTGATCCTCTACATAGTATTTAATGATGGTATCCAGCACCGGGTAGGGGGGCAGCGAATCCTGATCCGTCTGATCCGGCCGCAGTTCTGCGGAGGGCGGTTTGGTGATGGACTTTTCTGGAATCGGCGGCCTCTCAAATCCGCAATTTTCAAAATTCTCATTGATCCACTTCGACAATGCATACACCTGCCCCTTGAGCAGATCCCCTATGACTGATACTGCCCCGCACATATCGCCGTAGAGCGTGCTGTATCCCACCGCCAGTTCCGACTTATTCCCGGTCGCCAGCACCAACATCCCTGGAGTGGCATTCGAAGTCGCCATCAAAAACATGCCCCGCAGCCGGGCTTGGACATTTTCATCCGGCAAACCCTCCAGCCCATTTCCCAATTCCTTTCCCAGTGTTTTTCTCACTACCTCATGCGCCTCCTCAATCGAAAACCGTAGGCATTCATCCATGCCCAGATTCACCGCCAATTGTTCCGCATCCTCAATCGATCCCTCCGATGAATATCGCGATGGCATGATGACTCCTGTCACCTGCTTTGCTCCCACCGCCCGCGCTGCAATCAC
>CAZLXE010000142.1:0-6403 GCA_964563005.1 uncultured Isosphaeraceae bacterium
TTCGGGGAGGTTTTTGGCCTCGTTCAGGGTTGGGATGATCACGGCGGGGTGCATGACGAAGTTCAGCATACCTCGATTGTGAATCGTCGTTCAGCCCTCGGTCAGGATAAATCCTGACCTGATTTATGATCCTACTGGCTCGGGTTGCGGCTCTTCTTCTTTCATGGCCGCTTTGCGGGAGAGTTTGATGCGTCCGGAGGGATCGACATCGACGACTTTGACTTTGATCATTTCGCCCATTTTGATGACATCCTCGACATTTTTGACGAAGCCGTCGGTGAGTTCGGAGATGTGGCACATGCCGTCGGTGCCGGGGACGAGTTCGACGAAAGCGCCGAAGGGTTTGATGGAGACGACCTTACCTTCGAAGATGGTGCCGACCTTGATTTCGGCGCAGAGGGCTTCAACCTCAGCGAGGGCCTGTTCACCGGCGGCTCCATCGGTGGAGGCGATGAGGACGGTGCCGTCGTTTTCGACATCGATGGTGGCGCCGGTTCGCTCCTGGATGGAA
Source organism: uncultured Isosphaeraceae bacterium (assembly GCA_964563005.1). Lineage (GTDB taxonomy): Bacteria > Planctomycetota > Phycisphaerae > Phycisphaerales > SM1A02 > CAZLXE01. The sequence goes on from CAZLXE010000142.1 coordinate 512, forward strand.
CGGATGGTTTTGCCGCCGGGGCCGATGAGTTTGCCGATTTTTTCGGGGTCGATGAGGATGGTGAGGATGCGGGGGGCGAATTTGGAGAGTTCCTCGCGGGGGGCGGGGATGACGGCTTCCATTTTTTCGATGAGTTCGAGTCGACCGGCCCGGGCCTGCTCGAAGATGGTTCCGATTTCGTCGACCAGGAGACCGCGGGCTTTGAGGTCGAGTTGGATGCCGGTGATGCCCTCGCGGGTGCCGGAGACTTTGAAGTCCATTTCGCCGAAGAAGTCTTCTTCGCCGATGATGTCGGTGACATGGGAGACGGTGCCGTCTTCGGCGGTGAAGCGGCCTACGGAGATGCCGGCACAGGTGGCTTTGATGGGTACGCCGGCATCCATGAGGGCGAGGCAACCGCCGCAGACGGAGGCCATGGAGGAGGAGCCGTTGGATTCGGTGATGTCGCTGACGATGCGGACGGTATAGGGGAAGTCGTCGAGGTCGGGGAGAATGGCGAGGAGGGACCGTTCGGCGAGTGCACCGTGGCCGATTTCGCGGCGACCCGGCCCCATGATGCGACCGGCTTCACCAACGCAGAAGGGGGGGAAGTTGTAGTGGAGGTAGAATTTTTTGGCGTATTCGGGCATGAGGCCATCGATGATCTGCTCGTTGCGGCCGGTGCCGAGGGCGCAGGTGACGATGGACTGGGTTTCCCCGCGTTGGAAGAGGGCGGAGCCGTGGGTGCGGGTAAAGACGCCGGTTTCCATGTGGAGCGGGCGGATTTCAGTTCTGCCTCGACCATCGGCGCGGGTGCCGGTTTCGGCGAGGAGGCGATGGGCGGTTTTCTTTTCGACCTTTCGGAAGCATTCTTTGGCCTGGCTCTGGAGTTTGGCGGCTTTTTCATGCTCGGAGACGGTCAGGCCATCGGGGATGGCGAAATGCTCTTCGAGCATGGTTTTTCGCAGGGTGTCGATGGTGTTGCCGCGTTCGGCCTTGCTGTGGATTTTTCGGGCGGCTTCCATTTCGGTGCCGATGAGGGATTTGACTTTTTCGTAGAGTTCATCGGAAGGGAGCGTGGATTCGCCGGGATTTTTTTCGGTGGCTCCTGCTTTTTCGATGAGTTCCTGCTGCAATTCGAGGAGGGGTTTGACGCCGTTTTCGTAGCCGAACTTGATGGCTTCGAGGATGTCGCCATCGGGGACTTCGGCGGCGCCGACTTCGATCATGTTTACGCCGTCGCAGTGGCCGGTGAGGATCATGTCGAGGTCGGAATATTCGAGTTGGGCGTGGGTGGGATTGATGATGAACTGTTCACCCTTGTCGGTGATGATGCGGCCGACGCGGACGGTGGCGACGGGGCCTTCAAAGGGGGCATCGGTGAGGGAGAGGGCGGCCGAGGCAGCGGTGCAGGCGATGACATCGGCATCGTTCTGTTCATCGTGGCTCATCACCCAGGCCTGGATCTGCACTTCGTCGATGAAGCCATCGGGAAAGAGGGGGCGGATGGGGCGATCCATGTTCCGCATAGTGAGGATTTCTTTTTCGCTGGGCGGTCCCTCTCGTTTTTTGAAACCACCGGGGAACTTGCCACCGGCCGCATAGCGTTCGCGGTAGTCGCACTGGAGGGGGAAGAAGTCGAGGCCGGGGCGAGGGTTGGCCCGCATGGCGGAACAGAGTACGGAGGTTTCGCCGTGGTGGGCGATGACGCAGCCGGAGGCGAGTTTGGCGATTTTGCCGGTTTCGAGGCGATAGGGGCGACCGCCGATTTCGCGTTCAACGCTGACATGATTCATGATGATGCCTTTTTCTTGGGTGTTCGTCTGGCTTTTTGCCCTCTTCCTATTTTCGGTTGGAGAGGTGAAAGCCAGATCGTGGGAATGGAAAAAACCATCGCTTTGCCCCAAGAGGAGGCAGTCAGCAAAGAACAGAGAAGGGGTCTGTTGTTTGCCGACTCCCGCCAGGGTGCGGACGACGGCATGAAGAGTGCTATTTTCGCAGACCGAGCCGCTTGATGAGGGCCTGATATGACTCGCGGTTGGTGCGGGCGAGATATTTCAAGAGGCGATTTCGCTTGCCGACAAGCAACACCAAGCCGCGGCGGGAATGGTTGTCGTGCTTATTGGGGCGGAGGTGCTCGGTGAGGTTTTTGATACGCTCGGTGAGGAGGGAGATCTGGACTTCTGGAGAGCCGCAGTCGGTATCGTGACGCTGAAAGTCTTTGATCAGCGATTGTTTCATGGGGGTGGCAATGGACATGGGTGTGGTATTCCTGAGTCTAAATGGTTTTATCGTTCGATCTATTGTGGTTTCAGTATAACCAAAGGAGGGGATTTGTCCACTTTTGGATGAAATTGAGGAGAGAATGGTGCGATATCCTATGGCACCCGCTGGCTCGGCTACGATGCCGGTTTCTTGCTGGACTTTTTGGAGATTGATTGATGTCAATTGGTATATTAATTGCGGACAAACTGGCTCCGGAGGGAGCGGCATTTCTGAAAAATCAGCCGGGAGTGGCGGTGACTACGCAGACGGGGCTGTCGGGGGATGATCTGGCGGCGGCGTTGGCGGATCACGATGGGGTGGTGGTACGGTCGGCGGTGAAAATAACGGAGGATCTGCTGGAAGAAACGATGCACCGGTCGGGGGTTCTGCTGAAGGGGATTGCGCGGGCAGGGGTGGGGGTGGACAACATAAATCTGGACGCAGCAACGAGATATGGCATTGCGGTGATGAATTCGGCTTCGGCGAGTACGATTACCACGGCGGAGCATGCGTTTGCTTTGATGATGGCGCTGGCTCGCAACATCCCCCCCGCCTGTGCGGTGATGAAATCCGGGGGATGGGATCGGGCGAAATTTGCCGGGGTTCAGTTGCATGGGCGGACGCTGGGGGTGGTGGGGATGGGGAGGATCGGGCAGACGATGGCATCGCGGGCATTGGCGTTCGGAATGGAAGCGGTGGGTTTTGATCCGTATTTCAGCGGGGAGACTGCTTTAGATGGACGGGTACGGATGTTTTCTTCGTTTGAGGAGATGTTGCCGCATATTGATATTGTGACTTTTCATGTGCCGGGGAACGAGCAGACGCGGGGGATGCTGGGGCGGGAGCAATTCGGGCTGGCACGGCGGCATTTATTGGTGGTGAATGCGGCGCGGGGGGGGATTGTGGATGAAAAGGCCCTGCTTGAAGCCCTCGATCCGAATGGGGCCATTTCCGGGGGCGGGGCGGCAATTGATGTGTATCCTCAGGAGCCGCCGGCGGAGGATGATCCTTTGCGGAGTCATCCTCGGATTATTACGACACCTCATCTGGGGGCATCGACGGCGGAGGCGCAGGAGCAGGTGGCGGTGGATGCGTGCAAGGCGCTGCTGATGTATCTGAAGGGGGAGGGGTTGATGGGGGCGGTGAATGCGGGGGGGCTGAATCTGGATATGGATGAGCGGCAGCGGGGGTTTGCGGATTTGATCGGGCGGATGGTGGTGTTGCTGGATGCGGCGGCGGGATTGCCGGCGTTTGAGAAGGTGAGGGTTTCGGTGCGAGGTCGTTCACTGGCGGGGAAAGCGGACACGATGGGTCATGCAGCGCTGACGGCTCTGTTGCAGGGGCGATTGGATGAGCCGGTGACGGTGATCAATGCGGCGCATATTGCGGAAGCGCGGGGGATTCAGTTGGATACGGTCATCGAATCACATGAGGGAGAGGATCGGATTCGGATTGAATTAACCGGTGGCGGGAATGATTTGCGGGTGGACGGGGCGATTTATGAGGATGGGCAGCCGCGGATTACGAATTTGCTGGGGTATCCATTGGACATGGTTCCGGTGGGGCCGATGGTGATTCTTACGAATGACGATACGCCGGGGATGATCGGGGTGGTGGGGGGGTGCTTCGGGGAGCACGGGGTGAATATTGCGGAGATGGTGATCGGACGGAAACCGGATGCGGAGGGGGGGGATCAGGTGGCGATGATGATTCTGAAGGTGGATGAAGGGTTGGCGGAAGGATTGGTGGAGTCGTTGCGGGAGACGGAGGGGATTCGGGATTTGGCGATGGTGGAGTTGGGGGGAGTTAGTTAAGGGTTTGCAGCCACTTCTTTATTCTGGCGCATCCTTCGCGGATGTTTTTTTCTGAGCAGGCGAAACTAAGGCGGATGTTTCCTTTGGCGCACTGGCCGAAATCTTCGCCGGGGACTACGGCGACCTGGGCTTCTTCGAGGAGGGTGGCGGCGAACGAGGTGGCGGTGTTGATGGTTTTTCCGGTGGGGGTGGTTTTTCCGAAGTAAGCGGAGATGTCGGGGAAGACATAGAAGGCGCTGGTGGGTTTGGGGCAGATGACTTCGGGGAGGGTGGAGATTAATTCATAAGCGATTTCTGCTCTCTGGGCGAAGACTTTTCTCATTTTCTCGACTTCTTCGGCTCCGTTGGTGAGGGCTTCGACCACGGCGGGGTAGTTGAAACTGGTGATGTGGCTGTTCATCTGGCCCTGCAGACTGGCTAAGGCCTTGGCGGTTCCTCCGGGGGCACAAGCATATCCCACCCGCCAGCCGGTCATGGCGTAGGCCTTGCTGAGGCCGTTGATGGTGATGACGCGGTTGGCGATTTCCGGGAGGGAGCCGAGGGAGAAGTGTTTTATGCCGCCGTAGATTATTTTTTCGTAGATTTCGTCGGCGATGATGGTGATGTTGGGGTGGGGGGCGATGACGGCGGCGATTTCTTTCAGTTGGTCGGGGGTCATCATGGTGCCGCAGGGGTTGGAGGGGCTGTTGATGAGGACGACGCGGGTGCGTTCGTTGATGGCGGCGGCTAATTGTTCGGGGGTGATGATGAAGTTGTTTTCGACGGCCCCGGGGACTTCTATTACGGTTCCTCCCGCAAGTTCGACCATAGGGCGGTAACTGACCCAGCAGGGGGTGGGGAGGATGACCTCATCTCCGGGCTGAACGAGGGCGTGGAAGGCGATGTAGAGGGCGTGTTTGGCGCCGCAGGTGATGAGGATGTCATCGGAGGTGCAGTCGATATTGTTTTCCTGCAGGAGTTTTTGGGCAATGGCCTGGCGAGCGGCGGGGGAGCCAGGGACGGGTGAATAATGGGTGTCGCCGGCGAGGAGGGCGTCGATGGCGGCCTGTTTGATGTTCTGCGGGGTTTCGAAATCCGGTTCGCCGAGGCCGAAGGAGATGACGGGCAGGCCTTCTGCTTTCATGGCCCTGGCGCGGGCACTGACGGCGAGGGTGGAAGAGGGTTTGATGTTCTGGACGCGGGTGGTGAGGGGCATGGGGGGAGGATATCCCAAAGGCATCAAGGGATCGAGGCAACATGGCATCAAGGCATCAAGGGATCGAGCATGGACGACTCCGTTCAATAGTTGCCCATTGTACTCCGGCACGACCTTCCGCTTTGCTTCAGGTCGTGGCACCGGGGGATGATTGCGTTATGATTTGTTTATGAGTGATCCCCGAATTCTTGCGTTTGCCGGTTCTCTTCGTCATGAATCTTTCAATCGGAAGATGGTGCAGGTTGCCGCGGAGGGGGCGCGGGGAGCAGGGGCAGAGGTGACGGAAATTGACTTGAAGGAGTATCCCCTGCCGGTGTATGACGGTGATCTGGAGGAGGCGGAGGGATTGCCGGAGAATGCGGTGAAGTTGAAGGAATTGTTTCTGGCCCATGATGGACTGCTGATTGCCTCGCCGGAATATAACGGGGCGATTACGGCGGCGCTTAAGAATCTGATCGATTGGATCAGTCGCCCCGGGGCTGATGAGAAACCGCTGGCGTGCTTTTCGGGGAAGGTGGCGGTGATTATGGCGTGCTCGCCGGGCGGGCTGGGGGGGATTCGGGGATTGCCGATGTTGCGGGCGATTCTGGGGGGTATCGGGGTTGTGGTGTTGCCCGATCAGAAAGCCATGCCTCAGGC
>CAZLXE010000143.1:0-6399 GCA_964563005.1 uncultured Isosphaeraceae bacterium
GTTATAAAAACGCCGATAAAGCGACGAGGAGAGGGGTGATGGCTAGAATGTCTGTTTCCCGGCATGGTGCGGGGTTGTTGGGTTGTGTTTCGTAAATCTAGTATTCATACAAGGTTAAATCTTCCATGAGTGTTGTCTCAGCCGGTCAGGGCGTGAATGGGTGGAACAGCGAGTACATCGAGGAGATGTATGGGCGGTGGTGCGATTCGCCGGGGAGCGTGGATGGATCGTGGGACCGGTTTTTTCAGGGGTTTGAGTTGGGGGGAGGAGCCGAGAAGCACAAAGGTACAAAGGCATCTGTGCACGAAGGTGGAGATTCGCCTGGTATCCCGAATATCACTGATCATGCTCGGCAGGGGGGGGTGGAGAAGTTGATTTATCAGTATCGAGATATTGGCCATCTGGCCGCGGATCTGGATCCGTTGGGGACAGAGCGACCTCTGCCGGCGGGGTTGGGGTTGAGTTCATTCGGGTTCGGGGAGCAGGACCTGGATGAGCGGATTGATGCGGGCGACCTGCCGTTGGAGGGAGAGCAGTCGTTGCGTGATATCCGGGGGTTTCTGGAGGAGACTTACTGCGGGCATGTGGGGGTGGAATACATGCATATTCAGGATCGGGAGCAGCGGGAGTGGTTGCAGGCGAGAATGGAGCCGGTGCGGAATCAGCCGCCGTTCACGAAAGAGGAGAAAATGCGGGTGCTGCGGGAGTTGATTGAGGCAGATGGCTTCGAGAAGTTTCTGGACACGCGGTATCGGGGGAAGAAGCGGTTCGGGTTGGACGGCGGGGAATCGCTGGTGCCGATGTTGAATGAGATCATCGAGATGGGGCCGCGGTTCGGGGTGCAGGAATACACGATCGGGATGGCTCACCGGGGGCGACTGAATGTGCTGGTGAATACGCTGCACAAGAGTTACGATCAGATTTTCACTGAATTTGCCGAGTCGTGGGTCGAGGACTTTACGGAAGGGGGCGGGGATGTGAAATATCACCGGGGCTACAGCGCGAATCACATGACGGATGCGGGGAAGAATGTGCGACTGACGCTGTCGCCGAATCCTTCGCATCTCGAGTTCGGTCATTCCGTGGTGCTAGGGCGGGCCAGAGCGAAACAACGGCTGCGAGAGGATGCGGAACGGGGGCAGTGCGTGCCGATTCTTATTCACGGCGATGCGTCGTTTCCGGGGCAGGGCATCGTGGCCGAGATGTTTAATTTTATGCATCTGGACGGGTATACGGTGGGGGGGGCGGTGCATGTGATCATCAACAATCAGATTGGGTTCACGACCAATCCGCACGATTCGCACAGCGGCGCATACTGCACGGATATCGCAAAGATCGTGGAGGCGCCGATCATTCATGTGAACGGAGATGATCCTGAAGCGTGCGTGTTTGCGGCCCGACTGGCGATTGAATTCCGGCAGGCGTTCAAGCGCGATGTGGTGGTCGATCTGTGGTGCTACCGGAAATTCGGGCACAACGAGGGGGATGAACCGACTTTCACTCAGCCGTTGATGTATAAGACCATCAAAACGCACACTCCGGTTCTGGAGCAGTATGTGGGGCGGCTGATCGAAGAGGGGCATCTCACGCGGGAGCAGTTTGACCGGCAGTATGAAACGCAACGGGCGGAGTTGGATGCAGCGCAGACCCGGGCGCAGGAGTCGCCGGTTGATTCGAGCATTCACGCCTTCGGTTCGGTGTGGGCGGGATTGGGGGAGGACTACCGGGATGAGGGGGTGGAGACGGGGGTGCCGAGAGAGCAATTGATCGAGGTGTCGCGGGCGTTGGGCACGGTTCCTGATGATTTCAATCTGCATCGCAAGTTGAAAAAACTCTTTGCCCTGCGGGGGGCGGCGGTGGAGGAAGACAAGCCGCTGGACTGGGCGATGGGAGAGATGCTGGCGTACGGCACGCTGTTGCAGGAGGATTACGCGGTGCGGCTGACGGGGCAGGATGTGGAGCGGGGGACCTTCAGTCATCGGCACGCGGTGGTGACAGATCAGGAAACGGGCGAACAATTGACGCCGCTGGACGAATTCCGACACGGTCTCTCCAAAATGTGCATCCACAATAGCCCGCTCACTGAAAATGCGTGTCTGGGCTTTGAATATGGGTATTCGCTGGGCGATCCCCGGATGCTGGTGATCTGGGAGGCGCAATTCGGGGATTTTGCCAACGGGGCGCAGGTGATTTTCGATCAATTCATCGCTTCCGCGGAAATCAAGTGGGGGCGGTTTACGGGGATGACGGTGTTGCTGCCGCATGGCTATGAGGGTCAGGGACCGGAACATTCATCGGCCCGGCTGGAGCGGTTTTTATGCTTGTGCGGAAGAGACAACATGCAGGTGGTGAATCCCACTACGCCCGCTCAGATGTTTCATGTCCTACGGCGACAACTCAAGCGGAATTTCCGCAAGCCGTTGATCGTGATGAGCCCGAAGAGTCTGTTACGCCATCCGAAAGCGGTGAGCCGGGTGGAGGACCTGGTGTCGGGGCGGTTCCGCCACTTCCTGTTTGATGAGGGGATCGAAGATCCGGAAAAGGTGAAGCGTCTGGTGCTGTGCACGGGTAAGGTGTTTTACGATTTTGTGCAGCACCGGGATGAGGTCGGGCGGGGCGAGGTGGCGGCGATGCGGTGCGAACAGCTGTTCCCCTTGTCTCGGGAACGACTGCGGCGTCGATTGGCCCACTATCCCAATGTGAAGGAGTGGGTATGGATGCAGGAAGAGCCGATGAACATGGGGGCATATCGGTTCATCGAGCCGATTCTGCGCGAGGAGTTGGGGATTCAGATGCAGTATGTGGGGCGAGAAGCGAACGCAACCCCGGCGGTGGCGTCGATGAAGCGACACCTGGAGGAGCAGCGGGGGATCATGGAGGAGGCGGTGGGAGGAGTTCGGAAGCGGGTGAAGGCGGCGGTTTAAGGAAGGCATCGAGGCATCAAGTAGATCAATTCGCATCGCGGATTTAATAAGTTTCGAGAATCTTAATTATGGCTATCAACATTACTATTCCCAGTCCCGGCGAATCCATTACTGAGGTCACCCTCGGCCCATGGTCGAAGCAATCCGGTGAGTGGGTGGAGCGGGATGAAACCCTCGTGGAGATCGAGTCGGACAAGGTCACGCTGGAAGTCCCCGCCCCTGATTCGGGCATGCTCACGATCAAGGCGATGGAAGGCGTGGAGATGGCGGTGGGGGAGGTAATCGGACTGATCGACCCGGATGCGACACGACCCCCGGATATGGCCTCGGAATCAAGTGGAGGTGAAGTATCAACGAAGGTCGTGGAGTCGAATGTTCAACCCGGCGCAACCGCCGTGGCTCAGGAGAATGAGCAGGCGAAGGCGACCTCGGTGGCGAAGAAGATTGCGGCGGAGAAAGGGGTGAATCTGGATGGATTGCAGGGGACAGGATCATCGGGACGGATTACGAAGAGTGATGTGATGGCGGCTTCAACGGTGCCATCTGCCGCTCCGCTTGCCCCGACTCCGGTTATGGCGGCGGCGAGTCAGTCGCTGGCGGTGGCGGGTGGTTCGCGGGCAGTCACCCGGAAAAAGATGTCCAAACTTCGCCAGCGCATCGCCGAGCGGCTGGTTCACGCCCAGCATACGGCGGCCATGCTCACCACCTTCAACGAGGCGGATATGAGCAATGTGATGGCTCTCCGCAAGCAACACAAGGAATCATTCCTCGAAACGCATGGCGTCGGTCTCGGCTTCATGAGTTTCTTCATCAAGGCCTGCGTGAGTGCACTTCAATTGTACCCTCGTGTGAACGCCTTTATTGATGACGGGGAGATCGAGTATCACGACTTCGTGGATATTTCTGTCGCCGTGGGCACGGACAAGGGGTTGGTGGTGCCGGTGTTGCGGAATGTGGAGCGCATGAGTTTCGCGGAGATCGAACAGGCGATCAAAACTTTCGCCATCCGGGCTAAAGAAGGAAAACTGACCCTCGACGAAATGACCGGCGGAACCTTCACCATCTCCAACGGCGGCGTGTACGGCTCGATGATGTCCACCCCCATCCTCAATCCACCTCAATCGGGCATTCTCGGCATGCACAATATCATCAAGCGGGCAGTTGAGGATCCCCGGAATCCCGGTCAGATCGTCCTTAAGCCGATGATGTATCTCGCCCTGAGTTACGACCACCGCATGGTGGACGGCGGCGAAGCCGTGGGATTTCTAGTCCAGGTGAAAAAGTGCATTGAGAATCCCGAGCGGATGATGCTGGGGATGTGAATTGCTCATAGGACCTGCAGCAAGTGTGCATCCGGGATCAATCGTAATTTAATGAACAGTTTAAGTGGCGAAACCGCACCCGGATTGACCGGTATCCAGTATCGTCTCCGGGTTGTCCATGCGGTGTCTTGTCCTCTTCTTACTCTGGAGATTTTCCTGTGATTCGATTGATTATTATCTGTGCTCTCACTGTGTATGGCGTTTCTCCGCTATCAACAGCGTTTCCCCAACCGGATCAACAGATGGATCAGGAGGTCAGTCAATCCACCTCTGCCCCGGATGGGGAAAAAGAGGCGGAGACGGAAAACGAAGAAGAATCTTCTCTCTCCATCACCCAACACACCATGACTATCGACGGTGTGGAGATCGCCTACACCGCCACCGCGGGCATGATGGCCATGGAAGATGAGCACGGCAAAAATAAGGCGGACATCTTTTTCGTGGCCTATACCAGGGATGGGGTGGACAATCCCCGAAATCGTCCGGTGACCTTCACCTTCAACGGCGGGCCGGGTTCTTCATCGGTGTGGCTGCATCTGGGAGCATTCGGCCCACAGCGGGTGAAGATGGAGGATGCGGCAGTTCAGGTATCGCCGCCTTATGAACTGGTGGAGAATGCCTCGTCGATTCTCGATCTGACCGACCTCGTTTTCATCGACCCCGTGACCACGGGATACAGCCGGGCCGCAGAAGGTGAGGATCCGGGGCAGTTTCACGGCGTGCGGGAGGACATCAACTCGGTGGCGGATTTCATCCGGCGATATACCACGCAATATGAACGGTGGTCATCCCCGAAGTTTCTCGCCGGGGAGAGTTACGGCACCACCCGGGCGGCAGGATTATCCGGGCGATTGCAGGATCGCTACGGCATGGCCCTCAACGGCATCGTGCTGGTGAGTTCAATTCTCAATTTTCAAACGGCCAGGTTTAATCGGGGCAACGATCTGCCGTATATTGTCTTTCTCCCCACCATGACGGCAACGGCGTGGTATCACGGAAAACTGGAGGGGGAATTGCAACGAGATTTGTCGGCGACCCTGCGGGCAGTGGAATCATTCGCCCTCCATGACTATCAGTCGGCCCTGATGAAAGGAAGCGATCTCTCCGCGGATGACCGGCGAAGCATCGTGGAGCAACTGGCTCGCTATACCGGACTGTCCGAGGAGTTCATCGACCAGTCAAACCTGCGGGTGGGCATGGGAAGGTTCGCCAAGGAACTGCTGCGCGATCAGCGGCGAACGGTGGGACGGCTGGACAGTCGCTTCAAGGGAATCGACACCGATGCGGCGGGCGCGTCGATGGAATATGACCCCAGTATGGCGGCCATCATGGGGCCATACACCGCTATGCTGAACGATTATCTGCGCCGGGAATTGAAATACGAAAGCGATCTGAATTACGAAATTCTCACCGGGCGGGTGCATCCCTGGAATTATTCCAGCGTGCAGAATCAGTATCTCAATGTGGGAGAAACGCTGCGGAGCGCGATGACCAAGAACCCCGCCCTTAAGGTATTTGTCGCCAGCGGTTATTACGATTTCGCCACTCCCTACTTCGCCACCGATTACACCATGAATCATCTCGGGCTCGATCCCTCATTGCGGGAGCACATCACCCAGCGTTACTACGCCGCTGGACACATGATGTACATCCACGGGCCATCACTTCGTAAGTTGAAAAGTGACCTGGCAGAATTCTACCGGGCCTCGGCGGGGAATTGAACTTTATCCATTACTACTTCCTCAATTCGACCCCGATAATCGCCGCACCGTCATCATGAACGACCGTTTCATGTTTGCGTGCATCATATAAACAATTGCCCCGTATCCCACTCCGGCGATGGCGGCTCCGATGATGATGCTGATGCGGGCCGCATTCACTCCATCATCGAGTGCGTCTGAAATCATTTCGCCGGGACTCACCACCGCAAACACAATATCAATAGGACTGGTCGCCACAATCACCGCTCCCGGCAGCGACAGCCCCGATCCCGCCGGGATGCCGCACAAAGACAACACCCCGATCACCACACCCACCACCCCCACCGCCGCCACCACGCTCCCAACGGTCCCTTTACTTTTCAGCGACCAGTGCAAGCCAACCATCACACAGAAGGCAATGTAAGAAGGCAATAGGAGAGGCAACGCAATCGC
>CAZLXE010000144.1:0-6196 GCA_964563005.1 uncultured Isosphaeraceae bacterium
CAGGCCCCGAAAGCGTTGAGGATGGCGACGAGATCGTCGATGTTGACTACACCGTTTCCGCCGGGGGGGGTGATGTCGGCGGGGCAGGGAGGCGTGATGTCGCAACTGATATTCAGCGTTCCCACGCCCCAATCGCCGTTTTTGCCCCCGATGCGAATGCGGAAAAATCCAGGGGAGACGGGCATGGTAATGGTGGAGCCAGTGCCGCAGGCGTTGTCGTTGCAGGCCAGAGCAACATTCGGCCCGGTGGGACAGACGAAACTGTAGACGGCCAGTTCGGTGTCGAAATTGGCGTCACAGATACTCACAGTGAGCGTACCGGTGCAATTTGCGATGTAATTGAACCAGATGTCACTGTCGATATTACCGCACGATTCGACGGAACCGGTGCTGGTGGCGGCGACGGTGTCAAAGGGATTGGCTCCGGCCAGCACGGTTATGGCTGAGGTACAAGTATTGTTTACTGGTACGGCTTCACAGACATCGAGGATTCCATTGCTGTTCGCGTCGTTCCCCGCGAGTTCGCATTCATCGGGTACGCCATTGGCGTTGCAATCCTGGCTGGTTCCCAGTGAGATATCACATTCATCAGGCACCCCATTGGCGTTGCAGTCTGCGCTGAATCCGCCCGAAATATCACACTCATCGGGAATACCATTGTTGTTGCAATCGATGCTGGTGCCGAGGAAAATGTCACATTCATCGGAAATACCATTGAGATTGCAATCGGGCGAGCCGGGAGCGGGACAGGTGATGGGACCGGGAGGGGGAGCGAACCGCCACGCCACTGCGATCGGCCAGGTGGGTTGAATGTCGTTTCGGGTCATTGCCAAGACATACTCACCCGGCTGAAGATTCTGTATGTAAAGGTGTTCGACATTGTCCACCCCACTTTCGCTCACCACATTGCCCGAAGTGTAAAACGGCAGGCCGGGGTCGCCCACCAGGGTTTGCAGTTGCCCCAGACCATCTACACGCCACAGCGTCAGATCGACATCTGCCACGGTAAAAATGGTGAAGGTGCTATCAATCCAGCGGTTCCACGAAGCGACAATGGACACTTCAGCGGCAGTGGTGGGCACGGTGAAACGCCAGTAATTCGGCTGAGCATTGGCCCGAAGGATATAGTCCCAGCCGAGAAGTCCGGCATTGGCGACGGTGGGAACCACGATATCACCATTCTGCTGACCGCCCGTGAGCATGGCGTGGGAGTTGTTGATGTTGACCGTTCCTGCCCCGAAGATGTCGTCCAGTGGTCGGGCGGTGATGCCCCGGGTTGGACCGGTGGTCGCAGGATTATTTGTCCAGCCCACATTATGGTTCGCCCCGGCAAGCAGGGCTGCTTTGATGACGAGGGCACGCTCCGCATCGGGATCGGCGGCAAGCAGGGGATCGGTTCGAGCGGTATCGACCAGGAGCGCGGCGCAGGCAGAAACGATGGCCGTATTCCAACTGGTGCGATTATCGGGAGCCACCATTTCGGGTTTCATGCGACCCGGGCCGTCGCCGGTGGTGGTGTCTTCCGAATGATGGAAGCCATCTGCCCGTCCCACTGAAATGCCGTTGTAAAAATGATTGAGCAGGTTGGCGGGGCCGTTGTCAGGGGAGGAGTTGGTCGCTCCTACGATCATCAGTACATCATCATCCCACACCACATTGTCCACCCGGCGGAGAATATCGTTCACGGCAGCTGGATCACCAACAATATTACCAGCCCAGGAATTGTTCCAGATTTTGATTCCGCTTGGGGTGGGCAAAGGGGGATTTCCGGATCCGGTCTGCATATGGAGAAAATCGTTCCCCAACCAGCCGTTCACTTCCCAGAGATGAATATCCGTGATGCCAGGCGCAAAATTGAGATCTGAGCCGTAGAAGTTACGGCCGACAACAGTGGCATGGCTGGAGTTTCCGGGGGCACCACTATGAGCGGTGAAGATTTTGCCGAGAAACGCGGTATGGGATTGATCGGGGCCATAATTTGCCGTACCCGGCCCCAGAGGGGCTTCAACCTGGGAGATAACGATGCCCGTACCATCCGGGGCGGCTCCGCCGAGGCGGGCGAGGAGGTCATCGAGACCGATGGTAGTGCTGATTTGGGCGGAGGCCGTGCTGGCACAAAGGAGGGACAGCATTACCACGGCTCCGTAGAACCACGATCCGGATTTATTCAGGGCAGGCATTCTCATCTTTGACAGCATCAATCTAAACCTCCTGGGGAACTCTATGGGCGCAGTAAACCGCAATGCGTCCAATTTTCCCGGATTTATCTTCTTTTAGAGTAGCACGGCCACCCCTGAAAGCAATAATTTCCTGCTCGATTTTCCAGGGGATCCAATTCTGGCCCGAATAACCGGGCGCATGAATCACTATCGGACATGGATCATTGCCCCGATGTTCCCTGCTCCCACCAGAAACTTCCTCCGCCGCCGATTTGTTTACCCCCCATGAATGATTTCAGCCGGTCGGGGTGATAAATGAGATTCCAGTTGCTGCCCCAGCATGCTCGACACCTTGGATTGTCTGTCAACAGCGCCTGGAGGAGATACTGCTCGTTCCAGTAGATATGTTTTTCCAGTAGCCAGTCCATGGGGTAGCCGTGGGGGAGAAAAATATCGTGGGCGTGGATCATCAGCCGTTTCTTCAAAGCAGGCAGCACTTTGAGGTATAGCCACAGACAGTCGCTGCCGGTTTTGGCGACATGGGTGGAATCGATGAAGAGGATGTCGCCGTCTGCGAGTGTGTCCTGAAACCACGCCACGGGAACCTCCTGCACCGGGCGTTCCTTGACTTCTGAAACCGAGGCGATACTCCCCAACCAGGATTTGGGATACGGTTCGATACAGATGATTTCACCCTCAGCATCGTCTTCTCTATTTCGGCGAACGGCGGCATCCGCAATCAGGGTGGAAAAACCCGAACCCACTTCCACGATCTTTTTTGGCTTCGCTTTGCGGATGATGCAATAATACGCCATGGCGTCGCTGTAATTGAACGCCGGTGCTTTCCAGTAATATCCTCCCGTCTCCAATGGATTCTCCACATTCCCTTCCCGGGGGGGAGTGAACTCGGCAGAATAAGGCATGAGTTCATTGAGAAATGTTCCAAAGTAGCCATTGTCAATAAACGGGCAGTCGGCATAAGGAATGGTGGCCCCGGCATATTCAAAGGAATTCCGGATGTCCTCCACAGAAGGCAACGGAGAATAGAAATTCGCGGGGGTTACATTCAATCCCAATCGATTGAAGATCGCCCGCGCCCCCGATCGCCATAACATGCTCTTCAGGCGGTCGTCCAGAGAGCGAACTACTTTTTCTGTTTTGGAATCCTCCACCGGCACGGGCGGACGATGACGATCGGGGCGATCTCGCTCTGGATCCACTGCTTTGATCTCGACCTCAGCCAGCGATTTCCCCCATTGGTTCCGTGCTTTTTCATCCATCGAACACTGCACGATCACGCCTATGCCACAGGGCCAGTTGAGGGTGAGATCATCCTGAAGGACAAGGATCTCGCCGAGTGAGGAAAATATATTTTGTATGTTTCCCCGGGAGAAGCGCCAGTAATCGTGCGGATAGCCGTGGAGGGCGAATCCGGGGGAACGGGTGGTGAGCAGGAGCAGGCCGCCCGGTTTCAACACCCGCACCATCTGGCGGAGGGCTTCTTTCCAATCCGGACAGTGTTCGAGCATTTCGGTGGTGATGACAACCTCGAAGGAATCGGCGGCAAAGGCCTGATCAAGGTTGACGACATCGAGCACCTGATCGACCCCCGGCCCCGCTTCGATATCTACTCCACAGTAGGATGCCCCATGGGGTTCGAGGATATCCCGCACCGAGCCATTGACATTGCGGGAGCCGACTTCAAGCATGCGAGTCCCCTTGGCCAGCAGCGGGGGAAGGCGACGGGCGAAGTCAAGGCACCACCGATTACACATGCTCGGAACATCCTTTTTTTATTGGTTTGTATGCGGCATAGACCACCCTCTTTCCCCGGACATGCTGCTCATACCCCTCCGGCGGGGGAGCAATGCGCTCGACGCGGGGAAACCCCACGGCGTGGAGAATATGTTCGAGGGCACGCGGCGAGGGACAGAGGGCGAGGGGCGCAGAGCCCGCTTCTCTGGCCCCGGCCCCGAATTCTGCTGTCTCGTCGATGAGAGCGAAACCCCCATGGAAGGATCGGTTCGCGTTTTGTTGCCCCCACTCGGTTTCGCCCTCGATTTCATCGATCACCTGGGTTTCCACGAGGAGTAGTTCCCTGGTTTTTGTTGCTGCCTGCCGCAGACAGAGAATGGGATTTTCCTGGTGGTAGAGCAGGCCGACGCAGAGAACGAGATCGAAGGTTTCGGGAATCTCCGTTTCGAGTTGCAGACAATCGCCCGGCTGGAACTCCACGGCCTGGTGATCGAGAACATCGCGAATGAACCGGGCTTTTTCCAGGTTTTCCTCGCGAATGTCCAGACCCAATATCCGGGGGATTCCCATCTCGGCGAGCATAAACGAGAAATATCCTTCGTGGCACCCCAGATCGAGGGCGGAAATCTCCGGGATTCGATCTGCGAAGTGATCCATAATTGTGGTACGGAGCATTTGTCGCCGGGTGCCGTGGATGGGACGAACCGACTCGGGCAGGGAGGAGGCCGTCAGCACCCCACCCGGCAAGTCATATTCATAGAACCACGGTGACAGCCGTTGTACTTTCTCAGCGATGGTGGCGAGGGTGCTCACGCTGGACAGGATACCGGAGCCGGGGGGTTCGGGGGAGAAGTGGAGGAAGCGGAATGTTCGATGATGGCGATGGTGGTGTCGATCGCCATTTTTCCCGTGATGGAATCGGGAGCGTGGAGATCAAACACCAGGGCGTTGTCGATGCGGTCCCCGGTGATCATCGCCCCTGAATCAGTTTCATATTCATACGCCACGGCAGCAGTCAGAGAATAAGAACCACGACATAGCCGGGGCAAGTGCAGGGTGAAGGCGACGGTGAGGGGAATGCCGGGTGCGGGAAGGGGGACGGGGATATTTTCTATGCGGGTGTTGGTGGCGGCCAGATCTTCGCCGTGCCGATTGCGCAGGATATACCCCACACAGAGAGAACTAACCTCGGCGGGAAGGTGGGTATTTTTCACGGTAACTCGGAACACAACCGTTCGATTCTGGTTGACCACCCGGACTATTTCCCCGGCTTCATCATACAAACCCACCCCCTGAATCACGCACGCCCCATCACCCACCCTGCGGTCGATGTTGGGAAGGTGAGTCTCCGGCTCGGAGAATATTTCTGGAAGGGATGCGGCGGTTGCGTTTTTTTCCGGTGTGGGCTTGGGTGATTTTGGAAGTTCGGGAGCATGCTGAGCCGCTGTCATTGGTTTCGACGGTTGTACCGGCGAAGCGCTGGCATCCTGCTTGAACAGATTGATGAGATAGGCGTCCACCACTTCATCGGGTTCGCCCTGCTTCTGTACCCGTCCCCCATCCAGCCACACCACCCGATCGCACAGTTGCTTCATGGCTCCGGCGGAATGGGAAACATAGAGAATCGTCGTCCCCTGCTCCTTCATCTCATGGAAGCGAAGCATGCAGCGATGTTGAAAATAGGCGTCGCCCACCGCGAGGGCTTCATCCACAATAAAAATGTCCGGATCGAGGTTCGCCATCACCGAAAACGCCAGCCGCACAAACATCCCCTTCGAGTAGGTTTTGACGGGTCGTTCGATGAAGTCGCCGATGTCGGCAAAGGCGGCGATGCGGTCGAATTTCTCTTCGATTTCCTTTCGCGACATGCCGAGAATCGCCCCGTTGAGCTGCACATTTTCTCTCCCGGTGAATTCGGGATTGAATCCGCTGCCCAGTTCGAGCAGGGCCGTCACCCGGCCGTTAATCACTACGGATCCCAGAGTGGGGGTGAGGGTTCCGGCAATGCATTGGAGCAGGGTGGTTTTACCCGCCCCGTTGCGGCCGACAATGCCCACGGTTTCGCCGCGTTGGACATTGAAATCGACATCGTGCAACGCCCAGAACTCCCGGTAAAACTGCTTGCGTCCCCGCCACAGAAACTGCCACAGGCGATGAGGAGGACGATCATAAATCTCGTACCGCTTCCCCAGCCCCCGGATGGCGATCGCGGTGGTATTGGATTCATCAGAGGACATCCGCAAACCCCTTCCTCGTTTTCACAAACCATGCATACCCCGCCA
>CAZLXE010000145.1:0-1533 GCA_964563005.1 uncultured Isosphaeraceae bacterium
ACCGAAACACTGAACGACAGCATTCCCTGTGGCTGGCGACGAAGGACATCGCGGGTGGGCCGGGGAGTCCGTATTATGCCCGACTCAACGCGGTTTCTTACGGAGGCGGGGTTCGACCGCTGGATCGAGCGCCGTTGCGAACGGTTTTATGCGGGCCGGACGGGTCGGCCGGGCATCCCGCCGGCGGTGTACTTCCGGATGCTCATGATCGGATATCTGGAAGGGATCGAGTCCGAACGGGGGATCGCGTGGCGGTGTGCGGATTCGTTCTCGTTGCGTGAATTTATGGGATATGAAGTGACAATGGGCACCCCCGACCACTCGACGCTGTCGGTGATTCGGATACGCATCGACCTGGAGATGCATCAGGAGGTGTTCACATGGCATGGTCTGCTGCAGGGAAAGACGATCGGGATCGACGCCACACCCCCTCCGCCATCATTCACCTCCCGGTCAGAATCTGCATCGCATCACCATTCACCATCAACCGACTGGCCGCTTGAAAATACTCGTTCTTCAACGGGCTGCTAAGGGGGAGGGGATCCTGATTCTGGATTCCCGCCTGTGCGGGAATGACGGAGGAGTGGGGGAATGGGGTGGTGGTTAGTCAATAGTTGGCGAATGGGCGTGAATTATTGTTTTGGTCAGATAGTGGCGGGATGGAATTATTTACTGGTTTTTCCGAATAGGTTGGTGGCCGTTGGTTCTTGTTTGATCGAGCGGATTCGATAGAATTGGGGATTGAGACATCTGGAGATTTGCCATGACGGAATACACATTTCAGCCCGCAATGACGCAACAGCAATCGAATAGTCTGGGGGTAGCCGGGTTTGTGGTTTCCTTGGTGGGGGTGGTTTTGGGGGGATTGTTGTGCCCGGTGGGGTTGATCATGTCGCTGATTGCGCTGGGTCGTCAGCCGAAGGGGTTTGCGATTGCGGGCGTGGTGATCGGGCTATTGGGGAGTTGCGGGGGGGTGATCGTGGGAAGCATTCTGGTGGCGGCTCTCTTCGCGGCGGGGACGGTGGGGGTGGTTATGGCGAAGGCGGCGATGATGGATCCGAATTTGCGGGAGGTGTTTATTGACATGGGACAGACCGCCGCTCTGGTGGAGAAGTATCGGGATGATCATGGCGCTCTGCCGGCGGAATTGAGTAACCTGGATGGGATGCGAGAGGCGACACGGCGGGATCCGTGGGGCAAGCAGTATCAATATCACCTGACGGAAGAAAAGCCCGGATATGACCTGGAGAGCGCGGGGGAGGATGGGGTTTTCGGTACCGAAGATGATTTTACATTGTTGACACTGGGAGAGAAGTGGAATGAGCATTCGGGCTTCAACATTGAAAAAATCCGGGCGGGTGATGGAGATGGGGGAACCGTGAACATTACGGTGGGGGGCTTAAAATTCGAACTTGCCGGCGATGATGAGGGAGGCCGTATTCTTATCCACGATGGAGATCAGATTATCCGGATTGAAGGGGGCGATGACGGGGGATATATCTCGACGGAAAGTACATCCCCACCCCCGGAAGT
>CAZLXE010000145.1:1633-6146 GCA_964563005.1 uncultured Isosphaeraceae bacterium
CCCCGGAAGTTTCCCCGGGTGTATCCGAGGAAGCGGCACCGCCGGAATCGCCAGATGCCCCCAATGATCCTTAAGAATCGGATCCTGATGGACCAGAATCCGGCAATGCCTGACTCTCCCTCATCCAACCATCGGTACGGGGGAGATCTATGCACCCTCACCCCGGTCCTTTCCCGATAAGGGAGAGGGGGATCATAAAAGATGGGAATTGGGAGAAAAGGGACTCACGCCGGGGTCCGAGTTTGTCGATAACCGGATCGGACCACCCGAGGAAGCCAGATCCCAGAAGGCAAGCCCTCAGTTTCTGAAATTGTTTTTTGACCCTCGATATGGGCTTTCGGTCACACATTGAGGAGAGGACTTGTTCCGCCCGAGGCGGACCACACAAAAGGGGGAGAGTGGCTCATGGCGGTCGGGGTGGTCGTCCGATAAGAGGGGGCTGGGTGGGGGAAACGGAGAAGGGGGAAATGGGGAGTGCGTGATTCATGCTGGAGCGTGGATCTGGACTTGGATCGGCGGAGCCGAGCGAATGGGTGAATTTGCGGCGTGTGCCGTGTTTGTTGGCCGTTTGAGGCGGTATTGGAGAATTCGCTGGTGAGACGCCACATTTATCAGGTTATATGTTTTGGATTATTGGTATTGATGGCTGGCTGTTCGTATCGGGGGCGGCCGTCGAGTCGGGTGGCGAGTTCATTGAATTCTCCCCGGGTGGGGGTGGTGGATGGGGTGCCGGGAACGGTGCATATGCAGGGAGATGGGGGTGGGATGGGTTATCGGACGGGTACAGGTCGATGGTCGGGGGAGACAGCTCCGGCGGTGACGCGGGTTTCGCAGATGCCGATGGATGCGGTTCGGCCACGGCGGATTGTGGGATATGAGACGGTGAACGGGCCGACGACTCGGCCGGGGGCGGGGGTTGAGCCGTCGTTTCATGCGTATGGATCGCAGCCGCCGGTATTGCCTGCGGCGATGACTCAGGGGGTTATGAATCCGGGGAATTCGGGGAATAGGGGGGCGGAGATGGTGGTGAATCGGTCGGGTTTTTCTTCTCTTCCGACGGATCGGGAGGGGCGGCCACATCGGAGGAATATCGGGGTGTATGGGGAATTGGTGACGGGGCCGGAAGCGGGTCAACGGGTGGGGGATGGGGGGAAGAATATGATGCAGATTACCTTTCAGACGGAGGGAGCGAGTTTTGATCCGGATGTGAGTCCGGATGGCCGGCAGATTGTGTTTGCATCGACGATGCACCGGGAGACGGCGGATTTGTATGTGAAGTCGGCGATGGGGAAGACGGTGACGCAGTTGACGACGGATCCGGCGGAGGATGTGATGCCTTCGATCAGTCCGACGGGTCAGGAGATTGCGTTCGCTTCGAATCGTTCGGGAAACTGGGATGTTTATGTGATGCCAATGGAGGGGGGGCCGGCGGTGCAGTTGACGAGCGACAGCGATCACGAATTGCACCCGACCTGGTCGCCGGATGGGAGTCGGCTGGTGTATTGCAAATTCGGGACGCAATCGGGCCGGTGGGAGATCTGGACGGTTGATCTGACCATGCCGGGCGTAAAGCAGTTTCTGGAGTATGGGGTGTTTCCGGTGTGGAGCCCTGATCTGGCGAGCGGAAAAATTCTGTTTCAGCGGGCACGGCAGCGGGGGAGTCGATTTCATTCGATCTGGACGATTGATTATGCAGGGGGCGAGGCATCGCAGTTGACGGAGATTGTGTCGGCGGCGAATGCGGCGGTGATTAATCCGGCGTGGTCGCCGGATGGGCGGCGGATTGTGTTTGTGACGGTGATCGAGCCGGATGCGCAGCCGGGCGATCATCCGACGGAGAGTGATGTGTGGGTGGTGAATGTGGATGGGACGAACCGGACGAAGCTGACGGCGAGCGAATTTGCGAATTATCAGCCGGTTTGGTCAATTGATGGGACAGTTTACTTTATCTCGGACCGTTCAGGCGTCGATAACATCTGGGCGGTAACGACGGGGCGGATGCTGAAGGCGACGGGGGAGGCGCCACGGAGCGCTTCGGGTTCGGTGGATGATATGCGGGATTAATGGCGATTCATTCGCAATAATCCTTTTTTCGAATGATTTCGGCGCGAGGATGCGTCGGGAAATGAAAGTTCGGTGAGCGGAGCTCACTCAGTAAGGCAGGACGCCATGACAAGTGCACAGACTATGCGAACCAGGATGGCCCGCAGGCGAGCAGCGATTGTTTTATTACTGCTGAGCGTGATTTCGGGTTGTCAGAATACGCCGGAGAGAATGCCTCCCAAGCGGTTGGTTTCGGATCGACCGCAGGTTTGGGCGGTGGCTCCATTCGCCAATGAATCGGGGGTTTCGACGGTGAAGACAGCGCGGATTGCGGACTTCTTTATGGAGCAGGCGCAGCAGATTGTGGGAGTGAATGCCATTGCCGTGAATCGGGTATTGATGGCGATGCGGGAGATGGGGATGGATGGAGTGACCTCGGTGGGGGATGCGCGTCGGCTGATGAATGTTTTGGAAGTGGACGGGCTGATTGTGGGTACGGTGACGAGTTTTGATCCGTATCGACCGCCGAAGTTGGGGGCGGCGATTCAATTGTATATGCGATATGAGGTGAGTCCGTTCAGCCGGATTGATACGAATGCATTGACGCGGCAGACGCGGGGGGAGCCGTATGCAGGAGCGATCGGTCATCGGGGACCGGCGGCGGAAGCGGCGGGGTATTTTGATGCGGCGAATCATCAGACATTGAACTGGCTGCACGATTATGCGACAGGGCGGACGGAGCCGCAGAGCGCTTATGGGGAGGATATTTACCTGGTGAACATGGATCTGTACACGCAATTTGTGAGTTTTCGTTTGTTGCACGATCTGCTTGAAGCAGAGCGGGGCGAGCGGCAGGCGAAGGCGAGTTTGGACAGCGTGCCCTGAGGATCGAATCGGTCCTGGGTGCCTGAGCACAAAGGACCGTTGATGAGCGACTCGACGACAAACCAACCGCCCTCGGAAGTGCCGGACACTCCCGACCAGCACACAGAAATTTGTTCGACGGAGCATCGGGTGGTGTTGCACCGGGATGGGGAGCGGTGGGAATTTGGTTGGGATGAGGGGGATGCGCGGGAGATGATTGTGGCGGTGTCGGGCTTGCCGGCGCATCCACGGGATACAGGGTGGAACGATCAGGAATTGACGGAGACAGAGATTGGATTTGATTGGTTTGATGCGGCGGTGGTGTGCCGTCAGATCGCCCGGGAGGCGGGATTGAGTCCGCCGGGCGAGGAGGAGAGCGATAGTTTTCTGTCCTGAAGGGCAGGGATTTTCAGGGCGAATTGAATTCGCAGCCAGTTTATTTTTTCAGACAATTACGGACCCATTCCAGAGCATAGCCATGAGTGATAACCTCCCAGTATTAATTGCCTTTCAGAGTTATTTGATCGACGAACGGCATTTCAGCCCATACACCTCGCGGTGTTATGGAGTTGATTTGAAGCAGTACATTTCGTTTCTCACCGACGAGTTGAATATTACTCTGGCTCCGGAAGCGGAACAGCAGGCGTATAACCGGCACTTGAAGCAGACGGTGGCGGGAGGGGAGCCGAGCGATGTGGTGGGGACGCTCAGCCCGGCGACGATAACGGATGCGATTTTTCGAGCGGATGTGAATACGATTCGGGGCTTTTTGGCTCATCTGGAGGAGCATCAGTATTCTCCGGCGACGATGGCGAGGAAGATCGCGACGCTGCGGTCGTTTCACAAGTGGATGGAACGCCAGAAATTTGTGGAGAGCAATCCGATGACCCTGATTCGCACGCCGCGGCAGAGCAAACGGTTGCCCAAGGCGATCGGGGTGGATCAGGTGGAGCAGTTGCTGGATGCACCGGACTGCACGAATCTGCTGGGGTCGCGGGATCGGGCGATTCTGGAGACGCTGTATTCAACGGGGATTCGGGTGAGCGAGTTAGTGGGAATTAATCGGGGAGATATTGATGAGAGCAATCAGTGTTTGTTGGTGCGGGGGAAGGGGAAGAAGGAAAGGATTGTGCCGCTGGGTTCGCATGCGTTGCATGCCCTGGGGCAGTACATTGTGATGTTGACAGCGCAGAATCGGCAGGCGGGGATTGGGTATGATGAGAAGTCCCCAATGTTCATCAATAAGCACGGGGGACGGCTGTCGACGCGATCGGTGCGGCGGAAGGTGAGCAAATATCTGGCTCAGGTGGGACTGGACCCGGACATCAGCCCGCACACTCTGCGGCACAGTTTTGCTACGCATCTGCTGGACAACGGGGCGGATCTGCGGTCGGTGCAGGAGTTGCTGGGGCATCAATCATTATCGACGACGCAGGTGTACACGCATCTGACGACGCAACGGATGCGGAAGGCGTATGACGAGGCGCATCCGCGATCTGAGGCGGGTTGAGATTGAAAATGAGAATTGAATGATCGCAATGGGACGCCTGGTGGAAGCGTCCCGTTGTGTTTAATGGGGGATTGACGGCCGGGACGGTGGTCCTCC
>CAZLXE010000146.1:0-4447 GCA_964563005.1 uncultured Isosphaeraceae bacterium
CCCTCCTTTTTCAGCAAAAAGACCGCCGTTCCCAGCCCCGCCAACACCACCGTCACCAGCGAACCCACCACCAGTGGCATTAACTTCCCCCCCCTGCTCTGCCATACCGTCACTCCCAGCGCCCCCAATGCCGCCACCCCGAACGCGATGCTCAACCACATGGGGGGATCGCCCATGGCCGTATGAATGGCGTTGATATTGCTCACCACCAGATACCCCAGCCCCACTCCGCAGATCGCCCCCCCCATACCAACCACAAAACCATACCGAATGAAAATCCAGGAAATCCCCACCCGCGATGCCCCGATGCTCCGCAAAATCCCAATGTCCCGCGTCTTCTCATACACAATCGCCCAGAAAATCGCCAGCACCAGCCCCGCACACACCAGATACACCAGCGAAAACAGTGTCCGCATCAACTCCCGCTCCTTTTCAATCGGCCCGATGAAATCCGCCTGCTGTTCCAGCCAGGTACGAATACCCAATCCAAAATCACGGCGAGGTGGAAACACGGCAATATCCGTGCGCTTGGAGAATTCATCATAAAACTCGTCATACACCTCATTGATCCGATCCCGCAGTTCCTCCGGCGTTACCCCCTCCGCCGCCCGCACCAGTATCATCGTCGCCCGCGCCGGATCCACCCCGATCGTCTCCCCCTCATCATCCACCCGTTCCGCCTCATCCAGATGCAGCATCCGCTGCCCCATCTCCAATGGAATCATCACTCGCCGCTGATCGATGAGATACACCCCTGAGATAAACTCGTTCACCACCGGAAAAATGAAACTCTCCGAATCCAATGTCCCCCCCTCCACGATAGGAACCGTCATCAGTGTCACTTCATACTGAGGCATCCACCAGAATCCCGGATCGTACGACCCATCTTTCTGTCGCTTATTGGCCTGCGAAACCTCCATTCCCAAAACAATTGCCGGGCGATCCGTACGGCTGTCGTGCAGCACCAACCCATCCGCCTCTGTCTTCGGCAGATTCTTCCCCATCCCCTCCTGCAACCGAAAATCATTCTCGCTCATTGTTTTCTTCGCTTCTTCATTCACCGGCCGCCAATACAGTGTCTCTGCATATCCCGTTACCCGGGCGAACCCCTCCGGATCAATCCCCCAGAACTGCACCGTCTCTGTTCCTTTATACGGCATACTCAATAACGCAAGTCCATCCACCACCGCCGTCGCCGCCTCCGCCTCCTCCGTCTCCTCGATCCGTTTGATCAATTCACCATAATGCGGCACCCCCGACACCGGCCGCGAAACCACCACATCCCCCATCAGCGTCCGCCCCGAGGTCTTCACCATCTCCAGAAACCCCGTCATCACCGACACCACAATTATCACCAGCGCCACGCACAACGCCACCGCCGCCACCGCAATCAGCGGGATCACCCGGGAAGTCAAATAACGATTCGTGAGCAGGGGCTGATACATAAGAAGCAGGCATCTTAGCCGCTGGAAGCCGAACTCGAAGAAGTTTCCGAAATCGGCCGCCCCAGCCGCTCCACCAACTCCCTTGGCACCCCGATATCCCCCACCCCAATCTCCCCGCAAAACTCCCCTGCCCCCTCCTCCAACATCCCCACCTTCAACCCCACAAAGGTAACCGTCCGCGTCGCCCGCACCGCCACCCCGAGAGCACGCCCCGTATCGCAATCCAGCCCCGAAGGAATATCCACCGCCAGAACTGCTGTCCCCCCATCCTTCATTCCATTGATCCACTCGATAACCTCCCGCCCCCGCCCCTCCACTGCCCGATCCAGCCCCGTCCCGAACAAGGCATCCACAATCAAATCCACCTCCCCCTGCTCCTCCAACCCATCCATCTCCAACAGCGGCAACTTCATCGACCAGCAGATCTCCCGGTTCATCCGCGCATCCGTCCCCTCCGCCGGCTCCCTCATCCGCATCACAGTCACCCTCACCCCGCAATTATGCAGCAACCGAGCCAGCGCATACCCATCCCCCCCATTATTTCCCGATCCCGCCACAATAAGCACCCGGGGCGTTCGCTTCCCCTCAGAAAGAACCGGCCCCAGCATCTCCAAAGCCGCCTCCAAAAGCCCCCGAGCCGCATTCTCCATCAAAACCATCCCCGGCACGCCAAATTCCTCCATCGCCCCCCGATCCACCGCCCGAACCTCCTCCCGGCTGAATACGAATTCTGACATCTGCACAGTGTAGCATTGAAGGGCAGTATCATGCCCTCCCACGCCTCATGCTCACAACACTCCTCATTTTCCCCTGCGCCTTCGCTCTGATCTTCTGGCTCGCCGTATGGTGGCGGATGTCGCGGATCCTCGGGAATCGTCCCACGATTCGGGAGGGACTGCGGATCTCCCCCGACCAACCGGAGATCCCCGACACCATAAGCGTCATCATCCCCGCTCACAACGAACAGCGCGTCATCGATGCCTGCGCCCACGCCGTCCGCAACCAGGACTATCCCTCCCTCGAAATCATCTTCGTCCTCGACCGCTGCACGGATAACACCGCCGCCCTCCTCGCCCCCCACGCGAAGGCCGACCCCCGCCTCACCATCATTGAAAACCACCACTGCCCGGACGGCTGGGCCGGCAAGTGCCACGCCGCCAGTATCGGCGCCGCCCGCGCCACCGGCGACTACCTCCTCTTCTCCGACGCCGACACCCAATTTGATCCCTCCCTCATCCGTGCTGCCCTCACCCTCGCCCGCACCCGCAATCTTGGCCTCCTCTCCCTCCTCCCCACCCTCACCCACACCCATCCCTTCGAAAAAACCGCCCAACCCGTCGCCGCCATGACCCTCGGCCAGATGTACCCCATCAACCTCGTCAATAAACCCTCCTCCTCCGGCGGCCGCCCCTTCGCCAACGGTCAGTTTCTCCTCTTCTCCCGCTCCTGCTACGAAACCATCGGCGGCCACGCAGCCGTCAAAGACGATCTCCTCGAAGACATCGCCTTTGCCCGCGCCGCCGACTACGCCCAACAATCCCTCGGCCTCTATTTCGCCGATGGCCTCCTCACCGTCTCCATGTACGACTCCCTCGAATCCTTTTCCGGCGGCTGGAAGCGCATCTTCATCGAATCCTGCAATCGAAAACCCCGCCGTCTCCGCAAGCACGCCTGGCGCCTCCTCACCCTCGGCCTCCTCATCCCCCTTTTCCAAATCGCCGCCCTCGCCCTCGGCATAGCCCGGATCATAGAAGGAGAAATTCCCTCGGGAAGTATCTTAATCGCCCTCATCGCCCTCGGCTGGATTGTGCAGGCCCTCACCCTCAGCATCATCTACCCTCTCGGCGGAGCACCCCGCTCCGCCCTCTTCCGCTACCCCCTCGGCTGCCTCCTCGTCGCCCGCATCCTCCTAAAGGCCAGCCGCGATCTCCTTAACCGAACTCCCGTAAAATGGGGCGGTAAAGAATATATCTTAGAACCAAGACCATAACCCCCCTCGATCCCCGGAATTAACTTCTCGTGACCTCCCCCAACCCTTTCCTCTTCGTCGTCGGCTGCCCCCGCTCCGGCACCACCCTCCTCGAGCGCATCCTCAACGCCCACCCCAAACTCGCCATCATCCACGAAACCCACTGGATCACCTCCTTCTACAAGAAAAAAACCGGGATCAGTAAAAAAGGCCGCATCACTCCCGAGTTCATCGACCTCCTCGCCGACCACCACCGCTTTCACCTTCTTGATATGACCCGCGCTGACCTCCAGAGCATCCTCGACGAAAAGCCCAAAATCTCCTACGAGAAATTCATCACCCGCATCTTCGACCACTTCGGTGCCAAACGAAACAAAACCCTCGTCGGCGACAAAACCACCGGCGCATCCCTCCGCAACCTCCCTCTCCTCCACCAACTCTGGCCCGCCGCTAAACTCATTCACCTCATCCGCGATGGCCGCGATGTTATGCTCTCCATGCTTTCCTGGCCCAAGGCCGCCCGCGCCGCCGGCCGCTTCGACCTCTGGAAGGAAAACCCCGTCGCCACCACTGCCCTCTGGTGGAACTGGCAGGTCGGTCTCGCCCTCAATGACGGCAGAACCATTGGCCCGCAAAACTGCCACGAACTCCGCTTCGAAAACCTCGTCGGCAACCCCGCCCCCACCCTCCAAACTCTCTGCTCATACCTCAACCTCCCCTATACCGAAGACCTTCTCCAGTTCAACAAAGAAAAAAAATCCACCGACGCCTCCCTCTCCGCCAACCAGGCCTGGCTCGCCCCCACCCCCGGCCTCCGCAACTGGCGCACCCAGTTGCCTCCCGAACACATCGAACTCTTCGAAGCACTCGCCGGCGACCTCCTCACCACCCTGAACTACGAACGAAACTACCCCACCATCTCCCCCAAAATAAAAGACCAGGCCCAACAATACCAATCCTGGTGGCAAACCCACGGCCCCCAAACCCTTGTCACCTGATACCTGCCACCTCTCCCTCCTTTTACCTCTTACCT
>CAZLXE010000146.1:4547-6113 GCA_964563005.1 uncultured Isosphaeraceae bacterium
ACCTCTTACCTTCCACCCCCCCATGAACCTAACCCCCCGAGAAATCGTCGCCGCCCTCGATCACCACATCATCGGTCAGCACGCCGCCAAACGCGCCGTCGCCATCGCCATCCGCAACCGCTGGCGCCGCAAACAGATCGATCCAGATTTCGCCCGCGAAGTCACCCCCCGCAACATCATCATGATCGGCCCCACCGGTGTCGGTAAAACCGAAATCGCCCGCCGCCTCGCCACCCTCACCGGCGCCCCCTTCATCAAAGTCGAAGCCAGCAAATATACCGAAGTCGGCTACCACGGCCGGGATGTCGAATCCATGATCCGCGACCTCCTCGACCTCGCCGTAAACATGGTCCGTCAGGAACACGCCGAAATCGTCAAACAAAAAGCCGAAACCGCCGTAGAAGAACGACTCGTATCAATCCTGTTGGGTGACGATGGTGGTCTTAAACCAGTGAGTGGGGAAACTGGACCCCCTCTCCCTCAATCGGGGGTGAGTGAGAGTTGGGGTGAGGGTTCTGCGTCTTCCACCGCCACCCTCGAAACCAAAGCACATCCCGAACAAACAACCGAACCAGAACAACCCGCCCACAACCGAGTCCGCGCCCGTATGCTCGAAAAACTCCGCTCCGGCGACTTCGATAAATCCGAAATCGAAATCTCCATCCGCGAAAAACAAGCCCTCCCCATCATCTCCATGATGGGCCCCGAGCAGATGGACCCCGGCATGGCCAATATGCTCGAAAACATCATCCCCGACCGCAACACCCGCCGCCGCGTCACTGTCCCCCACGCCCGACGCATCCTCATGGAAGAAGAAACCGAAAAACTCCTCGACACCGAAAAAATCATCGAAGAAGCCGTCGAACGCACCGAGCAGTCCGGCATGATCTTCCTCGACGAAATAGACAAAATCGCCATCAGCGACGGAAAATCTGGAGCCGATGTTTCGAGGCAAGGCGTCCAGCGCGACCTCCTTCCCATCGTCGAAGGCAGCGCCGTCAATACTCGCCAGGGCATAGTGCACACCGACCAGATCCTCTTCATTGCCGCCGGCGCCTTCCACGCCTGCTCCGTCTCCGACCTCATGCCCGAACTCCAGGGTCGCTTTCCCATCCGCGTCGAACTCGATGCCCTCACCAAAGACGACTTCCGCCGCATCCTCACCGAACCCGATGCCGCCCTCACCAAACAACAACAAGCCCTCCTCGCTCCCGAAGGCCTCACCATCAATTTTGACGACGCCGCCCTCGACGCCATGGCCGAACTCGCCGCCCAGGCCAACAGCCAACTCGAAAACATCGGCGCCCGCCGCCTTATGACCGTCATCGAATGCATCTTCGAAGAGATAAGTTTCGACGCCCCGCAGATGAAGGAAGACGGTAAGACCGAAATCAACATCACCGAACCCTTCGTCCGCGAAAGAGTAGAAAACATCCTCCAAAACGAAGACCTCACCCGTTTCGTCTTGTAGGGCAGAATCCCATCCTGAAATATCTACCCCGCCTCTTCCAGCGATCCCGTTAAGCCCAGCGACACCTGGAAGGCGAGTTGTTCGAGGGAGATGGA
>CAZLXE010000147.1:0-6072 GCA_964563005.1 uncultured Isosphaeraceae bacterium
GAACTAATCGCCCGGGCCAGGCCGGAGAGTGAATTTACCCAGTATGGTCGATTCAAAAAATTAGCCCGGGCCATCGGTGTGCCGAGAAAAGTCCTGGCCGCCATTCTGGAAAATCGCACCAAAACCATCTCCCTGATTCATCTGCAGAAAATCTGTCATTGGTTGGTGCGGCAGGGGCTCGTCGCAGACTTACCCGGAGCAATGTTCAGAATGGCCCCTTCCGACTTGCTCACCCTGCTTTCCCGTGCGGGTCGAGTCACCATGTATGTGGGCGAATATCGTCAGCCCCAGGCCCTGCCCGTACATCGAGCGTGGGTCGCTCAGGCAGACGCGGCGGTGGCCTCGATGTTTGTGGAGTTGTTGTCGGGCTCGTTGCGAAGTAGATTGCTGTCGGAGGCCGCAAGGGAAGAGTCCCGGGAAAACCCCAGACCGGTGTCGGGACCAGTGGGAATTCGTTTCCTGCAACAATACATCCCATCGCATATCACCCCCTTGGAAATCAATGAACCGAATCAGGCAGGAGTGCAACAGGCCGTGCATGATGCCGAGATATGCTTCAATGCCATGTGCCGAAACCGTACGGAGGAAACCCATATTCTGATCGGTTCCCAACGAGCGAATTATCTCGTCGAGTTGTTTGTCGCCGAATTATTCAAACTGACTCCGTTTGCCCATGCTCCGGGGAAACTCCCGTTTTATCTGAGAATCCGCACCCCCCGCCCTCATACTCCCGAAAGTTGTTTTGGGGGGACCAATTGGATGCTGAAGCGAAAACAGAAGGATGAATACGGCATCTGCTATCGCGTCGAGAAGAAATGGGAAATCTGCCCTTCCATTCAGAATGTTGAGGATGCGGGCATTGTCATCCTTCGTCGTGAACCGGGGCGTGATCGCACCCATCTTGCCGTATTCGGATATTCAGGCCAGGCCACCATGGCCATGGGAGATGTGTTTCAGCGGGATCCCGATGTCTTCTGGACCAAACCGCAGAAAATCAAGGATGGAGTCGAGGTGAGCATTGCGGTCTGCCACCTGACTTTCCAACGGCCCGACCATGCCCCCAACGCCAACCAACCCGACAATGTCGCCCATCCTCCCGTACTCAAGGAGTATGAAATCATCCCCCTTCCCGTGCGGGTGCAGGCAAAAATGAAACGATAATCCCCCTTAAATTATCACATTGATCCCTTGCCCCTATCCCAAACCGGGGTTCGGGTGACCAGTGGAATCAGGACCGACCCGCCGTCATCACCATCCGCACCAGTTCGGCAATGGTGTCCGCTCTCATCTTCTTCATGATGTGAGAACGATGCACATCGATCGTCTTGGGACTGATGTTGAGAATCTGTGCGGCTTGCTTGGCCGTATTTCCCGTAACCACCAAGTTCATCACTTCCCGTTCGCGCGGTGTAAGCAGGGCCAGGCGATCATCGATATCCAGTTGATCGTTCATGGCCCGTAATTGAACCTCATCCCGTTCGAGGGCGTCCTGAATCTGATCGATGAGCATTTGATCCTTGTAGGGTTTTTCGATCAGCGTTACCGCACCGGCCTTCATCGCCCGCACCGTAACCGGAACATCCGCAAAAGCGCTGACAATGATAATGGGCAGGTGACATTTTTCCTCGAATAGTTTCTTCTGCAATTCCAGACCGTTCATGCCCGGCATGCGTACATCCAGAACGAGGCATCCGGGTCGAACCGGATCATAAGCATTGAGAAATGATTCGGCAGAGGCGTAGGTCTCCACCGCCAGATTGACTGATTCGCACAGCCATCGCATAGAACGACGAACTTCGATGTCATCGTCAACGACAAATACGGTCGGTTTATGAGTCATGATTCGTGCCTCCAACCACGGTCGGTAAAGTGAATGTAAATATCGTACTGTATTCCGCGTCGCTTGAGTACCATAATTTTCCCCCGTGGCTTTCAATGATCGTGCGGCTGATGGCCAGGCCCATTCCCATCCCTTTCGATTTCGTTGTAAAAAAGGAATCAAACAGGAAATTGAGGGCACTCGGACGCACCCCACTGCCTGAATCGCCCACCATCACGGCTATATGGTTGTTTTCCGAGGCCGCGGAGCGAATCAGAATGTGCCGGTTCTCCGCCTCGTTGGCATCCAACGCCTCGCAACTGTTCTGCACCAGATTGACCAGTACCTGCTGAATCTCCACTCGGTCGACCATGATCGAGGAAAGATCCGGTGTCAATTCAAAATGAATTGCCACCCCGCGTCGCCGTAATTCTCCTTTCACCAACTCGCCTACTTCCTCCACGATATCGTTCACATTGGTGATAGATTGATGGTTTTCTCCCTTCACCATCATGGATTTCAAACGACGGAGTATTTCTCCCGCATATCCGGCCTGATGGGCGATCCGCCGTGAGACCTCCAGGATTTTTTCCCGCTCTTCCGTACCGGACTCCAACATGCGTACGCATCCATTGGCGTAATTAACGATGGCATGCAACGGCTGGCTGATTTCATGCGTCAATCCCGCTGCAAATGCCCCCAGTGCGCTGATCCGGGAAATTCGTGATAATTCATCCTGCAAGCGCATCACTCGATCTTCTGCCTGCTTCAGATCGGTAATGTCCTGGACAGTGCCGACCATTTGTTGGGGGGTGCCGTCGGAATCATTCTCTACTTCACCCTGCGCGAAGACCTGTCTGATTTCCCCATCCCGACGGATAATCTGATAGTCGAGGTGGTATGGCTTTTTTCCCTCGATTGTTTCTTCGATGCTGGTTGTGACAAAATCACGATCGTCCTTGTGCACCATACTCAGAAACTGTTCGAAATCCGGCGTGCTGTCGGTGGGTTGGAGACCGAAAATCCGAAATACTTCATCAGACCATTTCAGTTCATTACTGCTGATAGTCCAGGACCAATCCCCCACATGAGCCACCCGCTGGGCGTTGATGAGCCGCAATTCGCTTTCCCGGAGATCTGATTCCACCCGCTTTCGCTCCGTGATGTCCCGGATCATGGCGAGAATGTGGGGTCTTTGATTATATTGAATTGTGGAGGCCGAGATTTCCACGGGAACCAGATGTCCGGATCGAGTACGAAAGGTGATTACATCCGTGAATCCTTTGCCCGTCGTAGCGACTTGATCCAGAAAATTTCGCAATGGCTCTTCAGACTCCGCTGTCAAAAGGGCTGTCATACTGAGTTCCGTAAGTTCCTTGAGATCGTAACTCAGTATGATCCGTGCCATCGGATTTGCCTCTACGATCTGTTCGCTATTCGGCTCCAGTATGAGAATGGCATCATTCGCGGCGGTATAAATTCGCGCGATCTGCTCTCGACTTTCCCGCAGCGACTGTTCGCGAAGCAGAGTGAGGCGGAGGAGCCATGAAGTAATAACTGCAAGGAGCAGGCCACCGAATAGCAGGGCATAGTCCATTTTTGACTCTATGGCTTGGATTCTCGCCTCCGTGGGGGCGACCGAAATGATCCATGTTTCACCCAGAATAGTGAGCGATGCCTTTTCTTCGTAGGGCCACGGCGATTCCGGAGATGATTCAAACAAGGGAAACCCCGCTTCCCCGCCGGGAGCCGTCACACGAATACGAAAATCCGTTATATATCCCTGCCCCGAGAAACTGGTGTTAATCATCGTGGGGAAAAGAAGTTCACCGTTAATAAAGCCAAGAAGTTGGAGAGTATCCTCATCAATAATGGGAAAAAAGATGACAAGTTCCGGTCCATGACCGTAATAGTCCGGGACGGTAACGCCCGAGATGGCAAGTGAACTCACTGCTTTGCTCAAGGCATCCCGAATCTCCTGTTGAGAATGTTCGTGAATATTTTTATGAAGAGACGAATCGTTGCCATTTTTTGGAGCGACCAGGCCAATAATTCCATCCCGATTCACCCAGTTCATGGCTTGAATTGCAGGGTATTGATCCAACAGTCGATCGGCTTCCTTGCGAATGGCAGGCAAATCACCTTCGTGCTCGTTCGCGCTCTCATGGGCCAGATGCTCGACGACTCGAAATCGCTCATGCAGCCAATTATCGAGATTTTCAGTCGAGCGCTCCGCGATCACCGCTGAGTGAATACTGAGTTGTTGACGCTCGTCCCAGTGAATCTTCATCCAGATCGCCAGAATGACCGCGGTAGTGAATACAAAAACACTGATGGGGATCCAGGTTGGTTTGGGTATCCTTGTGAGTGCCATGATCGCCTCAATGGGACAGGGATCGGCAATGAGAACGCAAACGACGCCTTCTCTCGATGGGCCACGGTAGACTCGTTATGATCGGCCAAAGGACGGGCCGACTTTGTTAATCTTTATACGGCAATTCTTTATGCCGTGGGGGCGAGGGAAAAGGAGCCGAGTGTAGAAACGACATGATCGCGCTGTTGGGCGGTCAGATCCTGGTGGATGGGGAGGGCGAGGACTTCCCGGGCCGCCTTCTCGGCGTGGGGGAAGTCGCCATTGGTGTAACCTAAATGATTGAAACAGGGGAGGTTATGGAGGGGGACGGGGTAGTAAATTTTGGAGCCGATGCCAGCGGCGGCGAGATGTTCGATGAGGGCGGCTCGGGAATCGGCAGCGACTCGGATGACATACTGGTGATAGGTGTGAATGGACTTACCACCCAGGGCGTAGGGGGTTCGGATGGATAAGTCATTGTTATCAATGGGGGTACGGGAATCTTGTGCGCCCTGCTCGGCGAGTAACTTGTCATAAGCGGCGGCATTTACGCGGCGTTGCTCGTTCCATTTTTCGAGATATTGGAGTTTTACGAGGAGGACGGCCGCTTGGAGGGCGTCGAGCCGGGAGTTGACTCCGATGACTTTATGAACATATTCCGTCTCAGCACCGTGGCAGCGGAGGAGTTTCATACGATCGGCAAGTTCTTTGTTGTCAGTGGTTAATACGCCGCCGTCGCCATAGGCGCCGAGGTTTTTGGTGGGGAAGAAACTGAAGCAACCGATGCTGCCGATGGAGCCGGCGGGCCTGCCGTGGGCGTCCCGGGAGCCGATGGCCTGGGCGGCATCTTCGATGATGGGGACGCCGAGTTCTTTACCTAAGTCGAGTATAGAACTCATGTTAGCGCATTGGCCGTAGAGATGGACGGGCATGATGGCTTTGAGATTGTTACAGCGGGAGGCGGCAGCGCGGATGGAGTCGGGATTGATGTTGTAAGTATCGGGGTCGATGTCGGCGAAGACGGGGGTAGCGCCGACGCGGGTGATGTAACCTGCTGTGGCAAAGAAGGTAAACGCGGGGCAGATGACTTCATCGCCGGGGCCGATGTCGTGGGCCATGAGACTTAGCATGATGGCATCAGAGCCGGAAGCGCAGCCGACGGCATATTTCGTTTTGCAGATGTGGGCTATTTTGTCTTCGAGGGCGTTGACCTTGGGGCCGAGGATAAAGTATTGGCTGTCAACAACTTCTGCGATTGCGGCTTTTATTTCTTCGCGGAGGGGTGCTCCCTGGGCTTTGAGGTCAATCAGGGGTACGGGCGTAGAAATGGACATGGGTAGGTTTGCCGTGGCGAAAAATGGGAAAAAGTGAGGTCAAACTGAGGGGAAAAAGACCTCTTTGGGGACGCTTGGGGTATTGTATATGAATATTGGGGTGTCGTTTTCCGATGATTTTTACGGGGGAAGCGCGATTGGGTTGATGTTTGCGGATTTGTGTTTGAGCCAATTATGACGAATTTTCAATGGGTGATGGCTGCCCTTTTTCTCTGGTTTTTATTGAACGCCATTTTCTGGTGGGGGTTGATGCCGTGGATGCGGCGGGGGCCGGGGGGGGATCCTATTTTGTGGTGGATATGGAAGGGGGCGAAGATTCATTCGAGGGTTGTTCATCATGCTCGATATGAAGGGCTGGAGTATATACCGGTGAAGGCGGATTTGAAATTGGGGAGGGGGGAAGTTCCCGGGGGTTTGATAGTGGTGGCTAATCATACGGGGGCAATGGATGCTTTTCTGATTCAGAGTCAGTGCGGATTTCTGATTCGGTGGATGATGGCGCAGGAGATGATGATGCCGGCGTTTGATCCGATTTGGGCTCGGCTGCAGATTCTGCCGGTGGGTCG
>CAZLXE010000148.1:0-6016 GCA_964563005.1 uncultured Isosphaeraceae bacterium
GGAACCATTGTCCACAGATTTCACCCAAAGGCAAGCATTTTCTCCCCGGTTTCCCGACCCCGATCTGATAAAGTGCCCCCATGACCCTCACCCAAACCCCCACCGATCCAGCCCCCACCGCCATGAATCATCCTCCCGCTCTCTACGAAACCGATCTCCCCCTCCCCTCCCGCCGCCAGGGCAAGGTCCGCGACCTCTATCAGATTCCTCCCACCCGCGACCAACCCCCCGCCGTCCTCATCGTCGCCACCGATCGGGTGAGCGCCTTCGATGTCGTCCTCCCCACCCCCATCCCCGGCAAAGGCGTCCTCCTCACCGAAATCAGCGCCCGTTGGTTCGATTTCATTCGCACCCTCAACCTCGTTCCCGATCACCTCCTCGCCACCACCCCCGAAACCATCCCCGGCCTCGACGAATCCCACCGAGAATCCCTCCAAGGCCGCATGATGCTCGGCCGGGCGGCAAAGGTCATCCCCATCGAGTTCGTTGTCCGCGGCTACATCACCGGCTCCGGCTGGCTCGAATATCAGAAAAGCGGCACGATCTGCGGCATCCCCCTCCCCGCCGATCTCCGCCAATGCGACCAACTCCCCCAGCCCATCTTCACTCCCGCCACCAAAGCCGAAGAGGGGCACGATGAAAACATCGACTTCGCCACCGCCTGCTCCATTGCAGGACAACCCGTCATGGAAAAACTCCGCGACATCTCCCTCGCCATCTACAAAGCCGCCGCCAACCACGCCGCCGACCGGGGCATCATCCTCGCCGACACCAAGTTCGAGTTCGGCTACGCCCTCGATAATCATGGCAAACCGACTGACGAAATCATCCTCATTGACGAAGTCCTCACCCCCGACTCCTCCCGCTACTGGCCCGCCGATCAATACCAACCCGGCCGCGACCAGGACAGTTTCGACAAGCAGTTCGTCCGCAATTACCTCCTTGAACTCGTGGAGGCAGGCACATGGGCCAAACAACCACCTGCCCCAGCCCTCCCCGACCACATCATCACCGGCACCCTCGACCGCTATCGCGAAGCCCGCGATCGCCTGAACTAACCCCTTCCTCCATACATGCATCCTCCCTCAAATCAAGCCGATAAATCGATCTTGAACTTTATGCAATTATGAACCAGGAATCCCCCCCATGAAAAAACTCCTCAAAATCACCGCCGTTCTCGCCGCCCTCCTCGTCATCGCGGTCGTCGTTCTCGCCTACTCCATCGACCGCCTGGCCCGCCACGGCATCGAAGAAGGGGCCACCTATGCCCTCGGCGTCCCCACCACCCTCGATCAGGCCAACATAGGCATCCTGGCCGGATCCTTCACCATGGATCGCCTCAACATCGCCAATCCCCAGGGCTTCCAGACCCCGCATATTCTCCACCTCAATCACGGCGGCGTCTCCCTCTCCCTCGCCTCCCTCCGCGAAGAAGTCATCACCCTCCCCACCCTCACCCTCTCCGGCCTCGATATGAACCTCGAACGCCGAAACGGCTCCGCCAATTACACCACGATCCTCGACAACCTCAAAAAACTCGAATCCTCGGATCAATCCTCAGTCCCCGCTGAAAAAAGCGAAGAAGGCAGAAAATTCCAGATCGACGAAGTCCTCATCCGCAATGTCCAGGTCCACTTCGACCTCCTCCCCGAAGGCGGCGATCTCACCCGCATCGACCTGCCCATCGACGAAATCCGCCTCACCAAAGTCGGCTCCAATTCCAATAAAGGCGTGCTCATCACCGAACTCACCGGCATCCTCCTCAAAGCCGTCATCAGCGCCGCCATCCAGAAAGGCGGCGACCTCATCCCCTCCGCACTCCTGGGTGATCTCACCGGCCAACTCGCCCAATTGGAATCACTGGGCGACCTCGGCATCGGCCTCCTCGCCGGAACCGAAGGAAACCTCCAGAACCTGAGCACCGGCTTTACCGACCTCGCAGACAATCTTGGGAAGGGCTTGGGTGACGCCGCCACCGATCTCCAGGACATCGGCGGCAAGGTTGACGATGCCATCTCCGGCCTCGGCGGACTCCTCGGCGGAAATAAAAAGAAGTAACCCCCCCTTCCCCGACGCTTCTTATACAACCGGCACAAACATAAAATTATTCACATACCCCGCCCCCGGTTCCCGCTGATGCACCGCCGCATCAAACTGGGCAATGGGAACCCGCTTCCCTCCCGCAAAATAAAATCCGGCATACCCCAGCGATTCCAGATAGCCAAACACCTCTCCCACCGATCCCTCCGGGCGATGCCGTCCCTCACATTCAAACAGCAATGCCGGGTGATCCCGCCGCAGCATTTGCTCCCCTCCCCGAAACACCTCCAGTTCGTGCCCTTCCACATCGCACTTGATGAAATGAACGGCATCAATCTCGTGCCGTGTGCAATACCCATCCAGCGTCTCCACCGGAACCATCACCCGATCCTGCCCCTCCACTCGATGCGAAACCTCCAACGACGCCCCCGGCGAAGGTCCTCCCGCCGGGATATTCAATTCCATCTCCCCGCTCTTCGATGACACCCCCATCCACTCTACATGCACATTCTGATTCCTCCGCCCTTGAAAAACCTTCTTCAACCTGTCCGCCAACCCCGGCTGCGGCTCAAACGCAAACACCCGCCCCCCTTCCCCCACCGCCCGACGCATCCAGAATGTATACGCCCCCTTGTGCGCCCCGATATCCAAAACCGTCTGCCCCCGCTTCAACCATTCCCGCAGAAAAGTAATCTCATCACCATCCAGCTTAAAACGATACCGCAGCGCCCTCGCCACCAACTTCATCCGATCAATCACGGCGAACCTCCTTAACCATTCCTTCCCGATTCCGTCCCAATACTCGCCCCACAATCACCGCCCGCTTCACGGCATCCGGCTCATCTCCGATCGTCACCACCCGGGCCACCTCCTCCCATGCAAAAGGCAGTGTCCCCGGCGTCGTTGTCCACGACCTCCCCCGTCCCATTGCCCGCTCCTTTGCCGTATCCCCAGCACTGAAATCAAAGCAGAAATAGTCTATTCCTCCCGAGACATCCTGCGGCTTAACGGGCCAGGGACACTCCGGAATAAATTCTCCATACGCCCAGGTAAACGCATGATGCACCGGCCCCAGACTCACCAACCGCTCCCCCTCCGGAAGGTCTCCCTTGAGCGCAGCCACCCGCCCCTCGAGATCATCATCCAATTGCAACTGAATACTCACAATAATTGTGGAAAATACCACCCCCACCAAAGCCCCGATCCCCAGCACCGGCGCCAATGCCCTCCCCCTCCCCTCCTTCCGAGGCCAGACCACAATCGCCACCCCCACCGCGGCCACCCCCAATCCCAACGCCAACCCGGATGAAAATCCGATTCCCCCTAAAAACTCAAACGAGAAAACACTCTCCGCCATCAACAACCCTCCTACCCCACTGCAAACCACTGCCGCCCCCCCTCGGAATTCCCGCCACGCCTTCCATAGTGGAGATCCATCCCCCGCCTGCCTGCACACCTCAATCACCCCCCCGATCAGCAGGGCCAGCAACGGATACATCGGCATGTAATATCGACACTCCGCTTCCGCCGCAAACCACACCGTCGGAAAAGTTACCCCCACCGCAATCAACAGAAAACAAAACATCCCCCGAATCGCCTCCCCCTTCCGCACCACATCTCGAAACCTCGGCTGCCCCAATTCAATCAACAGTGGAGACCACGGCAACAAACAAACAAATGTCTTGAATGGATAGGTTAAAACATGATTCACCATACCGGAAAAACCATAGCGATCCCCCGCCAATCCCAACCACAACGCCGAAAAAGTCGTCTCATCCGTCGCCTGATAAAACGGAATCGCCCACCCCCCCACTAACACCAGAAAAATACCGAATCCAAAGAAATGCCCTCCCGAAAACAACATGCGGAATTCCCGCTTTAAAAGTATGTGTGCCCCTACCGCCGCCCCGAAATAAGCCGGTGCCTGCAATCCCTTCGTCAACATGCCACCCGCCACCAGAACATATGCCCCTCCCCACATCAGCCCCGGTCGCCACTTGCGCACATAACCCGAATACCACCAGAGAATCGAACCCCCCACAAAAAACGCAAAAAGCGCTTCCGTCTCCCCCAGCCGCCCCAGTTGCAACACCTGACCAAACGACAAATACACCACACCCGCCCCCACCGCCCCCACCCGCGTCAGCCACACTCGCCCACACCCATAAAGAAGCAACACCGTTCCCATCACCCCCAGCACACTGGGCAATCGCACATCCCACGCATCAACCTCCGATCCCCGTATCGTTGCCAGACCCGCCACCAACCACGATCCCAACGGCGGCCGCTCCGCAAATACCACGCCCTGCTGTTGCGGCACCACCCAATCCCCGCTCCGTATCATGTGCCGCGCCACCGTCCCCCACCGCGTTTCCTCCCCCCGCAGAGGAACCGCAGTCAGCCGGGGCAGATATAGCGCCACCACCAGCCCCAGCAGGAGCGCAACATCCCACCCCCATCCTTTCCCTTGCTTCGGATGTACCGAAACCATCACCGCTTGAATTCCCCACACTGCATCATCCTCATCCAACCAGTGTACTCACCATGATTCAATTATGGAGGAACAAAGAAAAAGAACCTCCCGAACCAGACCCCCGAACCCCTTTTTTTTACGAGTGAGCAGCAAATTCTTCCCCCGTTCCCATCATTATCGCCCCTCCCCGCATAACCCGAACCGAGCAGCATGAATTCTTCCCCCTTTGATGGCACCGAGCCGGATATGAGGTATCTTTGAAGAGACCCTGATCCACTCCACAACAATCTTGATCCACAAGCCCGCTCCGATCGGCCCTTCCTCCTTGCTGATCGGAGCGTTTTTTTAATCGCTACGCCATGCCGAACCCCGCCTATCTATTCCTCCTCCCTTCCCCCACCGCATCCGCAGCCGCTCCCGGTGATATCCGATACGAAAAGTAATGAACTTCAAAAATGGCATCCCGCACCGAAAAGTCAGCAGCGTCAGAATGATCCTCCCCACAATCCGACTCCACCCCAAATACCGCCCCGACTCAAATCCGTGAACCCGCTCCATAAGATATTGGCTCCGCCCGTGATGAAACGCCCGACGCAGTATATAGCCCCGCGTCAACCGGCTTTCCGTCGTCCGGTGATACACCAGTGCCCCCGGCGCATACCACACCTCCCCACCCCCCTTTTCCAGACGCAGGCACATCTCCCCATCCTCCCCGGCGAGCAACTGCCTCCCTTTCCGACCCAGCCCTTCCAGAAATCCCCCCGCCTTCCGTGCCGCCTCCACCCGCAACGCCAGATTCGTCCCATATGGATACCTCGGATACTCCAGCCGATGTCCCTCCCCGCCCCGATCGTAATAATTAAACGCCTCCGCCAACCGCTCATCCCACCACCCCGGCTGCGGATGATCCCACCGAATATAGATCGCCCCCCCCACCGCCACAATCCCCTCCGATCTCGAAAACGCCTTCTCCAATCCCCCCAGCCATCCAGGAGTCGCCACCGCATCCGCATCCAACAGCGCCAGAAACTCCCCCCGCGCCTCCGCCAAAGCCCGATTCCGGGCATGACTCAATCCCGGCCGCATTTCTGAAATCAATCGCAACCGCCCCGCCTTCGCATCCTCCGCAAACTCCTCCAGCAACAACGCCATCACCGCCACCGTCTCATCCGTGCTCGCATTATCGATCACCAGCACCTCATACGCTTCCCGCGCCAACGACTGCTCCATCACACTCCGCACCGCATCCGGCAGAAACGCGGCCTCATTATGGGCAGGAATAGCGACGGTAAAACGAATCATCACCAAACAGCATACCCGAACCCCCGATACCCCCAAATCTCAATCCCACAACCCGTCGAGTTGCTTCATTGCTCCCTTCTGCTCCCCCAAAACGGACAGGGTGGGATTCGAACCCACGATACACCGAAATGTATACTGGTTTTCGAGACCAGCGCGTTCAGCCGCTCCGCCACCTGTCCAACGAAGAAGTCCAGTATAGCA
>CAZLXE010000149.1:0-1864 GCA_964563005.1 uncultured Isosphaeraceae bacterium
GACATTGTGTATTCGATGATTGATCTGGAGGACGGGGTGAAGAAGGGGGTGTTGGATTGGGGGACGCTGCGGGAGGAATTGATGTTAGAAACAGGAGGGGACGAACTGGTGCGGGGACTGATTGCGAAGGCGGAGGGGCGGGTGAGCGGGGGGCCGCTGGGTTTGTCCGGGCGGGCGCGGGATGATGCGCTGGTGCAGGCGCTGCGGACGCTGGTGATTCATCACACGACGACGGGGGCGTTTGCGGCGTTTCGGGAGAAATATGGGGCGATTATGGATAGGTGTTTTAGAGGAGAACTGGTAGGAAACAATACAGGGAGTCTCGTGCGGGCATGTAAAACCATCGGGCGGCGGCATGTGTATCGGGCGGATGAGGTTTTGCGGCGGGAGATCACGGCGCGGCGGGTGCTGCATGATTTGATGAATCATCTGTGGGAGGCGGCGGAACTCTTTGATCCTGACTGGCTTGATTCCTCCGGTCGAGTGAAGTCGTCTTTGTATGCGGCGAAGATGTATGCTTTGCTTTCGCCGAACTACCGGGCGGTGTTTGAGCATGAGATGGAGAAGGGACGCTTGCCGGGGTTGTATTGTCGGTTGCAACTGGTGGCGGATCATATTGCGGGGATGACGGATACTTATGCGACGGATCTGCACCGGGAATTGACGAACGCGGGGTAGATGTGGTTATCATTTTGTGAGGATGAATTTTGACCTCACGGATTTGAATTATGGAAACAACGGTTCAACTCGAAAATTTGGTGACGGCGGAGCCGTTGTTGCGGATTACGGATCTGGCCGTGTCTTTTTCGGTGGGGGCGGGGGGAGATGGGGGAGGAAACGGGGGAGCCGGGGGAAACGGGGGGACCGGGGTTCGGGCGGTGGAGGGGCTTTCTTTGACGGTGCATCCGAAGCAGACGCTGGCGTTGGTGGGGGAATCGGGGTGCGGGAAGTCGGTGACGGCGTTGAGCATTCTGGGGTTGATTCCGTGTCCGCCGGGGCGGATGGATCGAGGAGCGATTGAATTCCGGAAGGAGGGGCGGGGACACGATTTGATGTCGATTTCGGAAAAGGAGTTGTTGACGGTGCGGGGGCGGGAGATTGCGATGATTTTTCAGGAGCCGACGACCTCATTGAATCCGGTGTATTCGGTGGGGGATCAGTTGATGGAGACGATTCTGCTGCATCGGGAAGTGACGCGGGGGGAGGCGCGGGGGAAGGCGGAGGAGGCGTTGTCGGAGGTGGGGTTGGGCCGGGTGAAGGAGCGGATGAGGATGTATCCGCATGAGT
Organism: uncultured Isosphaeraceae bacterium; assembly: GCA_964563005.1. Taxonomy (GTDB): domain Bacteria; phylum Planctomycetota; class Phycisphaerae; order Phycisphaerales; family SM1A02; genus CAZLXE01. The sequence continues at coordinate 1,288 of CAZLXE010000149.1, forward strand.
TTTCGGGGGGGATGTTGCAGAGGGTGATGATCGCGATGGCGTTGGCGTGCCGTCCTCAGTTGTTGCTGGCGGATGAGCCGACGACGGCATTGGATGTGACGATTCAGCGGCAGATTCTGGATCTGTTGCGGGATATTCAGGATTCCCGGGACATGGGAATTTTGTTCATCACACACGATCTGGGAGTGGTGGCAGAGGTGGCGGATGTGGTGTGTGTGATGTACGGGGGGCGAGTGGTGGAATATGCGCAGGTGTATCGGTTGTTCGACAAGGCGTATCATCCATACACGCGGGGTTTGTTGTCTTCGATTCCCAAGTTGCGGGAGCGGCGGCGGCGACTGAACACGGTGGCGGAGGCGTTGACGAATGAGGAGGCGTTTCGGTCGCTGCCGGGCGTGGAGTTCGGCATTATTCCCTGGTGGCCATCGATGACGCCGCCGAAGGATCTGGCGCAGGATGGAGGGGGGGAGTATTACCTGTATGAAATCGAGCCGGAGCACTGGGTGGGGTGCTGGCGGACGGAGTATCTGGCGGAGCATCCGGGGCGGGTTCCGGATGTTGAATATCGGCGGTAGGG
>CAZLXE010000149.1:1964-5960 GCA_964563005.1 uncultured Isosphaeraceae bacterium
GGGCTGAGGGCTGTGCGGGGATTCGATGAAAACGCCCCCGGCGAATGCCAGGGGCGGGAAAATGGGCCAGAGTGGACTCGAACCACCGACTTCACCCTTATCAGGGGTGCGCTCTAGCCAACTGAGCTACTAGCCCTTGCGGGACGAAGCACGATTCGCGGGGGGGCGGCTCATGCTTCGCTTTGTGGAGTATATCACATCCAGATCGACAATCCACCGGTGGATCTGGAGCGGGGAAGGGGAAGATAGTGGGTAGGGAAGGAGGTGGGAAAGGGAAAACCCCTCGATCCGGGGGGATCGAGGGGTTGGAGTTTCAGGAAAGAGGTTTGCTTCTGATTTCTTTGGGGAGATCAGGGGCAGACGCCGAAGGCATTGAGGACGGCGACAAGATCGTCGATGTTGACGACGCCATTGCCTCCGGCAGGGGTGATGTCTTCGACGCAGCCGGGGCAGGAGCCGAAGGCGTTGAGGACAGAGACGAGGTCGTCGATATTGACGACGCCGTTGCCGCCGGCAGGAGTGACATCACCGAGGCAGGTGGTGGGGCAGCCGGTGCCATCAGGAACGAGTCCTTTGAGGGATCCCGTCATGACGGGGCCGTTTTTGAACATGTTGATGTCCAGGAAGCCCTGGGCGACGGCGGGGGAGAGATCGCAGTCGAAACGGAAGTTGTAGGTGGTTCCCCAGCGGAGGGCGTTCGCGTTGGCGTTGGTGGCGAAAGTATCGGTGGCCCAGGTGACGGCGTTTGCGGCGTGGGTTCCCACCCAGTCGGTGCCATTGTACGGCTCACCGGAATGATAGAACACATCGTGGAAGCCGATGTTGGTGACGGTGCCGCAGTCGGGGACGGGAACGCTGAAGGTTCTGGCGCTCTGGTCGGAGTTGAGATTGTGGAGGGCGTATTCGTAGTGCCAGGTGCCATCGCCATTGTCGGTGACTTTGCTGGCGGCGGCGTAGAGGCCGTCCACTTTGGCGGTGTTGAGCACGACGGAGGGGTCGGCGCCTTTCCAGGCCTCGAGGGCGATCATCTGGGTGTTGGTGTTGGAAATACGGGCCAGGGAACGGCTCCCGTCGTTGGCGACGGAAACTTCGATCCAGGAGGCGTTGTTGTGGTCGTTCCCGGCGGCGGCGTCATCAGGCGTGACATACTGGCCTTCGATGAAGTAGCGTGGCTGGGAGGGATCGCTGGTGGGGATCATGTCGGCGACGAGGCATTGGAGCCGCCCGGCGACGGGGCTGGGGCCGCTGGGTGAAGTGGGGTTGGCAAGGAAGAATCCGGTGGTGGGGTTGACTTCAAAGCGGGGGCCGAGACCGCTACCATTGAGGGTGGCCCAGTAGGTATCGGCACAGCCGATGCCCAGAGAAGAGCAGGGGGTGGCCTGACAGGTGGTACAGCCCGGTTCACTGACGGCACAGAAGCCGTGCTTGAGCCAGCTGATGCCGATGTTTTCGAAGCGGCCATTGAGGAGGCGGTACATGGCCTGACCGATGACGGGGTGTTGGTTGGTGCCGCTGATCCAATCGAGGGTCTGGTTGCCGATGTTGCAGGAGGTGGTGGCGGCGGAATAGGCGAGAATTGTGCCGGAGGTTTCCTGGCCATAGGAATGGACATCGCTGCCGCCGCCGCCGCTGAATTCACCGACGAAGACAACGGTGACATCGGGGCCGACGGAGCTGTTGAGCGTGGTGGGCAGGGTTTCGGTTCCGCCGGAGCGGACTCCTTTTTGTTCGGCGTCTGCGTTGGAGTGCAGCTGGCCGACAAGGACGGCGGCTCCGATGAGGAGGGAACAGCCAACGATTGGTTTCAGGGTATTCATGGTTTGGGGAATCCTCTTTTTTAATCTGTGTGTGTCTGTAGACAAACTTTCTTTGCGCAGTTCAGTCATCGCAGACATCCTGCGTTACGACAACCCGCCCACGACAATCTCCGACTTTCCTCTATGGCGCAGCAACTCTGCACCGTCTATTTCTAGTATGACCTTTTTTCCGGGTTGCGTCAAGGAAAAATCGATTGATATTGAAAGTTCTTTGCGATTATCGGAATTGTTTGACTGCTTTAGGGAAAAACACCGAACATAATCCGATCAATTTGGTCATTATCGCCAATCAGTACGGTTTAGAGAAAAATTGACATCTTGACACATCAATACTAATTTTTGATTTCGGCTCCATTTTCGTGTCGATAATGTAAAAATGCGTCATCGAGTCGGAATCAGTGCGATCATTTTGATGGGATTCCTGTTGGGTTCCCTGGGGTTCCTCCCTTCGCCTGTTCTGGTGGCCCGTTTTTTTGGGGGCGGGCTGGGAGAGCGATTTCCCTGTGAAGCGGATGCGTGCGGGTGTGTTTCAGCGCGGGAGTGCTGGACTCACTGCTGTTGTTTTTCTCCGGCAGAGCGGTTGGCGTGGGCGGCCTGGGCGGGAGTGAAGCCGCCAGCGTATGTTTTGCAGGATCGGGAGTGCACGGAGTCGCAGGAAAGTTGCTGTGCGAGTGACGAGCCGCCGGCGATCGAGGATCAAGGTGACGGGGCGAGCGATTCCTCGGTCTCGCCGGTGCTAAGATTGCATACGCGATTTCAGTGCAAGAACACTTCGTTGTGGCTGGTGATGTCGGTTCCGGTCGCCCCGGTTTCGGGATCCCGGGCAATGCTTTTTGATTTGGATTTTCGGGAATTCATGCCGCCTTCTCTACCGGTTTCTCGCCTGGGATCGCGGGTTCGGGATGTTCCGACGCCCCCGCCGCAAGTTCATGTTCTGAGGGCTTGATCCGGCTTGATTGAACAGATTCCGGAGTCATTCGGCTCGGGATGGATGCGTTGTCGTGTCCGCATGCCTGAACTATGCGGGCATCACAGCGTTGCCGTCGGGGGTGGATCAACCTCGTTTTCAATTTGAGATTCTTTTATGTACTTCCAGAGGGCGGCGATTCCGTTGCCACCTCCCAGCACTTCACATTTCTCACAAAAGAAAGGATATTTTGTGAATAATTTTATTCTTTTCTCCGGCGTCACCATTGCCGGATTTGTCTGCTCTTACAGTTTTGCCGATGATGCTCCCACGAACGGTGATTCGGCCGCTTCGTCGCGCATGGTTTCAGATTCGGATGTTTTGTCGGTTGATGAAGGGCCTGAGTTCTCGCTCGCTCTCGGGTTCATGCATGATCCCGAACATGGGCACCATCACGAGGCGCTCCATTTTTCTCATCCCCTGATTACCGAATCCCCTTCGCCGGACACAAAAGTGCGGGTTGATTATTTCTTTGCCCACAACATCACGGCGGAGGATTTCGAGGAGGCGGAGTTGACGACCATTCGTTTTGAGGCGGAATACGCCTTCACGCCATGGCTCAGTGTTGAGATCAATACGCCGTACTCCTTCATCAACCCCGATGGTGCGCCCCGGCATGATCGTCTCGATACGGTTGATATTGGGTTGAAATACGCCAACTTTACCTTTGCCGATCAAGGATTACTCCTTGGAGGGGGAATCGAATTCGGCTTGCCGACGGGGAGCGAGGAGAAGGGGATCGGCAGCGATCACATTCTCGATTTCGAGCCGTTTCTTGATTTCGGATGGAAAGTTGATGATCTGGAAACGATCGGGTTTCTTTCCTTCGGCATTCCTCTCAATCAGGGACCGGTGAACGAGGCCAATCTCGAACTGGGCTGGAATCTTTCCCTCCTGTATCACCTGACCGATCGCATCATGCCCATGCTCGAGTTCAACGGCACGCGCGTTTTCGGGGGAGCCGAGGGTGGCTTCGACATGGTGAACATCACGCCCGGCATCAAGGTTCAGCCGATGGAGAATCCGAATCTTCAGGTGGGCTTCGGGGTGAGTCTGCCCCTGACGGATGACCGAGAATCCGATCTGCAAACAGTCCTCTCGGTGTTCTGGCATTTCTGAACCCCCGACCCGGGAGTCCACTCCCGAAACTTTTCGTCATTAACGCCAATAACTTCATACTCGGGAAGGGATTGCCCGTCGATCCCTTCCCGT
>CAZLXE010000150.1:0-5860 GCA_964563005.1 uncultured Isosphaeraceae bacterium
GAGCCCGCCCCCATCCGTCCCCATCGCCTGACCACTCCCACCTCCGGAACCCCCCCCGCCCCCAGCCCCACCCCGAATCCCACTTCCCGCTCCTCCTTTAATCCCGCTCCCCGCTCCCCCTCCGCTCCCGCCCCCGGAATCACTCCCATACCGAAATCCCCGCTCCTGCAGCGAATCCAACTCATCCAGCCGCATCGGAACCAGTTCATCATCCTGATCCCTAAGCAGCAGCGCCGTCTCATTGAACCGCGCCGCCACCACCAGCCGACCCATCACCCCTTCATAATCCAAAGGCCGCCGCGTCGCCAGCAGATCATCCGCCAGATCCAGCCAACGGCTCGCCAGTGAAACCTCCAACTCCAATTCCCGATCCCCGCCCTCACGCCCCGCTCGATTGGGCAACAAAGCCAGGTGCGTCGCAAACCCCTCCGCAATCCGATCCCTCGTCCTCCGCCGCATGACCGCATCAGCATCATCCGGCAGAATCAACGACGCATCAAACCACGAAATACCCCCATACTGAACAAAAATACTGGTCAGCACCCACAAGTCCCGCGTTGTAATCCCCTCATCATCAAAGAACGCCGTCATCTGCTCCATCGCCCGCGCATCCGTCTCCAGATCCAGTTGCATAATCAATCGCCCCAGCACCCTGGTCGATGTCCCCGCCTCCAACGGCGCCGCCTCCAGCGCATGCTCGCCCGGTTGGGGCACATAATTTGGCCTCGGCACCAGCCGCCCCAGATCCGTCCCCGTCCGCAATATCATCTCAATCGCCACCAGCACGCTCCGCGTCCGTCCCGCATCCGATCCCAACTCCCGCTGCGCCGCCACCCACAATTCCCACGCATCAAACGGATCCTCATCAATATCCAACCCCGCCACCAGATCCGGCAGAATCGTCTCCAACCACGCCCGTCCCGTCCCCGCAAACCCCGCATCATTCTCCAGCATCCGACCCGGCAACGCCTCCTGCAACATCAAACGCGCCCGACGACGCAAGCCCGGCGAACGATTCCGTTCGCTCGCCATATGCCCCAGCATCCCACACCGCCACACACTCCGCCACACCTCCACCCGTTCAGAATGTCGAGAAAAATGCGGAGCCAACTCCGCCAGCAGACGATCGCTCACCCCCTTCAGATCTTCCGCCCGCATCAAAACCCGCTCCACCCCCCGCGCCATCGCATCCCGCGTTCGCGTATCCGAAAGCATCCACCCCGTCGCCGCAATATTTAGATATTCCTCCCACAACCGATACACCGACTCCGATGGCGAGTCCGCAATCTCCAATTTTCGTGCCAATTCCCCCAGATCATCCGCCAGCGTCAAACATCCATCCGCCGCCTCCGTCGCCGCCAGAGGCAAACCGTTCCCCAGAAAAGTCGGCATACGCTCAAAATCCGTCCGCCTCACCGACAACCCACTCCCCCGGGAAGCAGACCGCGATACCACAGGATCAGAAACGCGCTCCCGCGTTGAAACAGCAAACCCGGAATCCTCCTTCACCCCCTTCTGATCACTCCCCGTCATCATCGCCACCACTACCAGCACACTGATCACAATTGTCACCGCCCCGAAAAAGAGCGAAAGCTTCAAAACCGAAAGATTCTGCCCATCCCCCAGCATCTCCTCCCGCACAAATCGATCGATCCGATCCGCCATCTGCGGCTGCACCCGAACCGGAGCCAGTGGCAGCCCTGCATCCCCCATCTCCTCCCGTGCCGCCTCCTCCGTAATCACCTGAACATTCAGCTTTGGCCCGGTTTCCTTCGAATAATTGCTCAATCCCCGTATCACCTTCATCAATCCCTCCACCGAAATCCGATAGGCCCCCGCCATCGCCACCAGGCGGGAACGACTCGTCGCGTTCCAACCCCCACTCCCCACCAACACCGCCATCACATGACGATCAAACGCCGTCAACTGAGGGAGAACTCGTCGATTCGGCCATTTTCCGGACAATGGCTGCGCCGAAAAATCGGGGCGAACCGGGGGTTTCGGGGATTTCGGGGGTTGTGGCAAGCGTGGATCGACCGGCCGCGAGAGTTTTGCCTCCAGAAGTTTATAGCAATCCTTCTTCAACAAGTCCGCCGCCCGCCGCAGTTCATCAATGCACTGCTGCCCCTCCACCGACCGACCCTCCGGATGTCGCCGCACCTGCTCGATGCGCTGCGCCAAGGCCGCCTCGATGTCCGTCGGCGTTAACTCCTTCTGATCCGCCGTAGATGCCAAACCCAAGATACGCCATGCGGGCGTATCCTCCTCCAGACCGAGAAAATGTTTCAGAGCAGAATCACTCACGGCTGATCCTCCGATGCTCCCGATGACAGCGCACCCTCTTTCTTCTCCCTCAGCCGAATATCCAGCGCCTTCAAACGAGCGCCCCACGGATCCGGTCCATAATCGGGTTGTAGAATTTTGTGTTGCCGCATCACCTCCCGCGCTCGATCGGGATCAATTTCACTCAACAATGTCAACACCCGATACCGCGCCTCAAACCACCGCTCTGTCCCCGCCCGGCTCCCCGACACCAGTCGTCGCCAGCACGAGAGCGCGGTGTCATCATCTCCCACCGCCTCCGAAAGTTCCCCCGCCGCCCGCAGAAATCGTCCATTACTCGACTGATGCTGCAGCAACGCCTCATACAACTCCAGCGCCAGTCGAGCATCCTCTTCCCGTTTCGTCCGCCGCCATAAATTCGTCCGCGCCTCCGCCACCGCCGCATACATCCGCTGCACGCCCGGCTGATCAATCGCTTCCTCCTGCCCGTCAAACTCTCTCAACACCCTCGTCCCGTGTCGCACCACCAGATCCACCATTGCATCATTCCCCATATTTTCCCGCATCGCCCGATGCCCGAACTGAAACAGCGCCCGAACCGCCAATCGTGTCCACCGATCATCCTTTTCCCACCCCCACAACCCATCCGCAACCTCGCTCGCCACCGGTATATCCCCCGCATAAATCCTTTCCTGAATCCGCCGATACTCGATTTCCGAATGATGATCGTCCAAATTCCCCCCTTCCCTGACAAACGCTTCGAGATTCTCAAAAACCCTCCGCGCCGCCCCCAATCGCTTCACCTCTTTCTCCAGTGATACCTCCAGAATCTGCCGGCTCCGAATGACATATCGCCGCTCCGCCACTTCCTCATCCCCCAATTTACTCGGCCGACCACTCAGAATCTGCGGCTCATCAAACTCCAGCAAAGGCGAAGCCACGGCCAGAAATCTCGCCCCCGCCGCCGCCTTCTCCTCAGGCGACGCCGCCCGAAACCCATCAAACAACATCTGCGCCGCCTTCGATCGCGCCTGCACATAAATCGACGCCTTCTCCGGAATCGAAAGCAATTCATCCACCAGCCCCGGATCGTCCTGCCGCCCATCCACCGCCTTCTTCAGAATCAATCGCGGCGCATATTCACTCGTGGGATATAACGCAAGAAATGTATCAATCATCGCCGCCAGTCGATCCGCCGACCCCTCATCCTCATCTTGATCACGCACCGCCAGATCCAGACAGATGATCGCCATCCAAAACGCCTCCACCGCCTCATCGCCCCGCAGCAATTCAGACGCTTCCTCATACAAACGGCTCGCCTCCCCGAACTCCCCACCAAAATACCGGCACCGAGCGATCAGTTGCCGACACGCGGGAAGGGCAGACGAAAACTCCCCCGCATCGGTCTCCTTCAACGCCTGCTCCAGCAAATCGCCCGCCATATTGAATTTCCCCCGCATAGCCGGGTCTTCCGCCGGTTCATCCGTCCCGTGTTCCTCCTCCACCCTGTGATACATCAGCACCCCCTTAATATAGTGCTGCGCGAACCCCTCCTCTCCCAGCACCTTCTCCTCCCCATAGCGCATCGCCAGATTCAGCACTTCCCCCAATTCACCTTGAGCCGCCAGTTGAGCCACCGCAAAACTCGCCAATTCCGGCGCATCGGAATGACGATCCCCCGCTTCAATCGCCTGCACCGCCAGCAGCCGCAACCACGCCGCCGAAATCTCCTTCCCCTCATCCATCACCCGCTGAATCACTTCCCGCGCTCCCCGATAGTCATCAAATTGCAGCAGAATCACCGTCTCCCAGATTGGTGCCGTCGTCTGCAGTGTTTCGTGCGTCCGCGGATGTGTCAGCAATTCAATCCACCCCAGGGCCGTCGCCTTCGAGGAAGTCAGCGACTTGCTCAATGCCATACCCAGTATCGTCCGCGCGAACGGTTCCGTCGATCGCAGATCCTCCGAAACATCCTCCGGCCGTATCGAACCCCGTTCCGCCCCCAGCAATTCTGCAAACAGCGCTTCCGCCTGCCGGGCGTTACTCGAACGATGATGCAGCCACGATTGATAATACAACGCCCACCCGTTCAGATAGGCACACTGTGCATGCAGCGCATCGATGGACTCAATCTTCGCACGCACCCGCGCCGCCTTCGCGCCCTCCGCCCGATCCAGTTTCTTCCGCTCCTTTTCTCGGGATTCCTCCACCCGCCGGCGAAGCACATCCAGTTTCGGAATCAACCCCTGCAGCGCCTGCATGGTTTCCTCGACCTCCTCCTCCGATGCCAGACGAAGCCGATGCAGTTCCGCCACCCGTTCCGCCTTCCGATACACCCCCCGCAACAACGCCAGCCGCAACTCATCCGCATGCTCATCCGGTACTTCCTGCAATAAAACCCGACTCTTCCCCTCGATCCGCTCCCGCGCTTCCGCATCCCCCACCTTCGCCAACATTTCCGCGTAAAGATGCGCCAATTGCAGCACCACCGGCTCTCGATCGACTGATGCCATCGTTTCCAGTTGCTCTTCCAGATGCACCGCCAGAAGTTCCTGCATCCCCAGTCGTTCCAGATAGTCCGCCACCTCATCCGCCTGCAGAACAGACCACCCCCACAACGCAAACAACGCCACCAAAATCGGAATTTTCCTAACTCGACGGCACATAAGTCACCTGTTCAAAACCCGCATCGTGAGCCGCCTGCAACGCCCCCACCGCAAACCCCACCGGCGCTTCGTCAAACACATTCACAAAAACCCCCGCCGTCTTCGGAAGTGGCTCCAACATCTGCCGCAACGCCTCCGTATTCCGAAACTCCCGTGTTCCCATCCGATACACCGGCGTACCCTCCGACATCAGAACTTCAATAATCTGCGGCTGAAAATCTGAAGATTGACCCGATGCCGAATCCTGTTTTGTTTGGATCCGGGGTTGCAGACGATCCTCCACCGGAGCAAATATCATCGTCACCATGAAGTAAATCAAAAGCAGAAAAGTAACATCAATCATGCTGGCCAGATTCAGCACAATCCGATCTTCGCGGCGACGATTTTTCTTCATTCGAATACGCATGATTCAATAATTCCCACTCAACGAGGAACTTCCGTCGCCAACGAGGCCACCCCCACCCGCAATTCCCGCAATCGCTCCAAAACCCGATTCAACTGACCCGCGTTCGCCCAACGATCCGCCCGCAGCGTCACCCGCGTGGCCTGTGCCGGTGTGAGTCCCGAACCGTCTCCAATCCGGGCCAGCACCAGTTGCTCCAGTCCATCCAGGGTCACCGATTGACTGTTAACAATAATTTCCCCTCCCCGCATAATATTAATCAGCAAGCCCTCTTCCTCCGCAATCTCCTTTTCCTCGCCCCGTGCTTGGGGTAAATCCAGTTCCGCCCGGGTGTCTCGGGCAAACTGCGCCGTCACCATGAAAAAGATAATCAACAGAAACACCACATCGATCATCGAAGTGATATCGATGGTCAGCGTATGGGTATAAGTATGCCTTCGGTTGAGTCTCATGGTCCAACTCCCGAACCCCCGCTTGCCACCGGACGCACCGGCGACTGAGGAGACCC